>JAJEAX010000400.1 GCA_022822565.1 Candidatus Latescibacterota bacterium
GTTGAGCCGCGATCCAGAAGGTTTTTGTGTCTTTTTTTGCCTTTACGCCGCGATGGCTTCGCGCACGCAGGGAAATTCGCGCCAGATGTCCTGGAAGCAGTCGTTGCCATTTTTTTCGCAGTCGATGTGGCGGAGGCGTGCGATGGCGGCGTAGCGTATGTTGGGCGAGGCATTGGGGCCACCGGTGTGGATCATCTGATGGTGTGCGATGACGAGGTCGCCGGCGTTTCCGGTGACCATGTCCGGGCCTTCGGGCAGGTCAACGCGCGGGGTGCCGTTGGAGAGTATTTCGAGGCCCTCGCGTTTGAGGTAGTTTTCAAAGAAGCGATGAGAGCCAGGCCAGACGGTGAAGTTGCCGCTGTAGGGTTCGGGCACGTCGGCGAGATAGATGACGGCGAAGGCCGTAAATCCGCGTCGGTACACGCCTTTTGGCATGCCGTTTGTGCCGGTGCCCATGCCGTCGAGATGCCCGCGCGGTTCGGGTGGAACATTGCCGATTACTGTGGGGAATCGCGGGGCGACTTGCGCGCCTCTGATGGGTTTTTGCAAGTTGCCTTCTCCCATGAGCGATTCGGCGAGGGAGGTGACCGGGCTGGCGTTGAAGAGGTCCATGATAACCGGGGCGCCATTTAAGTCGCGGCAGAATTGCGCTGCGCGGTGTTTGGACATGTCTTCGCCGTTTGGGCCCAGGGTGCCGATGGAGTGGTTGACGGCCTGACGCGCGGTATCGACCATGGCTTTTGATATGGCGCCGGGTATTTTGACGTAGCCGCGGTCGTAAAATTCGCGTATTTGTTCGGGTGTGAGTTGCATAGTGTAGCTCCTGTAAGTGTGGGATTTGTATAATTAGTGCTAAATTTAAGAAGAGTAAAATTCAGAGACAATAGTTATATGCAGGGCGTCAGGTATGTTTATGTCGCAGATGCGAGGCGTTTGATGGCGGTTTCTTTTCTTTCAACGCGTTCGTTAATGTGTTGGGAATATTCAGGTGTGCCGCAGAAGTCGTGGATGGTGGCGCGTTTGCGGTAGGGGACGTAATTGCCAATATGCCAGGCGCTGGAACGATAGAGGGCGAAGTCGCCCGCGTTGAGGCGCAGTTGTACAGCGCCGGGCATGTTGCGCGTGTAGGCGAGGCAGTCGCGTTCTTGTTGTTCGCTGGAGATCGGTCTCTGATTGCGGAATTTGTCGCGGTCATAGGCGTTTTTGGCGGCGATTTCACCGGGGAGGTTGCGCTGGCGATAGTGGCTGCCGGGTACGATCCAGGTGGCGGGGTCTTCGTACAGGGCGCAGTTGATCTGGTTCTGGTAGTCAATGTGGTATGATTGCCATTGCCATTCTTCGCGAAATTCGGATTCGAATACTTCTCTGGGCATGTGATCGCGCCAGTCGCGGTGCCAGTCCGTACAATAGGGGTATTCGGCGGGTTCGAGGAGGATGCCGGTGCGGTCGAGGTCGGCGTGGTAGTGATGCGGGGTGAGGACCTGGTGGATGGCGTCGTTGAGTTCTGGCAATTCTCCATAGTTTTTGAAGGGGCGCTGGTCGAGGTCGTATTTGGCGATGGGCTGGAGACGCTGCGCCTGGGGGCCGGTGACTTTGCGCGCTATTTCTCTTGCTTTGTCGGTGACGCGGCGCAGGTCTGTGAGTAGGGTTGTGGGTATGATGTCCTGGAATATGGTATAGCCAAAGGTGTGGTAATCGGCGATGTGTTTTTCTGTGAATTGGAAGGACATGATGGCACCTGCCTTTTGGTTTTGGTGTTTTACAATTTCCAGCGCAGGATGGGTTTTCGCGCGGCGGTTGCTTCGTCCAGTCTTCGCACGGGCGTTGCGTGGGGGGCTTCTTTGAGGAGGTCGGGGTTTTCTTCGGCTTCTTTTGCTATTTGAATCATGGCTTCGATAAAGTCGTTGACCTGTTCGAGACTTTCGGTCTCGGTCGGTTCGATGAGCATGGTTTCGGGTGCTACGTTGGGCAGGGGGAAGTAAATGGTGGGCGGATGGACGCCGTAATCGATCAGCCGTTTGGCGATATCGGTTGCGGTGATCCCGTTCGTCCTTTTTTGTCGCGATGCCGAGAATACCATTTCGTGCATGGGTTGTGCATTTTTGGGACGGTCGTAGTGGGGGTCGAGTTTTGCCGCGATGTAATTGGCATTCAAGACGGCCATTTCACTGGTGCGGCGCATGCCTTCTGCACCGAGCATTTTGGCATATACCAATGCGCGTATGACCATGCCAAAATTTCCATAGAATGAACTCACTTTGCCGATGGATTCCGGGCGGTCAAAGTCGAGTTTGAATGCATTTCCTTCTTTTGCGACTACGGGCAGGGGTAAGAATGGCAAGAGTGCCTTTGTTACGCCTACGGGACCAGAGCCTGGTCCGCCACCTCCGTGGGGCGTGGTAAATGTTTTGTGCAGGTTGATGTGTACGACGTCAAAGCCCATGTCGCCGGGGCGGCACTGGCCCAGAAAGGCGTTCAGGTTTGCGCCGTCATAATACAAGAGGCCACCCGCGTCGTGTACTAATGCGGCGATGTCTTCAATTTCGTCTTCAAATACGCCAAATGTATTGGGATTGGTCAACATCAATCCGGCTACGTCTTCGGTCAAGTGCGTCTTGAGGTCTTCCACATCGACTGTGCCGCGTTCTGTTGATTTTATCGCCTGTACTGAATATCCGCAGATTGCTGCGGTTGCCGGGTTTGTTCCATGCGCCGAGTCGGGGATGAGTACTACTTTTTTGGCGTTGCCCTGCGCCCTGTGATAGGCGGCGATCAGTGATATGCCCACGAATTCGCCCTGCGCCCCGGCTGTGGGTTGAAAGGTGAATCCATCCATTCCGCTGACGGCTTTGAGCACTTGCTCCATTTCCCATAAAATTTGCAGGGCGGGTTGGGCATTTTCCGATAGGGGATGCAATCCCGCGATCTGCGGTAGGCGCGCAGCGTTCTCATGTACTCTGGGATTGTATTTCATGGTGCAGGATCCCAGGGGATAAAAATGCGTGTCGATGCTGAAGTTCATCTGTGAAAGCGCGGTGTAGTGGCGCACGAGTTCCAGTTCGCTCACTTCGGGGAGACCGGGTGGCACATCGCGGCGCATGGTTTCGGGTATCGCTGTTCCGGAATCTACGGCAGCGGGAAATGCGACACAGCGTCTGTCTGGTGCGCCGCGTTCAAAAATTAACTTATCGCGGTTCATTACATTGTCCTCCACGCATCGATGAGGCGATCAATGTCGGCGTCTGTGCGTTTTTCTGTGACGCATGTGAGAATACAATTTTCGAGTTCGGGATAAAATCTGCCCAGGTCAATGCCTGCTTCGATGCCCTGATGTTGCAAAGCTGTTAGAACATCGGATGCTTTGCGGTCTGTTTCCAGAACGAATTCGTTAAATATTGGACCGGAGAATTTCTGGCGTACGCTGTCTAAGGCGGTCAATGCCTGCAAGGCGCGATGGCTTTGATGCCAGTTCAATTCGCCAACTTCGCGGAAGCCTTGCGGGCCGACAGAGGATAGGTACACGGTTGCTGCGGTTGCGCAAAGGGTCTGGTTGGTGCAGATGTTCGATGTGGCGCGTTCGCGTCGAATGTGTTGCTCGCGGGTTTGCAATGTCAGTACAAAGCCGCGTTTGCCATCTACATCGGTGGTCTGGCCACAGATACGACCGGGCATTTTTCGCACATGTGCTTCCCGAGACGCAAAAAAGCCGACATAAGGTCCGCCATAAGACAGGGGCAGGCCCAGTGGTTGCCCATCGCCTACGACAATATCGGCGCCGAAGTCGCCCGGTGGGCGAATCGCGCTCAGGGATATGGGGTTGACGCAGGCCACAAATGCCGTTCTGGTATTGTTGATCAGGTCGCCAATTTCGTCTAAGTGTTCTAGTACGCCCAAAAAATTTGGGTTTTGTACGACCACGGCGGCGGTGTTGTCGTTTAATTCGCGCTTCAAAGCGGGGATATCCAGTGCGCCGGAGTCAGACCAGGGAATATCCACGAGTTCGAGATCTATCCCCCGCACATAAGTAGATACCACCTGGCGGTAAAACGGGTGCAGGCTGCGCGGCAATAAGACGCGCGTTCGGTTGTTCAGCCGGACCGACATAAGTACGGCTTCGGCCAGTGCAGAAGCGCCGTCGTACATGGATGCATTGGCGACTTCCATGTTGGTCAGTTCACAAATCATGGATTGAAATTCAAAAATAGCCCGAAGGGTTCCCTGGCTCACCTCGGGCTGATAGGGCGTG
>JAJEAX010000042.1 GCA_022822565.1 Candidatus Latescibacterota bacterium
ATTATGACTGCGGTGGATGCGTTGTTGTATCCGTCATTTGTTTTGGGGGCACACGGTGCGATTGCGGCGATTTTGACGGCGGTGCCCGAGTTGTGTGTGGCGGTGTGGGATGCGTGTCGGGCGGGTGATCATAAAAAGGCGCTGGATCTACACGAAAAGTTGCTGCCGATTTGGAATGCGATTTTTGATGATAATTTGCCTGCAAATACCAAGTATGCGATGAAGTTGCAGGGGCGCGATGGGGGTGTGCCGCGCCCGCCAATGCCACCTCCGTCTGCCGAGCAGGAGGGGCAGGTTCAGGCGGCATTGGAGAATGCAGGCGTGATTTAATCCTTTGACTTGAGCCTGATTGGCATTAGCAGTGCCAGCCATTCCTCATTCAAGGGCGTGCGTAAGATGATCGCTTTTCCCTGTTCTCTAAATTCCATTGTGATTTCATCGCTGTCTTCAAAGTCCAGCGCATGCAGGATCTGTTTTAGATACGCGAAGTTTACGGCAAAGCGGTGTACAACGGGTCGTTCTTCAGACCCGTTCAACCTGAGTGTGTCTTCTGATGGTGTTTCAAATTTGGCATTGAGGGGGATCTGAAATATCCAATCTGCAACGCCTCCTGGGGAGATGTCATCTTTCGCGTCGAGGAGATATTGGAATTTGCCATTGTCTTCGCGGGCATATCCCGTATCTCGGGATGTGAGAAAGGTTATGGTCTGGGTTAGTGGCGAGAGATGCAGATCTACCCGAGGGCGATATTGCCACATGTCTGACTCTGGGTGCCGCGCTTCCATGAAATCTTGTAGTAGGTTCAGGGCGTGTGATAGAAGAGTTGAGGAGATGGAGACGCGCATGCTGGGGGCTTCTTGCGGGATGACCTGTTCGTATTTGACATAAGGGCCTTCGATCAAGGGCACTTGAAGGGTTGTGCCATTGCTCTGGAGTTCTGCGGTTTCTTCCGCGATTTTTAATGTGGCTTGTTCGGGTAGTAGAATGTCTGACCAGGGTCCGATGACAATGGGTGCGGCCAATTCCGAGAGGCTTTTTAAGGTGCGAATGATCATGATGTGCCCATTGGTCGCAGTCGCGCGACCACCTGTGTCGAGGCATACGCCCTGCAAGATCGGGCGTTTTTCATCGTCGCTTACAAAACCGATTACTTTTTTGAGCGCGTCCATGTCCGCGCGGTCCAGTTCAGTTGTTTGCATTTGGGTATCCGACATTTTGTGTAACTCTCCTTTCAATTTGAGACGCGCACGCCTCAGACGTCCGCGCACGGTTTCTACTGTGAGGTCCAGGAGGTCGGCTGTTTCCGCGTACGAATACCCTTTGAAATAGTGATGGGCGATTACCTGGCGATGTTCAGCCGATAGGATGTGAAGCGCGGCTCGTACAACCTGTTTGATCTCTTCTTCCTCGTGTGTTGCAGGTTCTGGATAAAATGTTTCTTCCAGTCGCAATTGTACGGCTCGACGGCGATGATGGGAGTTGACGGTGTTGCGTATGATGCTGTGTAACCAGGGCCTAAATCGGTCGGGTTTGCGAAGCTGATGCAGATTTTCGTACACTTTGACAAATACGATTTGAGCTATGTCTTCCACATCATCGACCAGTCGCACAGATCGGGCAATTAGGGCATACACATATCGCGAATAGCGTTGTACCAGAATTGCGAATGCTTTGCGGTCGCCGTCCAGAATTCTGGCGATGAGCGCGCTGTCTTCAATCTGTTCCACGAATGCTCCAGAAGAAATCAATCCACGCGTGTTTTAATAAAAGACGAGGCTGCATCCCGAAAGTGTCGCATGGAAATAAAAAAAGCCCCGGATTGTTCCGAGGCTTTTTGATTTTATGGGCTGTTAAGCATTGGGACACTTGAAGTCCAGACCATCCATGATGACTTTTATCTGATCGGATGGTTTGAAATAATCTGTCGCCGTATATTTTTCGCCCATATCGCCCATTAACCGGCGGCGGCGCGGTGTCATGCGGGATAGAACTTCTTCGGGACACTTTTCGTAATCGTAGGGTCTGCACCACATCTGTCCATACCGGAAGGTGATGCTGCGCCGCACGACGTCTGTGTGATTTGGCGCGACCGCGTGCCACATGGTATTGGGGAAGATCGCGCAATCTCCGGCTTCGGCAATGAGTTGTATTGCGCCGGGCGGTGTTTCATTGCGAGATCCTTTGGGCATTGGGCGGCGATGGCTGCCGGGCACCAGACAGAAGTTTGCACAATTTTCGTGTGGAATATCGGTGAGGAAAAACTGAATTTTGAAGTTTAATGGCAGACTGTCTGGCGTGACCCGAATTTGTGCCAGCGAGCGTCCGGCATCGGTGTGCCAGCCGATCAAGTTATCGGATTTATCATTTGGATAGCGCACGTAGATTTGCGATCCCATGATCTGGATATAAGGTCCCATCAGGTCGAGGATGATGCCAAATAGGTTGGGGTGGTCCATCAACCCGTCGATCCGACCCGTTCGGAAGAGCGTTTGGATGATGGTATAGACGCCTTTTTTGAGTACCTCGGGATATTTGGCTTCGTACTCCGCGATGACTTCATTGGCAGCGTCGAGATATTCCGCTGCTTCGTCTTTGGGGATTACATTTTTGAGATGTAAATATCCCTGTTCCTGCCACTGTTGCCGCATGGATTTGCTCAAGTGGTTCATGTCAAAGCTCCTGTTCTTTATTAGACCTTAGTCCTTGCCTGATGGAGTGCAATGCGATATTTTTCGATGAAGCCATTGGAAAACAATATAAAAGGAGGCTTTTATGCTCGTGTTGACAACCCCTAATATTGAAGGGAAAACAATTGATAGCTATCAGGGTATTGTAACTGGCGAAGCCATTTTGGGCGCCAATTTTTTCAAAGATATCTTTGCGAGTCTCCGCGATATTGTCGGCGGGCGTTCAGCCGCGTATGAGTCAGAACTCCGCAGAGCCAAAGATCTCGCCATTGAGGAAATGGTCGAACAGGCACGCGGTATGGGTGCCAATGCCGTCATTGGCGTGGACCTCGACTACGATACGGTTGGCGAGGGTAGTATGCTTATGGTCAGTGCCAGTGGCACGGCTGTTACTTATCGGGATTGAGACGCGAACGAATCAGCGAATTTAATGAAACTGGTAATGTATACATGAAAGCCGTCATTGCGGCATGTTTTTAGCCGCAATCCAGAGGTTTTGAGTGGTAGGGCG
>JAJEAX010000388.1 GCA_022822565.1 Candidatus Latescibacterota bacterium
AGACCAGTAGAGCTGGCTATTGGTCGATGCGCCCAAATAAACAGAAAGCAGATCTGCAGTAGCGGCATGATCATCGGAAGATGGCGGCGCGGGAAGCGCGAGCGCGATATGTTCGCGCGCCACACCATCGCGTTGCACAACGCGATTTGCAGCGTGAAAAGTAGGAGTAGATTGCTCCCGACCATGATCAGACACCTGCCAGTCTCCGCAATGTCCTTCAACGGCGCGAATAATCTCATCACGATCAAACGCACCTGTAATGACAAACGTGAGATTATTGGGACCATAGCGCCGCTGGTGATATTCCGCCATCAAATCGCGGGTAATGGACTTCACAGTATCTTCTGTACCCAGCACGCTCTGTCCCAGGGGATGAGTGCCAAAAGCCTCTTGAATGAGATCGTCGATAATAAGCGCGTCGGGCTGGTCGTGATACATCGCAATCTCTTCGAGGATAACCTTCTTTTCCATATCAAACTCATCCGATGGCAAATTGGAACGCATCATATCGCTGAGAATCTCGATAGAATCCGTTGCCCGATCACTTTGCACCCAGTGAAAATAGGCCGTGCCCTCCCACCATGTGTAGGCATTCCACATAGCGCCCAGATCATCGACATCGAGCGAAAGTTGTCGCCAGTCGCGCCTGGGCGTCCCCTTGAAACACATGTGTTCGAGAAAATGTGAAATCCCCAAAAGGTCTGGCGCTTCGTCGCGCGATCCCGTTTGGGCAAAAAATCCCAGCGCAGCCGAACGAATGCGCGGAATAGTTTCAAAAACAAGCGTGAGACCATTATCGAGGGTATGCGTGGAAAAGGGTGAAGACATGAGTTGCTCCTGAAGAAAGCGGTGAGACGTAAAAAGCTGATAGCTTATAAATTCTTTGCCATTGCTATGGCTTCGTGCTCGGGCAAATAGGGCACGTCCGTGCGATCCCAACTGCGTCTGCCTGCAACGCAGTGAATGCCCATCAGTTGTCGCTTTTGGGGCGTATCGGCCCAATTGACAATGCTTTGTGGTGGCGGACTCGATATCCACTTTTTAACGAAAAATGGCATATAACCATAAATAATCATACGCCGATCCATCGCACTGGTATTGGCACATCCTGTATGCCAGCAAACCACATTCCACAGCACGGCATCGCCGGCATTGAGAGCCATCTTTTTCATATTGGGCATGGTTTCCAGGGCATCTCTCGAATATTCTTCTTTGGGCGGATAATCCGGATTTGTGTGCGTGCCGGGTACCAGTGAAAAGCATCCCATGTCTTCGGTCTGATCGTCGATAAAATAAAAAACCTTAATCTTGAGCGTATATTGCGGGTGCGTCCAGGGCGGCCAGTCTCGGTGCCAGTTCGTGTGGGCGGCAGTGCCCGCATGGTGATTGTGATAGAGCATCTCCATCGCCTGATAGTCTGCGCCGACGATATTTTCCACATAGGGAATAACACTGGGATTATTAGCCAGATCGAGAATGGTCTCATCTGTGTCAAAATCTGGGCGAATAGTATGCGCGTGAGGTCCATTGCCATAGCCATTTCGGAACTTGCCGATCCGAAGTTCTTCTTCCCGCTCTGCGAGCGTCTCTGCCTCGCGGCGTTCAAAAGCCCGTCGCACCCGGTCCAGACCAATGGGTTCAATGGCATTTTTGATCACGATATACCCATTTTCATCGTAAAAAGCGCGCTCCTCATCGGTGGGTGCCGAATATTGTATAGCATCGATTGTTGCCATAAATTGCTCCTGTGAAAATTGGATGATCCGCTTGCCTCTTAGCCCTCCAGCGGTCGAGGTCCCAAAACCAGTAATGTACCAGGCCTTGGGGGAAAAGTCTCAATATATTGCGGAATCTGATTGAGGGTAACGGCATCAATTCCTGCGGCAATTTCGTCAATCGTTCGCACGCGGCCTTCGAGAAATAAGTCTTCAATGATACCGCCAGCGCGGCCCTCGGGCAAATCGCCAATGGTAAAAAGGCGTCCCTTGAGCACTGTTTTGGCGCGAATGAGTTCTTCAGCGGTGACATCGCGGCGCAATCGCGCGAGTTCTGATTGGCATACATCCAGGGTCTCCTGGGCGCGGTCAGCAGTGGTACCTGCATAAACAGCCATCAGACCGCCACCGCGGTATGCCTGGTAAAAAGCCGACACACTATAGGCCAGACCGCGTTTTTCGCGGACCTCTGTAAATAAGCGACTCGATCCACCGCCAGAAAGAATGGCGATGGCGAGTTGCCCTGCGTAATAGAGATCGTGACCTCTTGGAACACCACAAGAAAGCGCACAAATATGGGCTTGTTCCGACGGCTTTTCGCGATGTACACTGCGGTCGGCAACAGAAATGGGATGGACTTCCTCCCTGTTAGCTGATTCACCTGTCCACCCGCCAAAAACATCGCCAACAGTCTCGATCACACGCTCCGCATCCAGACCGCCTGCAACCCCAATGAGCAAATGGGCTGGCCTGCAATGCGCATCCCAATGGCGGCGAACGCCGGCAGGCGTAATAGCCGATACTGTATCGGGTTCACCGAGAGGAATTCTACCCATCGGCGAGCCAAGCCCCGCCTTATAGGTCATATACATGGCCTGTTGTATGGGGTTGTCCTCCATGCGTTTGAGTTCCTCAAGCGTGATGGTCTTGGCGGTCTCGACCTGGTCACTGGGAAAAGACGCACTGCGAAAAAGTTCTGCATAAAGTTCGAGTGCGGATCTGAACTTGTCGGGCAGGACTTGTGCAAGAAAAGAGGTATGTTCGACAGAAGTCGAAGAACTGCGCCTTATCCCAAGACCGTCAAAAGCGTCAAATATAGCGCGTGCATCATGCCTGGGCGTACCCTTAAAAAGGACATCTTCTGCAATGCGCGTAATGCCCAATCTGTCGTTGGGATCGTCTTTCGCACCAAAAGTAAAACGAAATGAAACAACCAGCGATTGCGCGCCGGGCATGGGTTCGACAACCGCGCGAATGCCGTTGTCGAGAGTATAAATTTGTGGCTCTAACATTGTGGCCCTCAAATAAAATGTAGGGGCAGTACCTCTGTGACCGCCCAAAGAATGTAGGGGCGATATCTCTGCGTTCGCCCAATCGTTTTTTCATGTAACAACAAGAATATATATTGTCAATAGATATTGTGACACTTATCCCTATTCAGGAGGTCATCATTTTCATGAACATCAAAGTCGAAAATTTGCGTGCGTTATGCCAGTCTATCCTGACCGATCGTGGACTCGACGCGGCTGAAGCTCACATTGTGACAGATATCTTGATCGAAGCCGAATTGCGCGGGCGTCCAACACACGGAATGATCCGCTTGTCCGGCATTGCCGAGCGCATATCTCAAGGTAATCAATCACCCATGACCATAGAAAAAAATACGCCAGCTTATGCCCTCATCAATGGCAGGGATAATCTGGGCTATCTGGTAGCCCATCGATGTGCGCGTGCTGCTATTGACAAAGCCAAACAAAGTGGCACAGGCATTGTGGGCGCGCGCGACACGAGCCACAGTGGGATGCTGGGATATTACGCCTCAATGATAGCCGATGCGGATCTAATCGGGCTGGTTATGTGCAACACAGGTCCGCGCATTGTCCCCTGGGGCGGGCAGCAGCCCGTGCTTGGAACAAATCCCATCGCGGCGGGATTTCCCGCAGCAAAAGGCCAGGTACTGGTCGATTTTTCGTGTGCGGCGATTACCAATGGCGAAATCTTGATGGCACTCAAAGACGGCAAAGAGATTCCCGCAGGACGCGCATTGGGACCGGATGGCAAACCGACAACTGATCCCGAGCAAGCACGCGCAGGCGGGGCATTGCCCTTTGGCGAACACAAAGGATATGCTCTGAGTGTGATGATTCAACTCTTTTCTGGCGTATTGCTCAATGCAGCACCCGTGCCTGAAATGGGAAAAAATTACGGGATCTTTATGCTGGCTATTGATCCCTCGATTTTTTTGGGATTGGACATCTTTCAATCGGGCGTTGACGAAGTCATCCAAACCATTAAAAATTCAATGCCCGCAGAAGGCATAACCGAAATTCTGATCCCGGGCGAGCGCGCATTTAGAGAACGCGCAATGCGGATACAGTCGGGTGTGGATATCGACGATGAATTAATGGAAGAACTCCAGCAATTAGCGTAGAGAGCACCTATTTACCCTTGACAGCCCGAATGGGGTTGGCTACCTTTCCGTTCCGCAAGGGTAGAGGCGCGAGCCATCATCAGTATGCGGTGCAGGAGGCGAAACGGAGTACTGCTCCACTGTGCCGACAAAAAGGGATCGTTCGCCGAAGTCCTGACCTGTTTCGCCACAGGAAAGGGCTGGTTCAGTGGATAATATCTGCTGAACTGTCACGGGAAAAGTTTCCGTGGAGAGCTCTCTTGTTCGCGAGATTTTCTGCTGCGTTCAGCGTCTGGCGATGCCCTTGAGAAGCCAGCGCTTTTTTTATAGCAGAATGCAGAAACTGGAGGTTTTTATGTTAAAAGGATGTCATACGGCGTTAATCACCCCCCTGACAGCCAACCATGCCCTGGACCAGGACGGTCTGGAAAAACTGGTAGCATTTCAAATTTCTGAAGGGATTGATGGCCTTTTGGCCTGCGGCACGACGGCTGAAAGTCCAACTCTGAGCAATGATGAACAAAGCTTGATCACGCGCGTAGTGTGCAGCCAGGCCAGAGAACAGTGCCGCGCCATTGGAGGGGCGGGCAGCAATTCTACGGCAAAAACCTTAAAAGCAGCCGAATACGCCGCGCAAGTAGGCGCGGACGCCATCCTGCTCGTCGATCCCTATTACAACGGGCCGAGTTCTCTGGAAATTCGCAAAGAATACGTCGAACCCGTGGCCCGTGCATTTCCCGAATTGGACATGATCCCCTATGTCATACCTGGTCGGTCCGGCACGAAATTGCTCCCCGAAGACCTCGGCATCTTGTTTGCCGAATACAAGAATGTGAACACCGTGAAAGAGGCTACAGGCGATCTGGACAACATGGCGCGCACCCGCGAATGTTGTGGCGATGCGTTTTCGATCATGTCCGGAGATGACGACAAAACTTATGACATGATGACCAGTGACCAGATTGACGCCGCGGGTGTAATCAGTGTAATATCTAATGTGGCACCCGGTCCTGTAACAAAAATGGTACACGCCATCCAAAGCGGAGACCTGGACGAAGCAGACCGCCTGCACGCCGCACTGAAACCCCTGTTTGGTATGGTCGGCGTTGTATCCGAAGAACAAACACCTCATGGCGTGACAGAAGTCAAGGCGCGCAATCCATTGCCGGTTAAAACACTGATGAATATTTTGGGCCTGCCAGCCGGACCGTGTCGCCAGCCATTGGGAAAAATGAACCGCGCCGGACTGGATATCGTACTGGGCATTGCCCGCGAAGTACAGGCCAATAACCCAGAAATATTCGCACCCGTAGCATCATTCTTCGGTACAGACGTAGCGCAACGCTTGAACGATGATTCGGTACTGGAAGGACTGGCGTATTGATAGCTTTTTTATGGAGCAATTATGATTAAAGTGGGTATTTGTGGTATTGCCGGGCGGATGGGACAGCGAATTTCTCATCTGACCCTCGAAGCCGAAGGATTGGATTTGGGTGGTGGAGTCGAGTTCCCTGGTCATCCCGTAATTGGAAAAGACATTGGCGAAGTCATAGGCGTTCCTCCCAAAGGTATATCAGTAATGGATACTGTCGAGGCGATGGCGGACAATGTCGATGTAATCACGGCATTCACCGCGCCCCCCGATCCAACAGTTGTTGCAGCAGAAATAGCGGGGCGTGCTGGCGTGCCGATGGTCATTGGCACAACGGGTTTGTCGCCCGATCAAGTAGAGGCCATGACACATGCCCTGAAAGACGTGGCCTGTGTATTCGCACCCAATTTTAGCGTAGGTGTAACAGTATTAGTCCAACTCGTCGAAGAAGCCGCGCGCATTCTGGGCGGCGATTACGACGCAGAAATCGTCGAAGCGCACCACCGATTTAAAACCGATGCGCCATCGGGAACGGCTTATGCACTGGCCGAAGCCGCCGCAAGGGGATTGAATCGCAACTTGCAAGAAGTGGGCGTATATGGTCGCTATGGCGATACGGGCGCGCGAACACGCGAAGAAATCGGCGTACACGCCATTCGCGCCGGCGATATCGTCGGCGAACACACGGTCATGTTCGGGGGCATTGGAGAAACCATCGAACTCGTCCATCGCGCTCAAAGTCGCGACACATTCGCCTCTGGCGTGATTCGGGCCATTCCCTTTGCCTTTGAAGCCTCCCCGGGGATGTATGACATGCGCGATGTATTGGGATTGAGATGAGAAAGGTAAGACGTAAAACATAAAAGAGGAGGAAATTCATGAGTGTTGATGTGCATGCGGCATTTGATGCCGGACAAACCCTTGCTGTGGCAGACCAGATTTTAATTTCACCGCAAGCGGGTTCTTTGCAGAGCCGCGTAGATGAACTCTTAGATGCAATTGAGAATAGTGGCGCCTCTGGCGATTTGATTTGCAAGACATTGATTCAGTTGGGCATGAACTTTGTCGGACGCGATGCCGAGATTGTTGGATATGGTGCTGAGGAAATAGACGCCGCACTCGACAGCGTGTTGAACGCGCTCGACAATCTGGAAGGCGATCACGCCACAGGTGTTGTGGATGGCTTTTTGGCCGACATGAAATCCGTAAATCTATCCGATAGTCTTTCGGGATTATTAGCCGAGCGGATTGAGTCAAGTATGGATACTAACAATCCCGCCCGGTCATTTCTGGAATTGCTCAAAACCAATATGCGCGGCGGTGTGTATTGGCAGATGATCGGTGAAAATGTCTGTAAATTTGGCAATGACTTTGCGCGCGGTCTGGAGTACTTGCGACACTATGGCTTTTGTCAGGTCTCGACAAACCCGGTATTGGCTGCCAAAGCATTTGACGAAGACCCCTCGCTGGACGATGAACTCAAAGCCGAGATCGCCAGGCACGACGAGTGGAAAGCCGATCCCGAAAAGTATGCCGACGACATTGTAATGGCCGCCACACTGATTGCGCTGTGGCCCAATCTTTCAATCTTTCGGCCTCTGGCTATGCATACGGGACTGAAAGACTACATGGTGAGCTTTCAGCTCAATCCCAATATCGCAGATCTGGCCGATGCCAGCATTGAAGATGCGCGCAACGCATATCGCATTGCCGATGACTATTTGAAAGGATATGACAAATTATTGGGCGTCAGCGATATAACCCTGGATCCCAATATCGTATTCAAGGTCGGCGGTGGACACGAAGCAGCGCGAAAAATCACCACCGTGCTCAACAGTGAAGGCATTGGTACAAATAACACGGTCGTTTACACAGTGGCCCAGGAAGTGCAACTCGTCATCGATGCCTTTGAAGGCAAAGCCAGAGCGGCACAGGCGGGCAAGCAAGTGGTGAGAACTTATGAAACGAATATGGGGGGACGGTTTGTAAGCCATTTGCGCGAGGTAGAAGCCGAAAAGCTATTCGGAGCATTATCAGAAGATCGCGCCAGTGAATTGCTCGCCGAACTCGCTTCTGATCTGGAAGTCGATATACCCGAAGGGACATTGGCCGAACAAGCGACTGAAATATGTTCTTATGCCCACCTGAAGTCTCTGGATCATCCCGTAATCTTAAAAGTTGCCGAAGCGGCCGGTCAATCTTCAGAAGCAATAGTGCAACTCGAAGCCGATCTAAAAAAAGCGGGGACGGTCGTTGCGCGACGCGTACATTGGATTTTTTACGCGCCTGAAAATCGGCCCAAATGGGTCGCCTACCTATCCGACAACTACGGTTTGTCAGAAGATCAGGCACAGTGGATTTTGGCGTCAATGGATGTGCTGCCCGCGTCCAAACGCGTTCCCGATGACACGCTTCACGCACTGGGCGAAAACATGTGCCATACAGAATTTCCCAACCATCAACGCGCCGTTCAACTCGTGTCAGAAGAACCCGATTTTGACCTGGACGAACTCAGGGGATCAATCGGCCATGAATACGAACCCGGCGTGACACAGCGACTTTACGAATTACCCGATTTCCAGAAGGGCTACGATCTGACGCCCTCTCTAAAGGATTTTATCGAGAACGAGGTCCAAATTGATCTGAGTGGCTGGCAAACGCGGGGCATGGAACCCGGCGACTGGCCCGAATTTGGATCGGTTCAAAAAACCACCGCTGAGTTTAAAGCCGCGTATGACACATTTTTGATGCGTTGCGTTCAACTGGCCAAAGAAGTTGCTGGATAAGCGGTTCACAATGCAGATATCAGCGGGGATAGATGAGGCTGTTACCCAGCACTCGTATCATTTATCCCCGCTTTTCATCTGCGCGTCTAAAATAGTACTTCCCCCCCGATTCTCTCTCATGCGTGCAAAATACGATTCTTCGTGTCCTTCTGCCGAGAGCACCATCACATCCCACATATTTTCGCCGCTCTCATCCCCCTGTTGCTCCAATCGCCACATCATCACATATTCTGTTCCCGGGTCGCGTTGCCAGGGCACCAGAGGATCAACATCAACCAGCTTTCGAGGTTCGGCTCCACTAAAATCCACACCTGTGGAAGTATGCACGGTAAACTTGATCTGCCCATTGCGCATATCGTAAACCACCTGCCCTTTTTCCACAAAATTTCTCTGGATATGGGGCTCCTGCACCGTCAGTGAATACGTGCTATCGCTAAGTACGAGAATTGTAATTTCTCGCTCCAGATCATCTTCTCCACGTATCCCGGTCTCGCTCCCGGCATACATAAACCAGGCACCCATTGGCGTGTCCAATTTTTGTCGTGTCGCAATCTGCTCTTTCTCTTTTTCCTCCCCAGCGCATCCCGCGATCAGACACAATAATACCACACCCAATACCTGTTTCATGAACCCTCCATATATAAAAACGGTCCAAAAAGAATTTGGACCGCTCGCCTATTTTCCGTGTGATGTACACTATCCTCCAAATGCTTCTTTGAAGCGCTCAAAAAAGCCTTTTCCGCCCTCTGGCGGCTGTATGTTTTCCAATTTGGCAAGCCTGGCAAACAACTCCTCTTCTTCCCGGCTCAATTTTGCTGGCGTCCAGACCGCCACGCGCACGAGTTGATCACCCGTGCGATATCCATCCAATTCGGGAATACCCTTGCCGCGCAATCTAAAAATCCGCCCCGACTGTGTTCCCGCAGGGATCTTCATACTCACGCGACCAGTCAGGGTTGGCACTTCTATATCTGCTCCCAGAGCTGCCTGGCTAAAACTGATGGGCAAATCGTACACAATATCGTTACCGTGTCTTTCAAAATATTCGTGTTCTTCTTCTTCGACAAAGACCATACAATCGCCCGCTGGCCCGCCATTTGGCCCGGCATTCCCCTGCCCCCGCAACGGAATATAATTGCCTTCGGAAATACCCGCTGGGATATTGACCGAAAGGTCTTTCTGCTTCTTCACTCGTCCTTGTCCGTGGCAACTGTCACATTGCTCGCGCACCACGTTCCCATTGCCATTGCACTGCGGACAAGTTGTGACATTGACAAACTGCCCAAACAAGGAGCGCGTCGCCTGCCGAATCTGTCCCACGCCGCCACACATATCGCATGTTACGGGCGCACTTCCCGGTTTTGCCCCAGTACCTCCGCACGTATCACAGGTTTCCAAACGCGATAGCCGAATGGTTTTTTGAGCTCCCTCGGCAATCTCCTCTAAGGTCAAACTGATCGAAATCCTCAAATCTTCGCCGCGGTTTGACTGCCGTGGGCTGCGCCGACCAAACAAATCGCCAAAAATGCCCCCACCAACCCCACCAAAGATCTCATCCAAATTGGAAAAAATATCTTGAAAATCACTGGCATGCGAAAAATCTGACCACTGAAAGCCACCGCCCCGGAAGGTACTGCTGACGCCTTCGTGCCCAAAGCGGTCATACGCCTGTCGCTTTTGTGCATCCATCAGCACTTCATAAGCTTCGGCGCCTTCTTTGAACATTTCCTCTGCTTGTGGATTGTCCTTATTGCGATCCGGGTGATACTTCAGCGCGTGCTTGCGATAAGCTTTCTTGATATCATCTTCCGAAGCTCCGCGATCCACCCCCAATATCTCGTAATAATCTCTTTTGGCCATTGATCTTTCCCATCAACATGCAAAAAGAGCCGCGCTGTTGCGACCCTGTTTATTTTGTCAATCTAACTTTTATCTGCCTCCGCGTCCTCTCCCGGGACCTCCGGTGCAGGCTTGCCCTGACTTACCACCACTTTCGCCGGGCGCAGCACCTTATCGCCCAGGCTATATCCTTTTTCAATCTCATCCGACACAATACCGGCATCGTAGATTTCAGACGGCATTTGCATCAACGCCTCATGCACATTCGGATCAAATGGTTTGCCAACCGTCTCTATTTCTTTCAGATTGCGATTGTAGAGCACGCGCGGAAATTGTTCCATAATCATTTTTATGCCTTCTTGAAATCCCTCCGACTCTGTATCCCCATTTACGCTGTGTGCCAATGCGCGACCAACACCATCTAAAATGGGCAATAAATCGCGAATCACATCTTCGCTGGCAGATTCTACAAGAATCTCAAATTCTCGCGCCCTGCGTTTTTTGTAATTCTCAAACTCAGCGGCAAGACGCATCCACCGCTCTTTGTACATTTCGGCTTCTTCGCGTGCCAAAAATAAGGGAGTAGCCTCTATCTTCTCCTTTGGCTCCTCCGATTGATCGGCTTCACCATTAACCTCATCTTTCGCTATCTCTGTTTCCTCATCCTCTACAACTTCTTCTTCCAACGGTGTTTCTTCTTTTTTTTCTTTTTTCTGCGCCATGATTTTTCAACAACTCCTTTACCTGCGATCCAGCATCTCTTCTGTCAGATTTGCCATATACTGCACCAGGGGAACGAGCCGGCCATAGGGCAATCGCGTTGGCCCAATAATCCCGATAACGCCCGACACATTACCCACCGAATACGCAGAAGTCAGCAAACTGCAATCCTTGAGTGCGGGAGATTCGTGTTCATCGCCAATCGTAATGGAAATACCCGCATCGCGCGCGCGGTCACTCAATAAATGCGCCACATATTCACGAGCCTCCAGCATGCCAATCAGACCGGCAAGGCGTTCGCTGGAAAAATCGGGCTGCCCAAAAAAGTTGCGCGTGCCATCCATATGCAGATCTGCACTGCTCGGAAATCTGAATAAATGATCGGCACTATTGGCAAGCAAACGCAATAACTTGGGAGACCCGGACGATGCGGACGCAAGCCGTTCTTTGACAGATGCCATAATCTCACCTATCGTAAGCCCGGAAAGCCGCTGGTTGACCACCCGCCGCGTTTCTTCCAACTCGTCCTCTTCAATTTCTGAGTCGATTTCGACAACCATCGTCTTGACCAATCCAGACCGAATAGTCATCACCATCAGCAGTCTGGATTCGCTCAACTTGAGCATTTCTAAACGCTCAAAAATGCCCTGAGTGAATTGGGGACCAAGGGCAATGCCCAGATTGTGCGATACATCGGCCAAAACTTTGGACACTTGCACCAGTAAATCGTCGGCGTTGCCTTCTCGCAAACGCTCAACACTATCCCGAATAGACCGCTGTGCAGCCTCGGCGAGTTCCTCCCGATTCATCAGCATATCGACATAGTACCGATATCCCTTATCGCTCGGCACCCTACCCGCCGAAGTATGAGGCTGGTACAAATAGCCTTTTTCTTCCAGATCGGCCATCGAGTTTCGAATGGTTGCCGCGCTGAGCCCCAAGTCCATCTTGGAAACTGTGCGCGACCCCACCGGCTCGCCTGTGGTGACATAAGTGCCAATTAAAATGTCGAGAATTGCTTTTTCCCGAAGTGTCAGTTCGGTCATAGCATGTCCCTTTCCGTTTAGATGAAAGGGGAAGAAAACGACCTATCCACGTTGATACAGCTTAGTCTATGATATATATAGGAAGAGCCAGCGATTGTCAAGCCCCATTAAAAAACGGGCTG
>JAJEAX010000007.1 GCA_022822565.1 Candidatus Latescibacterota bacterium
ATAACGACCATGCACACGCATATCGGATCGGGCAGCGATCCCGAAGTATGGGAACGCGTCGCACTGATGTCATTGAAAATTTGCGTTGGATTTGAAAACGCGACCACATTGAGCCTGGGAGGCGGGTACAAAGTCGGACGCATGCCGGGTGAAGTATCAACGGATTTGCAGGTAATCGGACAACACATGGCAGAAGCCTTTGAAATGACCGCGAGACAAACCGGACGCGCGTTGCGTTTGGAAGTGGAACCCGGCACATATCTGGTCGCAAATGCCGGCGCAATCGTTGCAACGGCGATTGATGTGGTAGATACCGGGAAAGACGGGCACAAATTCATCAAAACCGATACCGGAATGACCGAAGTGATTCGCCCGAGCATGTACGGAGCGCAGCACCCCATTGCCGTGGTGCCCGCCGAGAAAGAAGAACGCGGGATCGACGAATATATTGTCGTAGGACATTGTTGTGAAAGCGGCGACGTATTAACCCCTGCGCCTGACGACCCCGAAGGGTTACTACCGCGGCTATTGACGAAAACAAAAGTGGGAGACGCCGTGGTCATTGGTGGAGCGGGCGCATATTGTGCGGGCATGTCGTCTAAAAATTACAACTCCTTTCCCGAAGCGGCCGAAGTATTATTGGACAGAGACGGCGCAATACACTTAATTCGGAAACGCCAGACATTAGATCAGGTTTTGGAAAATGAAATTGTACCGGATTTTTTGACCACTAAGAGCTAATCTATGAATTACGATGTAATTGTATTGGGCGCGGGAATCAATGGATGCGGTATCGCGCGTGAACTCGCCGAGCGCGGGCAACGGGTGCTGGTGCTGGACAAGGGAGCGATTGGCGGGGGCACATCGTCCAAATCATCGCGATTGATCCACGGTGGATTGCGCTATTTGGAAACGCGACAATTTGGGCTGGTGCGAGAGGCTTTAAGTGATCGTCTGGAACTTTTGGGACGCTATCCCGAACTCGTCTCAATGCGACCGTTTTATCTGCCGATTTATCGCAAGAGTCCGCGTCCCGTCTGGAGGTTGTGGACGGGCATCAAGCTCTACGACGCGCTGGCTGGGCGGCACAATATCTATCGGTCACGCAAGGTATCTCGAAAGCGATTTGCGCGTGAATTCCCCGCATTAAAACGAGAAGGAATTCGGGCAGTACTGCGCTATTACGACGGCAAGACAAATGATCTGGCACTCACAAAGCGCGTGGCAGAAGACGCGCAAGAACTGGGATGCGTATTTCGCGAAGGGATTGACGTGCAACACATGGCCTGGGATGAAACCTGTTTTGCCTTGTTGGTCGGAGAAAAAAAATATCGCAGTCACATCCTGATCAATGCAACCGGACCCTGGATAGATGAAGTTACAGCGCGCTATCAGTTCCCCTCGCGATTTCAGATTCGCAAAGTGAGCGGCATTCACATTTTTGTAGATGAACTGCTCACACCCCATCCCCTGTTTTTGCAAACCCAGGGCAAACGCATCTTTTTTCTAATACCCGAACCAGAACGCGATCAGACAATAATTGGCACAACCGAGCGCGAAGAGTGCGGACGGGTAGATGACGTAGTGGTTCAAGAGGAAGATATCGATTATTTGATTCGGGCAGTAAATGCCTACCTGATTCCAAACTGCCAACTCCAGAGTACAGACATAACAGATGCCATTGTGGGCGTTCGTCCCCTCGTAGAAAAAAAAGGCGATGCAACCGCACTCTCGCGGGAATACGAACTGGACTTGCACACGCGTGGGCAAACCCAATTGCTCAATATATTCGGCGGAAAACTGACGACGTACTTATCGCTATCGCGTCGGGTCGCCAAAACACTCGGCATCAGAGAAATAGCCTCAATCGCACTGCGGGCTTAACCGGAGGAATAGATGCTAAAAAAATTGGACGATTTCAAAACAGCAGTTATGCCCGATCGCAAATCTGGCTTCTGGCAGATGGCGGGGCCGGGTGCCATCCTGGTCGGACTGTCCATCGGCGCGGGCGAGATCATTGTGTGGCCCCTCGTCGTCGCCGAATACGGGGCGAGCATGATCTGGGCTGCGGTACTCGGTGTATTTTTGCAAATGTGGATCAACTTTGAAGTCGGGCGATGGACAATTGCCACGGGCGAGACAGTATATACGGGATTTGCGCGCGTGTGGCGCGGTTTTGCACCGCTATTTATTCTGATCACATTATTCTCCTGGATCGCCCCGGGATGGGGACGCGCTTCGGGATTGGCCCTCAAAGCACTGCTGGTCGGTCCCCAGGGTTGGGGCTCGGACACATTTTGGACAGTGATTACATTCATCGGCGTCGCACTGATATTGTTTGGTCCCAAATTGATTTACAATTCAATGGAAAAATCCATTGAACTGATGGTGGCGATTGTCACCATAGGATTAATCCTGGTGGCTTTTGCCGTGGGCACGGCAGAAACCTGGATCGACCTGGGGAAAGGAATCGCGAACATTGGGTACAAAGATCCAAATATGTCGGTAAAGGCATTATTCATCGCCATCGTATTTGCCGGTGCTGGAGGAACGGCAAATTTATTTTACACCTTTTATCTGCGCGACAAACACATTGGCATGGGCGCACATGTGCCAATCATGCAAAATCCATTGCGGGGCCGCGCAGAAGCCATTCCATCTACCGGATTTGTATTTGAAGAAACAGAAGAAAACGCGACAAGGTTCAAGGCCTGGTGGGATTATATAAAAAAAGACCAGATGTTGTTTTTCTGGGGATTAAACTCCATTACAATGATGTTATTCATCTTTGGATCGCTCGCAGTCCTGCATCCCCAGGGTATTGTTCCCGCGCAGGGCACGCTGATTTGGGATGAAGCCGCTATTCTGGGCGAAATTTGGGGCGACATAGGCCGCGTGATTTTTCTCCTGGTAGGGCTGGCGACGCTATTTGGCACACAACTCGCCCTCGTAGATGGGGTCGCGCGATCAATCGCAGACATCGTATATACCAATTTTAAAGGGGCACAAAAACGAGAATTGAGCTGGTGGTATCTCCTCGTCGCGGGAATATGGATTGTGGCCGGATGTGTGATCACTTTTGTGATGGAACAATACGGCGTAAGTGAATTGGGCTTTCTATTTAATGCGGCCTATATGGGCGGATTTGCCATGGCGATTTACGTGCCACTGATGCTGTACATCAATTATCGCTACTTGCCAAAAACCGCCCGACCAGGCAAAGGATGCACCGCGATGATGGCGATTGCATCTCTGGTATATGTGGCATTTGCCATAGCCTGTATTCTATGGGAATTGGGAATTCTGACATAAAAAAGGAAAAGACCAATGGACAGACGCAAACGCTTCTTCTCTCCTTATGAATCTGTTTTTGCGTGGATGCAGGCGACAAAATCCGAGCTGGCTTTTAATGGACAGACCGTAGATGACTGGCGTCTGTGGCGTCGAAAATTTCGCGCGCGATTGACGAAAAATCTGGGACCAATGCCCGGGCGCGTGCCCCTTCGGGCAGAGGTGATACACCGGGACGACATGGGGGATTACGTGCGTGAAAAGGTCGCATTTGACACAGAGCAATTTGCCAGCGTCCCCGCATTTGTACTGGTGCCAAAGGGCCTGAAGCGCGGCGAAAAGCGTCCGGGAATTCTGGCGGCACACGGTCATGGGATAGGCAAAAACCCACTCGTGGGCCTGGACGAAGATGAAAAGCCACACGAGGATTATCAGAAACAGTTGGGTGTCCAACTCGTGCAGCGAGGCTATGTGGTCATCGCACCGGACTGGCGCGGATTTGGCGAGCGGATGAGTCCCGAGGATTGGGTGCGCCAAACGCGCGATAAGTGCAACGTAAATTACATGGCAGAAGGGTATCGCGGGTATCACTTTTTGGCATTGCAAATTTGGGATGGGTTTCGCACACTGGATTACTTGCAGGCGCGTCGAGAAGTGGATGAAAAGCGGATCGGCTGTTTGGGCGTGTCATTTGGCGGCACGATGACGACCTATTTGGCGGCTCTGGATCAGCGGATCAAATGCGCGTGTATCAGCGGATATCTCAGCACATTGCGAGAAGGCGCAATGCCCGGAAGAGCAAATTTTTGCGGTGCACAATATATGCCGGGGTTGATGACAATCGGCGATATTCCCGATGTTGCGGGTTTGATCGCCCCAAGACCTCTGGTCGTGGAGATGGGCGAACGCGATCCGGGATTTCAAATCGCAGATGCTGAACGGGCATTTCGCCACCTATCAAAAATCTATCGCGCTGCAGATGCACGCGATCAGTTGGTGAAAGATCGATTTGATGGGGTCCACGAATTTAGTGGTCACAAGTGTTTGGATATATTTGACAAATATCTGAAGGAATAAGACAGTGTATCGCGATTTTCTTTTCGATTGATTTGCAGGAGACCTTATGCCCAGAGAAATAGAAGCATCGTGGGAAAATGGGATTCGCAGCGTGCGCCGCGATGAAATGGGGCGTTTGTGTCAGCTACTCGACAACGTATTTTTCGAGGGGCTGTCAGATATCCAACCACACGCGTTCAATGACGATAATATGCACAACTTGCGCGTGGTCGTGGAAAACGGCGAAGTCGTATCGCACATCGGCACAATTCGGCGGAACATATCCATTATGGGATGTACACTCCGCGTAGCGTCTCTGGGAGGGGTGGCGACTTGCGAAGCCCATCGGGGCAAGGGCCATGCCACGGCACTCCTGAGAGATACCATGCACCACTGCCGCAAAGATGGCGTGGATTATATCATGGTATCGGGATATCGCAACATGTATCACCGATATGGATGTCGATATGTGGGGCGAGACTGGATGTTTCACATCGCGCGTGAGAGGGCAACCGATTTTGACGATACTGCCTGGACGATTGCGCCGGCGTCAAAGACGGATGTCGAAACGATTGGAGCCATCTACCGGCGCGAACCCGTGCGCTGGCTGCGACCGCCTTCGGACATCGCCTTTGGCATAGATGGATGGGTGCAGAACCGCCCGGCAAAAACCTATCTGATTCATCGTGGAGACCAACCCGTTGCTTTTGGGGTCGTGCAGCAGGCACGCGAACGAGATGATGGACAAGTGTACTTGCTCGATTACGCAGGTGAGCGGTCTGCAATAGTCGGCGCATTGGGTAAATTTATCGACAATCAACATTTGAATCGGCTATCAGTACATGTCAAGGGATTCGATACCGTATTGCGCGGCCTACTCGAAGCGCGCGATTTGTCAGGCGAGCAGGCCAATCTGCCCGGCACGACGATGATCATTCATTTTGAACAGTTGCTCGAAAAAATGCGCCCCTATTTTGTCGAACGAATCGGAGAACACGCTGCCCAGAGTTTGGTATTTCGGGAAGTGGGTGATGAATATCACATCTACTACGGCGGCGACCGCGTGGTGGCCGAAAGCAGAGGTGCAGCGGCACAGCTAATTTTTGGAACCCTGGAAGGAACTGAGAACGCGATGTTAGATACAGGCGGACGCGCCGGCGAGATTTTGCGCGCCTGCTTGCCGATCCCTGGGGTTTGGTACGGGGTGAATCATCTCTGAGTTCGCCAAATAACTGCCCTGCATCTCAAACGCTATTTTATCTTGCTATCTGATATTGTGTGCCTTATACTTACGGTGCATATTGGATTCTCACAAACAGTAAGGATATTTTCATGACAGCTCCTGATGGTGATTCCGCAGATATACTCTATGAGCAAGTCCTCGATAATGCGCGTCGGGAAATTGAAGATGCATTGACTGTAATAGACGAATTGCGCCAATCAATCCGCCAGGTAGAAGCCCGGGTCGAAGCCGCCCAATCGATTTACAACGCTGTTACGGCGAGATTGAACCTGGAAGATGAACTGACCGAAGAGGTACATCTAGACACCCTACCGTCTGTTGAGCCACCTGAAGTAGTGCCAGAACCGTCGCCGCCATCCGAGCCACCCGAAACTGAAGAACCCGCGGCGGACGATGAGGCAGAATCCCCATCCGAACAAGACGAAGCACCAGTGCTCTCTGAGGCTGAGCGCGCGCTGATCAGTGAGCATCTGCGATCAAAGCGCAAAGGCTAAGCACCTACATACTTATCATAATTAATAGAACAGGGCTTCGCATCTTGCAGAACTCCCTGTTCTTTGTATTTTAGGGGATGGCTTCTATAAAATGCAAACACACCAATCGAAGGAATTTTTATGAGCATGTGTGACACGGAGAAATCCGTTGACGAGATGGACGCCCGAGAACGGGCACGCTATATTGACGCTCTGACGCCTAGAGGTGGTTTATATACCGAAGTACAGCGCGAGGTGCATCCGCAGTCGAACAGTTCGTGGCGCGTATCGCCCGACCCGTGGTGGCTGCCGCCCCCGGTTCTATCACACCTCGAGGCATTGGGGCAGCATCTCTATCAGTTTTACAAAGCACTGAATCTATTGTATTCGCAAAGTATAAGGGGCATTCAACCCGCATGGGTCGCGCAGTATCTGGACCAGGGCAAATCGGAAGAAGTGATCAAATTTGGGCAAATGAGCCGATTCAAAAGCCATGTACCCCTCGTGATTCGGCCCGATGTGATACCCACGCGATCGGGAATGATTGCGACGGAATTGGATTCGGTGCCCGGTGGAATTGGATTTACGGCAAGCCTATCAGAGCGATATGCCAAACTCGGCGATCAAATCGTGGGTGGCGCGAACGGGATGGTAACAGGATTTGCACAGATGATCCGCGGCGTTGCCGGTATAGACGCGCCTGTTTTGGGCGTAGTGGTCTCGGAAGAAGCATCGGCTTATCGCCCCGAAATGGCGTACCTGGGCGAGCGACTGAATACCATTGGCCTGGAAACTTATGTCATTGGGCCCGAAGAGATATCTTTTGTCGAAGATGGGCTATTTATCAATGGGGTACAAGGCCGACGACGCATAGACGTGATATACAGATTTTTTGAATTATTCGATTTGCGGAACCTGCCCCAAATAGATTTGATTTTATACGCAGTACGCAAGGGCCTCGTCAAGATCACGCCCCCCTTAAAAACGTATCACGAAGAAAAGATGATGATGGCATTATTCCACCATCCCTTGCTATCGAATTTTTGGCATCAACACCTGGGCAAAAAATCCGTGGCCTTTTTGCAACAAACCTTTCCCAAAACGTGGATCTTAGACCCTGCACCTTTGCCTCCCCATGGCATTATTGCGGGATTGGAAATTGATGGTCAATCCTTTTCCGATTGGCGTGCGCTGGGGCATCTGGGACAAAAACACCGGCAACTGGTCATCAAACCCTCGGGATATTCCGAAATGGCCTGGGGCAGTCGCGGCGTGGCTATTGGGCACGACATGGCCGAACAAGACTGGCAAAGCGTGATCGACGAGGCGCTATGCGCTTTTGAGCAAACGCCCCATATCATGCAGGAATTTCACAATGGCGCGACTTTTTCGGTCTCGTACTATAATTACGAAACCGATCAAATCGAAACATTCAGAGGACGGGTGCGATTGCAGCCTTATTATTTTGTCATTAAAGATAAAGCAGTGCTCTCGGGCTTACAGGCGACAGTCTGTCCAGCAGACAAAAAAATATTGCACGGAATGGTGGATGCAGTGGTGATACCTGGCGCGGTTAAAAAGTGAGCGAGGATGAAAAACATGACACTTGATGAAAAACTCACACGGCTGAATGCTTTGCTCAAAGACATGGGCAGTGTAGTCGTGGCATTTTCGGGTGGGGTTGATAGCGCGTTTTTGGCAGCAGCAGCGCATCGGGTTCTGGGCGACCAGGCACTGGCTGTTACCGCAGTCTCCGAGAGCTATGCGTCTGGTGAACTCGAAAAGGCTCAAGCACTGGCCGAACAAATTGGCATTCGACTCGACATTGTCTATACCCGGGAGATGGATAATCCCGACTACGTAAAAAACGATCCCGATCGGTGTTTTCACTGCAAAAGCGCGCTGGCCGACAAGCTGGACGAAGTAATCAAATACTATGCAGGAAAGTTCGAGTATTTGCTTTACGGCGCGATAGCCGACGATGTAGGCGACTACCGCCCGGGCATGGCTGCCGCCGAATCCCGGGGTATTCGCGCACCAATGGTCGAATTGGGATTCACCAAAGACGACGTCAGAACATTGTCAAAACGATGGCACCTGCCCACCTGGGACATGCCCGCATCGGCGTGTTTGTCTTCTCGAATACCCTATGGCACGGCTGTCACAGAGGAAGCATTGCATAAAATCGATCAAGCCGAACAATTTCTGAAATCCCGTGGATTTGTGCAAGTGCGCGTTCGACATCACGAAGATATTGCCCGAATAGAAGTTCCACCTGAAGACCTGGCGCGGTTTTTTCAGGATGGTACAAACGAAGCTGTGGCTCAGGCACTCAAAAATATCGGGTACCGCTATGTCACTTTAGATCTTCAGGGGTATCGCACGGGCAGCTTAAATGAAGCGTTATTAAGGATAGAGACGAAGGACTAAACTGATAAATATGGCCTTACTCGAAATAAAAAAATTCGGTTGTTCAATATTGCGAAAAAAAGCAACTCCCGTTCAAGATGTAACCGATCAAGTGCGGCAACTTGTTGCGGACATGTTCGAAACAATGTATGAGGCCGAAGGGGTTGGCCTTGCAGCGCAACAGGTGGGCTTTGCAGGACGACTCCTGGTAATGGATGTACGCCCGCGCGATCCCCTGTCGGAACCTCTGGCATTTATCAACCCGGAAATTTTATGGGCAGAGGGTGAATGCGTTGGCGAAGAAGGTTGTTTGAGCCTGCCGGAAATTGTCGGAGATGTCAAACGTCCGGCAAAGGTGCGAGTCCGCGCGCTCAATGAGAATGGAAGTGTATTTGAGATGACACTGGATGGCATTGCCGCCAAAGCACTTCAGCACGAAATTGATCACCTGAATGGCGTGCTCATCCTCGAACATTTCAATGCGATCAAGCGCAATTTGTTGCGCGGTCAACTGCGCAAACTACAGCGCGAAGGCAAAAAACAGGCACCGGGATTGACATACGTATAGCCCTGACCACTGACTTTCCTATGACATCTTATATTGATTTGCACCTGCATTCGACGCAATCGGATGGCTCTTTCTCTCCAACACAGGTTGTTCAGCGAGCAGCCGAATTGGGACTATCGGCCATCAGTCTGACAGATCACGATTCGGTTGCTGGCGTGCAAGAGGCTCTGAATATCGGTCGGGATATCGGTGTAGAAGTAATTCCCGGCACCGAGTTGAGCGCGCAGGAAGCCGGCATAGACATCCACATTTTGGGCTATTTTATCGACCCTGCAAATTCGGATTTGCTGGCGTATCTGCAGAAATTTCAAGATGCGCGGCGCAATCGCGCTGAAAAAATAGTGGCCCGACTCAATCGTCTGGGCGTGCAGATCACGATGGCACATGTGTTACACAAAGCGGGCGATGCTGCTATCGGACGTCCCCATGTAGCGGACGTGCTGGTCGAAGAGGGATTTGTCTTTTCACACGACCACGCATTCCAAAAATATCTGGGATATGGCAAACCAGCGTATCAACCCAAATTTGTATTGACGCCGCGCGAAGCGGTAGAAGTCATTCACGCGGCTGGTGGGCTGGCAAGTCTGGCACACCCCGTTTTGTACCGCCGCGACGCTTTGATTCCCGACCTGATCAAACAGGGATTAGACGGTATAGAAGTGATGCATGTCAAACACGACCG
>JAJEAX010000311.1 GCA_022822565.1 Candidatus Latescibacterota bacterium
CTCGGATCGCCTCGTTCGCCTCTCAACTGGGGCAAAAAACTGCGCCCATCGCACGGCACCCCCTCCGGAATGGGCGCATCGGCCAAATCCATCAGCGTCGGCAAAAAATCGCTAAAATCCACCAGATCATCCAACACCACGCCCTCTGGTGCCACACCCTGCCAAAAAGCAATAAAAGGCACATGCGTCCCCGCATCGGGCATCGTACCCTTACCACCCACAATCTCGACACCGCCCTCAAGCTGGGACGTAATCGTGCGATGCGTACCATTATCACTCGTAAACATCACCAGCGTATTATCGAGCAAACCGTGTGCTTCGAGCTTCTCCACAATCCTGCCCACCAGCTTATCGGCATACGCCACCATATCGGCAAAATAGCGCGTATCCTGCTCATCCCTGCGATCTCTATCTCGCCATTCCGGGCTATCGGGCGTAGGAACAAAAGGCGCGTGAACCAGGATCATAGGATAATAGGCAAAAAAAGGCACATCCCGATGCCGCTCAATAAAATCCAGCAAATAATCACAACAAATATCGGGACCATACCGATCTTCGACATACTCGTCGGGTAACCACTCGCCATTGCATTCAATTTGCGGATGTGCATATCGTCTCTTACCCGCGCGCACACCATCTTCTGGCGGCGGCGTCATATTCCACAAACAATGCTCGTCAAACCCAAAATGCGCCGGCATCTTATTATCCTTGCTCAACTGCCACTTGCCCGCAACACATGTCGCATACCCCGCATCCTTTAACAAATTGCCAAACGTCTTTTCTTTGGGATTCAAATAGGCGAACCTGTCGTAATTCCGAAAATTGTACTGCCCCGTCATAATCTCCACGCGAGAAGGCGTACACAGCGGCGTCGAATAACAATGGGAAAAGCGAATCCCCCGCGACGCCAGATCATCTAACACCGGCGTCTCATACGTCGTACTCCCATAACAACTCAAACACTCAAAACCCATATCATCTGCCATAATCAACACAATATTCGGTCTCGCCATACATTCCTCCAGTACATAAACCTGAGCCAATTTAATGCGACAACATCTCTATATCAACTCTCTTCTGGCACCACTATGAATCTGGTTGACACACCAATGCCCCAGATGATACCATACAGGGAAAAAATCTGCGACACAGAACAAAGGAGAAGGACACAAAATGAACATCTCGCTCACATCAACAGAACAAAGATCCGGCAAACTGGCAAAAGACAAATTGGCAAATGCGATAGAGGCAATTCGAAAAGACGGCTATATCATCATTGAGCAGGTGGTGAATCACGCGATCCTCGACGCCCTCAAAACGCGCATGGACGAAGACTCTGCAAAGCTAATTGAATCACAAAAATGGGGTGGTGCAGGTCGCGTACAGGGTCATTTACAGCAAGGACCCCCACCATTCGACCCATTCCTATCCCCCGACATCCTCGTCAACCCTTATGCCGTTCAGATCTCACGAGAAATGCTGGGTAAAGGATTTTACTGCTGCTTTTACAACGGCAACACAAACACGCCAAACAGCACCTTCCAACCCCTCCATGCTGACGGCGTTCACCTATGGGGCGAACAGGACCAACCCCATCCAGCGACCCAACTCATCATCAACATCTTTCCCCAGGACACATCTGACAAAAATGGATCGACACAAATCTGGCCAGGCTCACACCTCGACATGCGCCCGGTAACAGACGAAACAGAAGCCGATCGACACTCCTTTTCCCCACCGATTCAGGCCACCCTGCAAAAAGGCGACATCCTGATCCGCGATTCACGCCTCTGGCATCGCGGCGTACCAAATCCCTCTGATCACAACCGCCACATGATCGCAGTTGTGTACAACATCGGGTGGCTGGTCAGACGGCGAACGCTCTTCTTCGACAAAAACAGTGAAAAAATATTCGAAGCAAGCGGCGTCGATCCCAATGCCGAATTCCTTGCCCCCCCGTTCGAATACCTGTTTGAAATGGCGTGCAAAAAAATAAAAAACGACCCCATGCGCGGTGTCTAAACCGCTTCATTTACGTGTAACATAAACGTAGTAGGCGCCGCAGATGGGCTGGTCGCGCTCGTTATCGAACCAGGTGTGCAAAAGCGTGGGGCCCGGTTCCAGATCTACGGTAAACACAACACCCTGGTCGTCTAACTTAACGGGCCTGGCGTAGAAGCGTCCACCGATCAGCACACGCGCTCTGGCAATCGGCAGCGCAATACCCGCATTCAATTCGCCATCGGTCAATTGAACCGCCTGGCAAGCCTCTCTCAGCTTGAGACCGCTCTCTCTCGGCCAGCGCCGCAGTTCAAAGGTGTACTTGCCAGCGGCTTCAACCAGCAGGTGCCAGTAACTGTTCTTCCGCGCAGCCGTCCTCACCTGCCGCTGCTGATCCACAAAGACATCTCGCCACTCGCAGGCCGATAGCGTCATCGGATTCTCGGCTTCACTGCCGATGGTAATCCGCTGCACTTGATTGGCGACCGGTTCCACTTCACGCCACCAGGCATTTAGGTGATCCTGCATCTGTCGAACAATGTCAGGGTGCTGATCGGCAACGTCGAGATCCTGTTCGGGGTCGCTGTCCAGGTCATACAGCGCCGTTCCTTCAAGCAAGCGCCACCGTTTCCAGAGCACAGCAGCACCCTCGCGTCTTATGAACGAAGGGCTGTCGGGCGTCGGGTAGTCCAGCTGCCCGGGCATACGGCTGTAATTCACCGTCAACATGCGATCTTCCGGCACCTGCTCCACCCCCCGCAAAACCGGAGATAGGCTAATCCCATCCAAACGCAATTCGGCTGGCGGTTCCAGCCCACAAAGCTCCATCAAAGTCGGCAAAATATCCTGCGCCTGAGTCAGTCCCTCAATCTCCCGGGGTTCGCCCAGATCACCATTTGGCCAGTGCAAGAAAAACGGTACCCGGTGCCCACCTTCCCATAGCTCGCACTTTTTACCCCGCATCCCGGCATTGTAATAGACAGAACCAAAAGTACTGCCATTATCGGTCATAAAAATCAGGATGGTATCCCTATCTACGCCCTGTTCTTGCAGAAAGCGCCGAAGCGAACCGACCTGAGTATCCAAATTTCGAATCATAGCGAGAAAGCGAATGATATTCTCTCGCAAATTTTCGGGAAGTTCAGGCAACTGGTGTTCATCCTCTGCAAATGCCGCCTCAATGGCCTCGCGGTCTTCGGCAGGCACAAAAAGTGGGGCGTGAGGGGCATTGGTCGGCAGAAAAGTAAAAAAGGGTTCTGAAGCCGCGATCCGTGCTTGCATCCACGCTTTTGCCGCTTCGAAAAAGACCTCGGTACAGTATCCTTCCTGTCGCACGCGAGAGCCATTGTGACAGTATATATCGTCGAAGTAATCGTTCTCCCAGTAGTCGGGCACAGAACTGATGTGAGAGGATGGAAACCAGAGACTTTCCTCAAAACCGCGGTCCTGAGGACGGTACGGATAGTTGTCGCCCAGATGCCATTTGCCAAACACACCCGTTCGGTAACCATTCGACCGGAAAATATCGGCCATAGTCGGCAAATCTGGTCGCAGAAGCGAGCGTCCGCTGCTCACGTTTACAGCGCCATTGCGTGCCGCATCGAGTCCGCTCAGCAATTGGCCGCGAGTAGGCGTACACATGGGCGCGACGTGAAAATCCATCAGCCGAATACTTTCCCCGTGCAAGCTGTCCAGGTTCGGCGTCCGGGCAACGGGATTGCCGTGACAAGCCAAGTCGCCATACCCCTGGTCGTCGGTAATGATCAAAATCACATTGGGGCGGGAATGTGATTCGGTGTGCAGGTGCGATGATTCGCGTTCTTTCAAACAGTTCCACCTTTCAATGAATATAATCAGGTCTTTTTCAGATCTTCCCTGGCCATGTCCTCCCTCTCTCGACGCATCTCCTCACCCAATCCACTTTTGTAATAGTATTCCGGTGGCCACCAGTGCTCTGTCTGTCGCATATTTGGAGCATCCTCGTCCTGACTCAAGTCGCAGTCGAATCGAGCCAGAATACTGTGCTTTCCAACGCCTGTAAAGTGACAAAGCCCCCACGTAATCCCCCGTCCGTTATCAGTATTGGTAAACGCATCCGGCACGTAGGGCCCCGGGGCGATGGGCATCAGGCTGACGGTAGAAGCGATCTCGAAATTGATTCCATCTGGGGCAAACTGAATCGTATTGTGCTCATTCCCATGTCGAATCGCAAGCGCGGCAATCCCGCCTCTGAAAGGAAACAGACCCGTTTCGTGTCCCGAATTCAACACGGGATTGAGCGGGCATTTCTCAAAAGGACCCAGCGGATCGTCGGCAATGGCCAATCCCTGTAATCGGATGTTTTGCTTCCGTGCTGCGTTCATATCCGATTTATAGTACATGTAGATTTGACCTTTGTACACCAGTGGATAGGGGTCATGAATAGAAAACTGATCCCAGGACCCTTCTGGACCATTCGGAATCACGACCTCGTGTGTCGGTGTCCAGGGCCCATTCGGCGAATCTGCACAGGAGACCGACACCGGGCAATCATCACCGCGCGTACCCGACATCTCCAGAAAGCTCTGATAGTAGAGATAGTATCTGTCCTTCCAAACGAGAATGTCGGGGGTGGAAACAGACCGCCATCCGGGGTGCGGTTTGGCAGGTCGTGGCACCGCAACGCCTTGTTCTTCCCATACAAAACCATCTTCACTCGTAGCATACCAGATTTCTGACAAATCCCAGTCGGTCGAAGGAATCGATTCCGCGCCTCTTCCCGGACCCTGCGGAGGCGCATCCGTACTGCGCCGCGTGTACCATACGTAATACTTGCCATCGGCTTTGATCACCTTGCTCGGATCGCGCCTCGTAAGCCTGCCATCTCCTCCCCGGTAATCCAGCCCTTCAAGCTCCGTATATCGAAACTGGGAATACAGCTCATTCCACCAGGTAGAAGGCTCACTGTAGTTCGCAAAGAGCCGGTCCATTGCACGGCTCAAAGGCATATCTGGTCTTTCTCTTGGCATGACGTACGGAAAAAACGCCGCGCCCTTGTCCTTTCCATCGTTCACAGGTATCTCCATTTTATTTTAGTAATGAGTAAACGACGTTAATAAATGAGCCGGCCTTTGCGTAATGCAGGCTCATCGTAACGCGCCATCTGATCAATCAACTCAGCCTTAAATTTCTCAGCAATCTCTTTGTATTCGGGATCGGCATATACGTTGACCAACTCATCCGGGTCCTTATGCAGATCATACAACCAGGGATCGTCAGCCTGTGAGAGAACCAGTTTATAACGTCGGTTAACAGCCATAACGGTCTGCGATGTTGAAGTCGTCATATAGACAATGCGATCGTCATCTACCACCGTTTCATCACTGAGAAACGCCGCAGCATCATTTAGCCCGTGGGCATCTGGAATCTCCTCCTCAATCCCCATCATGCCCAGGATCGTCGGACCGAAATCAACCGTCGTATAGGCAGTATTCACAACTTTCCCCGGAGCGATCTTTCCAGGCCAGCGAATCACAAACGGAATCTTGGCACTGCCTTCGTAGGGCATCCCTTTGTTGTGGCGTCTATGTTCGCCCATCAGGTCGCCATGATCGGCGGTAAAAATCACGATCGTATTCTGGTCCAACCCCCCGGCTTCCAGATCTGCCAGAATGCGCCCCACATTATCGTCGATACACTTGACCATCCCAAAATACCTCTGCATCTGACCCTGCTTCAGTTCACGGGCTGTATTCCTGTCTCCAAACCGATGCCATTTCGGCATTTTCTCCACGGGAAAATCCATCGTGCGCGGGTTTTGAAAAACCATGTCTTTGTACATCGTGTCGTAGGGTGCGCGAACCGTGTTTGGCCCGTGCGGATCCGGTATAGAGACCATAATGCAAAAGGGTTGATTCTGATCGCGCTCGATAATTTCCAGGGTACGGGTAGTCAACCAATCTGTCGTAAACGATTCTTCGTCGGCATCATCTACCCTGCTGGCAGGCTCACCCCTGTTATTCCTCGCCGCAACGTAGGGCGTGCCATCCTCTCTCAACCCGAGTTTCTTCCAGTGACCGCGGTTCCACATATACCGATTATCCTCAAAACCAAACTTGTGCTCTGGCGCAAAGCCGGGCTTGGCTTCTCCACCCAGATGCCACTTGCCCAGATATGAGGTGGCATAACCCTGATTTTTGAGCACCTCGGCAAAAGTGACCAACCCCTCTTTCAGAGGGATATCGTTTTTATACACATCGGTGGCAATCGGATAAAGACCGGAAACAAAAGAAGCACGCGAAGGCGAGCAAACAGGCGACGACGAATAGTAACTGTCGCAAATAGCGCCGTCCCGCGCGAGCGAATCAATATGAGGCGTATCTACTTTAACGCCCGATCCCCAGACAAAAGCCTGATCCTCCTCCATCAAATCGCGATAACAACCCAACGTGCGAAAATTGTGTTCATCGGTATGAATAATCAGCAGATTCGGCTTGCTCATTTCGTTCTCCTTGTTTGTCATACCCATCTATTGTTCAAACTGGACCACCTGCATAACCGGTGGCTTTGATGGCTCAATAGGCCGAATAATCTTTCTGCGTGCAGGCGTTAACCTTGCAACCAACTCATCGGAGTACTCATACCCAAAACGATCTCTGGTCCAATGAGACGAATAGCGATAAATCAATGCGCGGCGTTCCCCTTCATTGGTCCGTACACTGGCACCGTGAATAAGCGCATCCGTAAACAGAACCGCATCGCCCGCCTTGAGATGGACTTCTCGGAGATACGGTGCCATATCACCAGGCTCAAGAACATAATTCTTCCTGCCCTGCCCCTTCTGATGCACCAGCGGATTTGAAAGATTGGACTTATGGGACCCGGGAACGACCAGCGTCCCACCATCACCAGGACCAATATCGTTCAGCGCGAGAAAAATATTCAAATTGCCACAATAAAACCTGTCGTCATGATACCAAAAGCTGGTGCGATACATCTTATTATGACCACCAGAATGCAACCTCACATGGTTCCCTTGATGGATAATCGGAAGAAAATTCATCCAGATATGCAAACCGTGGTTATCCACGTAACGCCTGACAAATTCGATCCAGTTGGGATTGTCGATCAACGCCTCAAAACACGAACCGCCTTCTATAACATTTCTAAAACTCACACTGTGACTACTGGTACTTTCATTCTTCACAACATGAACATTGCCCAGCCATTCCTCTCCCGCCTCACTTAACGCAAGCCACTCATCGACCTTCTCATTAATCTCACCAATGAGTTCTGGAGAAACAACATTTTCCAGAATGAGGAAGCCCTCAAGATCAAAACAATAGTCATCCCATTTATCAGGCATAGGTGTCATAGTCATATCCTCTAAAAAATCATGCAGTCGCAGATTGAGCTGGAGGTCTTACGGGCACAATAGGGCGAACAATTTTTCTACGCTCAGGTGTAAGTCTGGCGATCAATTCTTCTGACGGCTCAAAACCGGCAGCACTTTTCATCCAAAATGCAGTGTATCGATAGATCAGTATCCTGCGTTCCCCCTCATTGGTCCGCACACTGGCACCGTGTGTACAGGCATCTGTAAAAATAACAGCGTCGCCTGCATTGAGGTGCATTTCCTTTAAATAGGGCCTCAGTTTCGTCTCCTCAACCGCAGTCTTATGTCGCCCATTCTCCTCTTCAAAAACCAGAGGATTAACCACATTGCATTTATGCGATCCAGGCACAATCATAGTGCCGCCATCCCCTGGACCAATATCGTTCAGCGCGAGCAGAACATTGAAATTGCCACAATAGAAATTATCGTTATGATATCGAAAGCTCGTGCGATACCCCCTGTTGTGTCCGCCAGAATGAACGGGCACATAACTACCTTTCCGACTCACAGACAGATGATTAGCCCAGATGTATAATCCATCATTATCGACATAGCGCTTCACATACTCGAGCCAGTTGGGATTATCGATCAACGTCTCAAAAGCTGGTCCACCCTCAATAATATTCGCAAACTTAATATCGGGCCCCTTTACGGGTTCGGGATCGCTACAGCGAACATGGCCGATCCACTTATGTCCGGCCTCTTGTAACGCAACCCACTCATCGACCATCTCATTAATCTCCGCAATCAGCTCTGGAGAAACCACATTCTCCAAAACGAGATACCCCTGAAGGTCAAAACGGTAATCATCCCATGCAGTAGGTGTAGAAGTCATATCTTCTCCTTTCGCCACAAACCCACATAAAACACTAAAACCCCCAGCGTGCCCAGATCCCAATCGAAACCACTGGGGGCAATTGTACTGCTGCAAAGATTCCTATGTCGCTTCAAATCGCACCATCGCATCACTCACAGTACAGCTTCGCCACCGCAATCGCATCCTCTTCCCAACAGGTATAAAACAAATACAACTGACCATCTTCTTTGAACGCATAAGAATCGTGCACCACATCGCCCTCCCAATCCTCCTCGGCGCGGATCATATCTTCGGGGGGATAACTCGTCTGCCACATCTGCCAATCGCCCGCGCTCAAATCCACAGTCGAACGCATAATATACTCCGGCTCCTCCCATTTCCGACTGTAAAACACCTCCAGCGTCTCGCCATCTTCCATCACCCGCACACATCCGTGGCGCAGACCCAGACCCCCATTGGGAAGATGATCGCCCGCCAACCCATCGGCGACGAGATCATCTTCAATAGGCGACGACTCGGCAGACGCCCACAGGGGATCGCTCGAATTCCAACCCTCTGGCACATCCCATAGAAAATCGGGATCAGCCGGCTTCAAAAAAAATCCGCGCTGTGCAAAACCGTACCAATCGCCACGATAGGTAAACACGCGCAAATAATTTCGATCCGCAAATTTCAGCCGCTTCAATCCATGGCCTTCTTCACCCCCCACCTCGGGACGGTTAAAATTCAACCCGGACTTCGACGTCGCCACATAAGAACGCTGACCATCATTACTACTCCCGTGAACCACCATAATAAAATGCCGACTATCCTCATCCACAATCACCTCGGGAGACGACACATGCCCCTTCAACACAATCCCATCCACCACATCAATCGTCTCAGTCTCATTGCCCAGCCGCAAATCAAAAACCCCACGCCCCGGAAAACGCGGATCATCCAACCGACCGGCATTAAAAAGCGTCCAATCCGCCGAATCCACCCGATCTGCCCACGCCATGTGAATACTCGTCCCGTGATGCGACGCACAATAGAGATAATAATTCGCACTCGGATGTGCTCGATCTTCCGCAGGCACCCAATCGGGAATCCGAACCACCGTGGGAAACATCGCATCGCCGCGCAACCTCGACCGATTGGGATCCGCCCCAATCCTGAGCCGCCGCACATCACTTCCATCGACAATTGGCCTACCGTGCAATTTCTCAACCCGATAAGTTACTTCACTCATACATGCCTCCATCTTCAATGGCGTTCATCCAAAGGCGTCCAGCCTCGCCCAGGAGCGTGAACCCTCTTTCTATCCCACGCTTTCCGCAACGCGGCAAATTCCCCGGGGTCTCGCATCTCCCGCCCGGGATTTTGCGTATCCTGAATCACGAAATACGCCTCACCCGGATGGCACGCCATCGTCACTGGCTCGCGCTCTGGCGTATAATCTTCGGGCACTTCCCCAACATTGCTCGGCACGCTAAAATCTTGATATCGCAAATCCATACTCCACCGCACAACATCCGTCTTATTTTCAAACGAGGCGTGCGGCGTCAAATTCGTCAAAAACAAAACCGACCCCGCCGACATCTCCACTGGTATCGCGCCCTCGGGAACATTTTCAGGTGCAATTTCCAAAAACCCCGCATGACCCCCTGTATAATGTCGAATAATCCCCTTATCCTGCACCTTTGGAATCACCCACAAACACCCATTATCCAGCGTCGCATCCACCAGCGGTACCCAGCACGTCACCATCAAATACTCATAACAATGCGCCATTGAATAGCCCGCATCCTGATGCCAGGGCACCTCCCCGCGCGAATAGCCCGGTACCTTGGGACGTATGCGATAAATCGACGTACCCATAATATCGGGACCAATAATATCCTCAATACACGCAATCAAAGGACGATGCCGCAACGCCTTTAAAATCCCCGGACCGTGAAACCTGCCCGACCAGATCGACATCAACACCTTGTGCGCGGCCTCCGGGTTGTATCGGTTAAGCCTGGTCAGCCGCGTCTCAAACGGCTCTTCGGCAAAATCGCGATCCAGTTCGCCCTCGGCAACCAACTCATCGCACTTCTCTTGAACCGCACCCGTCAACCCATCCTTCAAAAGTTGCAAATCATCAGAAGAATAAATGGAATCCTTAACGACATAACCCAACTCTTTGAATTGTAGAACTTCCTTTTCTGTAAGCCCCATAATATGTCCTTTCCAATCACATCACGACTTTTTCCCGCCCGCCAATCGATGGCGGCTCCATAATCCGTCGCTGCTGATCTGTCACATTGGGATAATCGTCGGGATCGTAATAATTCTGCGACCACGCCGAATGCCCCGGACTGAACTTATACAGCAATGCGCGGCGCTCATGCTCGCCCTCCCAGGGCATTGTTCCATGCACCAGGGCCTCTGTAAAAATAATCATATCTCCAGCCTCTGCTTCGGGCTGATGCACATAGTGCGCCGGTCGCTCAAAATTGCGCACATCGCTGGGAATATTGACAAAATTGCTCTTATGCGACCCGGGAACACAGGCAAAGCCGCCATCCCCTTTGCGCGCGGGCGCGAGATTATACGTAAACACCGTCAACCCATTGCGCATCACGCCATCGTGGTATTTGTACCAATGATCGCCCGGCACACCCGCCTGCAATGATGGCCCACCGTGCAACCGCCCGCGTCTCGCGCCCTTCTTCATAAAAATGCAATAATCGTGATCCACGCGAAACGTCGGTCCCAGCAACTCAATCATATACGGCAACGCATTGGGATGATCGAACAACGCCTGCGTCTCGGGACCCCACATTGAAACGCGACTCGTGCGGCGGTGCCCATCGTTTTCGTCGGCAGGAGCGGCCCATACCTCATCGGCCAACTTATTCAGCGCATCCACCTCATCTGCGCTCAGCACATTCTTGACAACCAAAAACCCCTGCAAATCAAATCGAAACTTCTCTTCTTTTGTCATAATGTCCTCCGTTATAAGCGGTTAGCAGTTCTCAATTTAGCTCACGGGTATGCTCTCTCAACCATTCGACAAGTTGCTCGCGGGAAACTTCTCCTGATGCGGCTCCTAAAATAATTCGCTCTTGGACATCTACGGTAGCATCAATTATGTATCCATTGGGAATCAAGAACATTTCCAATGCGGCATGTCCCACCCGTTTATTCCCATCCACAAAGGGATGGTTCCGAATCAAAGAAAAACACAAGGCTGCCGCCTTTTCTATAACAGTCGGATAAAGGTCCTGTCCCCCAAACGTCATAAGGGGTTGTGCGATAGCCGATTCCAGTCCACCCTGATCGCGCATTCCCGCAGATCCGCCACTTGTTTGAATAATACGTCTGTGAAGTGCCAACACTGCATCCAGGCTGATATAGTCCATCAACTTAGCCTTTTGTACAGTTCGGCATTCTTCTTCAGCACTTGTTCAAAGACCTCCGTAAATCTCGGCCCTCCCAATACACCATTCTCAAAAGATTTAACAGGATCATCAAAACTCTGCCCTCGAAATACACCGTTTTGAAAAAAATTAATCGTGTCATCTTTTATCTGACAATACGATCCAAGACTACCTGCCCTGAAACCCAAATGGTAGCCAATGACAATGCGTATGATCTCGGGAACTACGGCTGCAACTATGTTGGCGGTGTATCTTTTGGACTGCTCGTCATTAAGCCCTTTCAGATCTGGTATCCGACCGGTGTGCGTCAGGATATTGCACACCCGGTCAACATATTGAACACGAGTCTTTTGCTCATGTGTTGGCGACGGGTCTATAATCTCAAGTGATTGCAGGAGCGAAAACAATTTATCTAACAAAGATGGGCCACGATCAATCTGACCACTGAGCAAATTTCTATATCGTTCCACCTGATCCGATTGAAGTTCCGTTGTTTTTTTGAGAATATTACTGATCTCATCTTTAAGTTTCTTACGGATAGGCTTGATAACCTTTGTATATGTAATCTCATGCTGGTCGAGAACAATGTTGAGAGCCGTGCAGTACGAAGCCGCACGTAATTGCAGGATGTTGGTATTCATTGCCTGATTGTACAACAGCAAAGCAAAGTGTAAATTTTTCGATACTAAGGATTCCCTATTTTGCCAGGCAAGTGCTGCCGCGCGCAAGGTCTCAATTTGAGCCACAGCATAGTCACCATATCCATCTGGTCGAACTCTCTCACAGTATTCTGGTGTTGCTACGTTTCTACCCGTCAGAAAAGTGAGCAAATTGCATAAATCCCACAGTCCTCCATCATCGGCCACCTTGTCGAGAAGAATACTATTTTCTCCAGCTCCTTCCCAAGACACAGTTGCCGTGGCATGCCAGGTACCTTCTTGTGCTGGCAAGCGTTGTAGTCCTGTTTCATTGAAGGTCAACATTGAAGGTTGAGGCAGTTGAGAAATCTTGTCATTGTAATCATCTGTGAGACGCACCTTAAGACAGCCGATGCTACTCTCTGACCATGAGGGGCCGGGACGTGAATCGCCCATATAGAGATTGAAGAGATCAATTGTTTTCATATTTATTCCCTCTGGATTCCCTCTGGATTGCGGCTCAAGCATGCCCCGTAGTGATTCTATACGGGGACCCTGCCGCAATGACGGGCGAGGCATGCCTCGCCCCTACAATGGATAACTGACCAGTACAGGCAGGTTGAACTGCTACGCAGTTGTACCGCTCGAAACCTGCTATGGACCACTGCCTGCTGATTGCTACAAATTATCAACCGCATAAACCGCTTTCTCTATCTGTTCCTCCCCGACGGCTTTAACCTTCGCATCAAAACCGAGCAACAGGGCAACATCGCAAATATTGTTTATATCTCGCGGAACGCCATTGGACGCTTGATAGAGCGCGTCGAGCGCATCCTCGTCGAACAAGGACCGATCGGCTCCCGCTTTTTTCAGGCGTGTTTGCACATACGCGTGTGTCTCCTCGCGCTTAAACGGCGCGAGGTGGTACTGCCGCGCGACCTGTTGTCCCAATGTCTCAATGCCAGCGACCCGGTCCTTGAAACCTGCCTGTCCAATGAGGAGAAGGGTAAGAAAAAAACGCCCGTTGCGTTGAAAGCTGAACAGAGATTGCAACTCTTCAAATGTATTGTCGTCTGCTATTGCATCGGCATCATCGACAATGACAACCGTATATTTGCCCGCATTGGCACTTTTGACAGTCTGAACCTCAAGTGCGCGTTGCAACTTTCCATTCGATTGGTCCTCAACCCCCAATTGCCCGAGCATATCCCGAAGAAAGTCTTCCGGCGCAAGACCGGGTCTATTCATAAGCGCGATTTTATACCTGTCAGATGACAGTTCATGGATGAGCATGCGACTCACAACGGTTTTGCCACAGCCAGCATCGCCCGTGAGTACGGCAGCTCCCATGCGGGTATTGATCGTGTAAAACATTTGCAACAGTGCCCTCTGGTGATCTGCCGAAGAATAAAAAAAACGCGGATCCGGCACACTTTCAAACGGCAATTCTGTCAGATTCCAATATTCCTGGTACACAGTTTTAACCCTTTATTTTAAGTCCGACCATCCAATCGGAGTCGTGGTTTAACGCCGCTCATTGCACCTATTTTATCGCAATCCAATATAGTTACCTCAAACGGTCTGTGTCAAGTAATCGACAAAGCGATTTAAGGGCTTCCCGATGTTTTATACAACACGGAGACATTGACACAAAATACTTTGACGGAACGTATCCAAACCATATATTTTGCAGCACTGTGCTGGTGATACATCTGTTTTGACTTTCATTTTGGAGATCTGTATGGCCTGGTGGCAATCCTTTTTGCTGGCCACTTACAGCCTGGTGTTTGCATTGCTGATGCTCGTAAGTCTGCATAGACACTTGATGGTACACCTCTATTACAAGCACCGTCGCAAACAACCCATTCCCCGTGGCACCTTTGATGAATTACCCGTTGTGACAGTGCAATTGCCTGTATTCAATGAACGCTACGTGGTCGAACGATTGATTCGCACGGTCGCCAAAATGGATTATCCAACCGACCGCCTCGAAATTCAAGTCCTGGACGACTCGACCGATGAAACAACCGCCATTGCCAGGCGGTGCGTAGATGAACTCCGACGTTCGGGACTGGATATCGCGCTGATACACCGCAAAACGCGCACCGGGTATAAAGCCGGTGCTCTCGCGGAGGGATTGCGGGTTGCACGGGGTGAATTGATCGCAATTTTTGACGCCGATTTCCTGCCGCCACCAGACTTTTTGAACAAAACCATCCCGCACTTCGTCGAACCGCAGGTCGGCATGGTTCAGACGCGCTGGGGGCATCTGAATCGGGACTACTCCATTTTGACACGCGTACAGGCCATCTATCTCGACGGTCATTTTGTTATGGAACACGGCGCGCGTAGCCGCTCGGGCTTATTCTTCAATTTTAACGGCACAGCGGGCGTCTGGCGCCGAGCTTGTATCGATGAAGCCGGCGGCTGGCAGCACGACACCCTGACCGAAGACCTCGATTTGAGCTATCGCGCGCAATTGGCGGGCTGGCGATTTGTCTATCTTGAGAATACCGTAACACCGGCGGAAATCCCCGTGGAAGTAAATGCCTGGAAATCACAGCAATTTCGGTGGGCAAAAGGCTCGGTTCAGACCGCAAAAAAAACACTAAAGACCCTGTTGAAAAGCCATCTCTCCTGGCGCGTGAAGGGCGAAGCCGCTTTTCATCTGGTAACCAATTTCGCATATTGTTTGATGGCAATGATCGCCATTCTCATTTTTCCCGCAATTGTTCTGAGGGAAGACCTGGGATGGCTCCGGGTGGTAATAATCGATTTTCCCCTCTTTGTAGGCGCGACAGGGGTAATCTCGAGGTACTACATCCACTCGCAACGAGAAATTTATTCGGATTGGAAATCGCGCATCCTGTATTTGCCATTCGTACTCGCCCTGGGCATGGGAATTTCATTGAACAACGCACGCGGAGTAATCCAGGCACTGCGAGGGCACGAGACCGCATTTAACCGCACCCCCAAATATCGCGTTATCGGCAGAAATGGAAATTGGTATCGAAAAAATTACGCCCTGAAAAAAAATATAACTGCATTTTTGGAAATTGGACTCGGTCTTTATCTGCTGGTCGCCATGACATATTCGATTGCGAAAGGACTGTATTTCCCCGTGCCATTCCTGATTTTGTTTGCCTCCGGCTTTTTTTTCGTAGGAGGCATGTCTTTGTTCCAGGGTATCTGGGCGAAAATGCATTCGCAACCAATTGAAGTCGCGGAGGCAAATTAAAAAACAATTAAAGGTAGAACGGGCACATGGCAACGCGACTCAACAATCCATACCTCTGGGCTTATACCGCAGCCATTCTGCTGCACATTCTATTCCTGCTCATGGAGAACCCGCTGTGGCGGGCTGCGATCATTGCGCCGCAGCCAGAAAAAATACCCACATCACCGCCCCTGACATTTGAATTTGTCGATGTGCCCCAAAATCGAGACGACGTCCCGCCAGAAGAAACCACATTGCTCGCAGAGCGCGATAACATCTCTCGCGATCAACAAATGGACCCCTTGCCCGAAAGCCACTTGCCATATTCCGATGGCATATCGCGGGCAAAGAACATAGCGACGCCAGCGCAGGGAAAGTCGCGCAGTGAGACACAAAGCGCAGACCGCGCATCGGAAACCACCGACAATTCCTTTAGCTTTGTGGAGGTATTGCAGAAAAATCCCGAAGAAGCGCGAAAAGAGCGAGAACGCGCGGTGCTGGGCGGGGAACTGCCTCAAGTGCGCATAGATATGGACAACAGCAAAACCCGCGCACTCGAACGCGGGGGATTGCAACTGAGCACGTATGCCTGGGACTATGCGCCCTATATGCAATATCTCAAGCGACATATTGACCGCCATATTTATCCACCCCGCGCATTCGAGTTGGGTATGATAGACGGCATGACCAGAGTGAAATTCAGGATCTGGCGCGATGGTCGGCTCGAAGGCCCCGAGTTGCTTGATTATAAGGGCAGTGAGTTGTTGCTCAAAACGAGCCTGAAGGCTGTTGAACTCTCGGCACCATTCAAGGCATTACCACCCGATTTCCCGGATGAGTACCTCGAAATTGTGGGTACTTTTGAATATTTAATTTTTGGAAAAGGACAAAGGCGACAATAATATGGGCTGGGCACTATTTGAACAGGGTGGTCTCATGATGTATCCTCTGACTTTGTGCTCAGTACTGGCTTTGGGCATTGCAATTGAGCGCGGATTTGCACTGCGCCGTCGCGCCATCATCCGGCCCGAGATTGTCAGTGTAATCGACAATATTCAAGGATCCGAAGACATTGGGCTGGCGTTGAACGTCTGCAGGCAACACAAAGGTCCTTTCTCTGCAGTGATGCGCGCGGGATTAGACAATCGACATTTGTCCTTAGAAGAGATCCGAGAAAGTATTCTGGATCAGGGCCGCCAGGAGATGGGGGTATTGCAGAAGGGACTGGTAGTTCTGGAAACCGTAGCGGGAGTTTCGCCGCTTTTGGGACTTTTGGGCACTGTTTTGGGCATGATTAAAGTCTTTCAACAGGTTTCAGAAGTGGGCGTAGGGCAGGCCAATCTCCTGGCAGGGGGCATTTCCGAAGCGATTCTAACGACTGCTGCCGGACTTTTTATTGCAATTCCATCACTTGTATTTTACAATCTATACAGCAGTCGCGCAGAAAGCCTGATTTTGGAAATTGAGAAATACGCCAACACTCTCCTAAAAAAACTCCGGGGATTTCAAGGATCCGAAGGTGGATAGCGATGCGATTGCAAATGTCTGGCAAACGCCGCCCGGCCATCAATGTGACCTCTTTGATCGACGTCCTGTTTTTATTGCTTACATTTTTTCTCGTAACCACGCAATTTGTCGATCAATCCGCGCTCAAAGTCGAACTGCCCGCCATGGCACACGCGGAAAAAACGCAGCACGCAAGACGTTATATTCTCAACATATCGGCAGATGGTCAAATGGCATTGGATGGTCAGATCGTCGATCAAACGACATTGCGGGAATTATTAAAACAACACGCAGCGGACATCGATGAAAGTGGAGGCCTGATTTTGCGGGCAGACCGCCAATTGCCTTATGGCGATGTGATGTCGATTCTGGACCTCGTCAGAGGTGTGGGAATCAGACGGATTACCAATGCCACAGCGGAACCCACTAAATAGTGGTTTCTGTCTCAGAGGTAGGAACAATGCGCGATTTCAAATCGTCCAATTTTTCACATATTGAAGATATCCAAATCGTTGCCCGGGTCTTAGAAGGCAACACCGAGGCTTTCTCCATGCTGGTACAGCGACACCATGAACGCGTGTACAATACGGTTTACAGCTTCATTGGCGATCTCGACGAAGCCGACGATTTGGCGCAAGAAGCATTTCTAAAAGCATTTCGCGCCCTGAAACGATTTCGAGGACAATCGCAATTTTCAACATGGGTACACCGCATCGCTGTAAATTGCTGCTTAGACCATCTCAAATCCAGACATCGGCGCAGCTTTGTTTCTCTGGATGAACATCGAGAAAATTGGGACGCACCGCGCATCTGGGTGGGCCAGCCCCCAAATGCAGATGTGCGCGTTGAACGGCGGGAACTTCAAGAAATTCTCGAACGCGCCCTGAATGATCTATCGGAAGAATATCGCGTGACCTTTGTTTTGAGAGAAATTGAAGGCCTGGCCTACGAAGAAATTGCCGAATTGCTCAAATGCTCGATAGGAACCGTGAAATCTCGCCTGTTTCGCGGACGGACAAAACTCCGCGAAATTTTGCAAGTACAATACGACAACTGGATTGAGGCGTAAATATGGACGCAGACAACACCGTTGATATCAACTGCGAATTGTTGTCGGCTTATCTCGACGATGCGCTTACAGAAGCAGAACGGACCAGAGTTGAGAAACTATTGCGCGTGTCCGATAGTCTCAGGCGTGAACTGGCCGAGATGGTGCGGGTGCGACAACTTTTTGCGGCCTGGTCCCCACCTGCACCCGATCGTTTTTTTGTACGGCGTGTAGATATAAAAGTCCGGGAAGAAATGGCGCGAATGAAGAACAGATGGGGATTTCAAAAATTCGCCACTGCCGCAATATTGCTGATTTCTATCGGATCTCTGGCATTTTTATCCCAACGCCTGGACAGAACTGTTGAACCCGTCACGCTGGATGCTTTTTTGCAAAGTTCGCTCGACCGAGAGGTTCGAGAAGTTGTGAGCTTGACCGAAGATGATTTTTCCAAAGACCGCGTGCTCGACCTCGTCTTATCAGACAACACGCGTTAGAAGGTTCTTATTATGTTTATTTCGCGTTTCCGCTTTATATGCCTGATCGTTTTGTGTCTCTTACTCGGCGCGGTAATAGGGACTGTCTATGAAAGTCTCGCGTCTGGTGATTCTGGAAAGAGGCGAGTGCGCCTGTCTGAAATGGTGGCAAAGCTCGACCTGTCAGATGGTCAGAAAGCGCAGCTGGACACAATCCTCGAACAAGGGCGCAAATGCATGGTCGATATCAACACGGCCTATCGCTCAGAGTTTGGAAAAGTGAGAAACACAACCCGCGCCCAAATTCGGGAAATCTTGACGCCTGATCAGCGCAAAGAATTTGATGAGATTATGGCCGAACAAGCAACTCTGCGGCATCATCAGCGCAAAAACAGGTCCCCCGGCAATCAGGCCGAGTGATAAAAAGAATTTTATGAAAAAATAAGTGAGTAATTATTTACTTTCTTCAAAGACTTGAGAGGACGGAAGAATGATAAAAAAAATAGCTAATTGCCGATGGTTCATGCTGCTTTTTCTCGCGCTCTTTGCCTGTGGTGAAGAAGAAGCACAACAGGCAGAGGGACAAGGCGGACGCGGTGGACGCGGTGGACGCGGTGGTGGCGCTGCTGCGCCAGTCAAGGTCGAGGCTGTACAACGAGGGGATATTTCTGCATATATTCTCAAAAACACGACACTCGAAGCCGAAAGATGGGTTGACGTTCGAGCGCGCAGAGCCGGGCAGGTCATCGCATTACTAAAAGAAGAAGGCGACCCCGTACGCGTGGGTACCATCATGGCGCGGCTCGATGCCGACGCTGCCCAAATCAGCGTCGCACAGCGAGAAGTTGCCTATCGTGAGGCCAAACAGCGGTATGAACGCGAAGATGCCTTATTTCAGCGCAACCTGGGCAGCAAACAGTCTTATGAAAATGCCAAGACCCAATTCGAATCGTCCAAAGCACTACTCGAACAGGCCAAACTCGATTTGAGTTATACGGCGATTAAATCACCCATTGAAGGCATTATGACGCTGAGAAATATTGAGGTCGGCAACATGGTCACCAACAATCAGGTGGTCGCCTCTGTAGCTAAATTCGATCCCCTGCTTGCACGCATCCAGGTAACCGAAAAGGACTTTGGCAAAATCACCGTAGGGCAGACCGCGCGCATTACAGTTGAAGCCGCACCTGAAAGAGAATTTACGGGCACAGTCAAAATGATCAGCCCGGTGGTAGATCCCGAAAGCGGCACGGTTAAAGTAACCGTTGAGATACCTCGAACCGATGCAAGTCTGCTGCGCCCGGGAATGTTTGCCTCGGTTTATATTATCACGGAAACCCGACAAAACACCCTGGTTATTCCCAAAAAAGCCCTCGTACTCGAAGGAGAAGGCAACCAGGTCTTCACCTTTGAAACCGATCCCGAAAGCGGGCGCGGTCAGGCACAACGCAGGCGCATTGAAATCGGCTTTACAGACAGTGACCGTTTAGAGATTCTCTCGGGTCTTTCCCAGGGAGAGCAAGTCATTACCGTAGGGCAGGAAGGATTGCGGCCCGGTTCTTCCGTACGCCTCGTAGGCGAGGCAGCACCTCCCGCATTTGCCGGACGCGGTGGACAGGGACGCGCTGGTGGACGTGGACAGATGGGGCAAGGCGGACAGGGTAGGCAGGAACGCGGACAAATGGCTGAAGGTGGACAGGGCAGGCAGGGACGCGGACAAATGGGGCAGGGCGAAGGACGCGCTGGACGCGGACAAATGGGACAGGGTGGACAAGGCAGAGGATTTGCAGGTGGTGATGGACAGGGACGTGGGCGCGGTCAAATGGGGCAAGGTGGTGATGGACAGGGCAGGCAGGGACGTGGACAAATGGGACAGGGTGGTGGACGAGGCGGCGGTGATCTCACAGACCGAATGAAACGCATGATCGAGCGCTTCCCCGAAGTCAAAGCCGAATACGAAAAGCGCGTGAAAGACGACCCCGAACTCGCAACAAATATGGAAAAACTCCGCGCTTTTATAGCTGAGATGCAAGAAAAAGGATTGATACCAGCACGAGGCAGACGAGGTAATTAAACCTATGAAACTCATTGAATTTTCGACCCGGCGACGGGTAACAGTAACTATGTTTGTAGCTGCGGCAGTGCTATTCGGCATGGTGGCTTTTCAACGCCTATCGATTAACCTGCTCCCCGACATCACCTATCCCACCCTGACGGTACGCACAGAATACGAAGGCACAGCACCCTCGGAGATGGAACGCTTAATCACCGAACCGATTGAGGGGTCTGTGGGTGTGGTAAACGGCGTTATCCGGGTAACCTCGGCCTCGCGCCCAAGCATATCGGATGTGGTTGTGGAATTCGCCTGGGGCACAGACATGGATTTTGCTTCACTCGATATTCGAGAAAAGCTCGATCAAGTGCGCCTGCCACAGGACGTGAGAAAACCCGTACTGCTGAGATTTGACCCTTCGCTCGACCCCATCATGCGTATCGGTCTCTACGGCGAAGAAAGTTTGATTTCGCTGCGCCTCCTGGCCGAAGAAGAAATTAAGCCCGAACTGGAAAGCCTTGAAGGCGTCGCCTCTGTGCGCGTCAATGGCGGGCTGGAAGAAGAAATACAAGTTGAGATCGACCAACCCAAACTGGCTGCATTGCGCATTCCGCTCGCTCAGGTCGTCAATCGCTTAGCCCAGGAAAATGTGAACTTAACGGGCGGAGAACTCAAAGACGGCGAAGCGGAATACCTGGTTCGCACATTCAACGAATTTAAAACAATAGAAGAAATTCAGGATATTGTGGTAGGCCAGCGGCAGGGCACAGTTATCACATTGGCCGATGTAGGACTGGTGACCCGAGGACATCGCGAACGCACGGTAATCACGCGTATTGACGGGCAAGAAAGCGTCGAACTGGCCGTATACAAAGAGGGCGATGCCAACACTGTAACAGTTGCACAAGCCGTTAAAGAAGCCATCGAGCAATTCCGCCGCACATCCGGCGATTTGCTCGGCAATTCGCGTATGGAGGTCGTCTCCGATCAATCGACATTCATTCGGGACTCGGTCTCCGAGGTCCTCAACACCGCTATTTTGGGCGGTTTTTTGGCCATCATCGTTCTCTACCTATTTTTGCAAAGCCCCAAAAGCACGGGCATCATCAGCGTATCCATTCCCATTTCAGTTGTTGCCACATTTTTCCTCATGTACGCATCGGATGTGAGTCTCAACATCATGTCATTGGGTGGACTCGCCCTGGGAATAGGCATGCTGGTTGACAACTCAATCGTCGTACTCGAAAGTGTACAGCGTTATCAGGACAGCGGCCTGAGTCCGCGTGAAGCGACCAATAAAGGGGGGTCTGAAGTGGGGCAGGCTGTGGTGGCTTCTACAATGACGACAATATGCGTCTTTGTCCCCATTGTCTTTGTAGAAGGCATTGCTGGGCAACTCTTCCGAGATCAGGCACTCACCGTGACCTATTCGCTTGTCGCTTCCCTCCTCGTCGCACTCACAGTCATACCTATGCTGGCTTCGTTGGAGTTTTCATGGATCGGCGAATTTGCTGCTGTAGAGCAACGGAAAAAGGAAAGTGGACACAGGGGTGGCGTAGCAGGCCCCGCCCACATAATGGGATGGATCGGGAAGGTTGCGGGATGGATCGGACGCGGTATTCTGGCCTGTCTGACACCCTTATTCTGGCTTTTCGACAGAGTGATTGGACGCGCTTATCTCATCTATCCGCACATTATCAGGTGGGCACTCAGGCATCGCCTGTATGTAATTGGGTTGGCAATAGCCCTCCTGGGCGGCACTGCGACACTTGGCAATAGACTGGGCAGTGAACTGATCCCCGAAATGAGCCAGGGAGAGTTCTCAATTTCAGTCGAAATGCCACTGGGTACACCCCTTGTCGCGACCACGCAATCCATTCAAGCCATCGAGAGAATTGTGCGCAGCCAACCCGAAGTGCGCCTGGTGTACAGCATTGTCGGCACACAATCGGCATCTGGAGGAAGCGGCGGAGAAGAAAGGGAAAATGTAGGCGAAGTCAATGTCGTACTCCACGAGGGTATTATTCGAGATCGCGAAATTGCCGTGATGGATCGCTTGCGTCAGATGATCCTGGAAATTCCCGCCGTGGATACAAAATTTACTCGCCCATCGCTATTTTCTTCCCGCACGCCCGTCGAAGTGGAAGTCGCCGGTTATAATTTGCAGTCGCTACAGATGATCGCCGGGGAAATGATGGCGCGCATGCAAACCATCCCGGGACTGACAGATATTAAAACCACGAGCGAGGGCGGTACACCCGAAGTGCAAATTCGGTTTGACCGCAAGCGTGTGGCGCAAATGGGCACGACGATTAATGCCATTGGCGAGATTATCCGCAATCAGGTTCAAGGGGAGGTTGCCACACAATTTACCCGAGGAGATCGGCGGGTCGATATTCGCGTCCGAGCCGAGGAGGAACATCGAAGCACAGTAGATGATCTGAGACGATTGATCATCAGCCCCAACAATGCCCCATCGCCAGTTCCTCTGAGTGTGGTCGCCGATTTACAGGTGGAAATGGGACCTGCTGAAATTCGCAGAATTGATCAGGAGCGCGTGGCATTGATTTCAGCCAACCTGGTGGGGCGAAGTCTGAGTGCTGTCGTCGCAGACCTCGAACGCGAAATCGATCGGATGGAGTTACCCGCCGATTTTGCCATTAAAGTGGGTGGACAAAACGAAGAGCAACAGCGGTCTTTTGAAAGTATGCAATTGGCGATTGGACTGGCGATCTTTCTCGTTTATCTGGTAATGGCATCGCAGTTTGAATCGCTCGTTCACCCCTTCGTGATCATGTTTGCCATCCCTTTTGCGCTGGTAGGTGTTTTTGCCCTGCTCCTCCTGACCGGACAAACCATTAGTGTGGTCGTGCTCATCGGTTTGATTATGCTCGCCGGCATTGTCGTCAACAATGCCATCGTGCTCATCGATTATATCAACACCCTTCGACGAGATCAAGGCATGCCCAAAATGGAGGCCATAGCAGAAGGGGGCAAAGTGCGCCTGCGTCCCATTTTAATGACCACCTCGACAACCGTGCTCGGTTTGTTGCCTATGGCACTGGGCGTTTTCAATTTTCAGCCCCTTGTCAAAAGCATCGAAGGCGTGCTGGATGGCATATTGTCCGGACAGGTATTCGTCGTGGTCATGGCTGTAGTGGGTATGGTATTCCCCGTGGGACAGGGCGCAGAGATACGCGCGCCTATGGCCATTACCGTTATCGGCGGCCTGGTCGTATCAACACTGGTAACCCTGGTACTGATCCCAACACTGTATTCGCTAACCGACCGCAAGGAATAGCATGGAGCAGAGCCGAAATGAAGCGTTTGTCGAATCGCTTCAGAACTATTCGCTTTCAGAACTCGAAGATATTTATGCACATCTGGACCGAGACCTGTTTCCAGAGCGATTCGATCAAGTTAGGGACGAAATTGAAGCGCGCTTAAAGGACTTTGATTCAAAAACTACAGGCATACGTACACTAATTGAGCCACCCGGGTTTTTGAGACGCATCGCATCGAGTGCGATTGATTTCTCCATGCAAGTACTCGTTCCCTTTTTGATTTTTTTTCTTCTCAAAAGCGTTCTTTTTCCAAGTGCTCCAACCGCAAGTGCTGGCGGTGGTGGACGAGGTGGACGAGGTGGACGCGGCGGGCGAGGTGGCGGTGGCGGCAATCAATCCGATGATCTCTGGTCAGACATCACGGGTTTTGTGGGAAGTGCGAAGGACATCGCTGTTGGATTGGTTGAAGGGGATCCCGCAGCACAGAGCAGGGCGATGCTTATCTGGAACGATTTTGGCATCATCCTGATCATTTTACTCGTTTTCCGGGTCTTCATGACCTTATCGGGGTGGGCGCGTTCTGGATTTACCCCTGGAATGCGCGAATTGGGCATTCGGGTCGAGCGCGTTGGAGGCGGTGTTCCAACCTGGTCACAAGCGGTGGGCAGATTTGTTCTACAGCCTCTAATTTTTATCGCGACACTGGGACTTAGCGGTCTGTGGATGCTATGGGATCGCGACAATCGGGCACTTCACGATAAAATTCTCGGCACGAGGCTCGTTCGCGTGGTGCGCACCTGGGAAAAAACTGGAACCGAGAGAAAATTTGAATAGAATATGTCAGTTATCCGAAACTTTTGATCATGTGATCTCGTCTAAACCCTCGAAATATTTAAGAGGAGGAGTAAGTATTATGTACAGGCGGATGTATAAAATGTGTTGCGTCGCGCTGGCAACCACATTTTTTCTGGGGTGTTTGGCCCCTGTTGCCGAAGCGCAGTCCCTTTTTACTGCACGGCGCACATTTGGTATCTTATTTCTCGGAGGTAGTGCGTTTATGGCCAAGCGCGCCATCGATTATAAGCGCGATGCAAACGACATTTATGAAGCCTACAAGGCGGCGACAGACGCACGGGAAGCCGAACGGCTTTTTAACCGCACAAGTGATCGAGATACCAAGAGCCAGATGAGTATTGGATTTTCCGCAATTTTGTTGATCAGTGGTTTGCGTTTGCTCATGCACAGCGGCGTGGATGATAAAATGCCCAAAATTGATCGACGAATCAAAATTGATCTCAACAGTGATATTCGCAAAAAGTCTGTTGGGATTGTGTTAAAGAAAAAATTTTAATCATCAATAATGGGTCATGAGGAGATTATTATGAATCACTGGTGGACGCGCCGACTACAAGTCGGCCTTTTGGGGATTGCGATAATTTTAATTGCTATGTGGGGATGCGGACGCGAACGCGTCAATCCAATTGACGCACAATATGAGGGTGAGGGAAGCGTAGCTTTGAATTCGCCGGGCAATATTCGCGCCCAGGCCGGTATTGGACAGATCACTTTGAACTGGAATCCGGTAAACAGCACCAGCCTTGCGGGATATGGGATATGGCGGTCAACATCGGCTACGGGAGACTACGTGCTGTTACGCGGCGAATCATCTGTCCCCGACGTGACGACAGCACGGACGACTTATGTGGATTCGACAATAGATGTCAATGTATCGAAAATATACTTTTACAAACTCAGTAGCGTAAATGTAGATGGACAAGCGAGCGAATTGTCTGCATTTGTGAGCGCAGAAGTCCTCGATGACACGCGCGCACCAGCTATGCCGACAAATCTCGTCGCTATCACCGATGCCGATGGCAAACAGGTGACACTGGGCTGGTCAGCACCAGAAACGGATGTGGGTAATCAGGAATTGACCGGCTTGTCCGGGTACAGAATTTTCAGGATCAAAGATTCGCAGGGCAAACTCCAGATACAGGGTTCGCAGGCAGCTCTGGTCCAGATCGCAACAGAACTGGGCATTGACCTCGATAATCTGGGAGCAATATCCGACGATTTGAAGGATATTTTTGTTGAACTTGGGACAGTGCCAGCCGGCCAGACTTATTATCTCGATACCGATGGACTCGAAGCTGGCGTACTTCACGTCTATGTGGTCATCGCTGTTGATCCAGATGGCAACATAGGGCCTCCAGCACTTGCTTTAGTGACGATAAGCGCACCGGGCGCGAGCGTACCAGTGCCTGCTGGCTTGCGCGCAACGAAAAATGAACAGGCGCGCATTGTCATCTCCTGGAATCCCGTGAACGATCCCAATTTGCTGGGCTATCTGGTCTCGCGGTCACAATCGACACAAGGTCCCTTCACACCCGTAACAAGTGATACGCTCTTTACCACGGGACAAACGACCTATGTCGATTCGCTTGTCACCACCGATCAAGTGTACTACTACAAAGTTCAAACCGTTGTACAAGACCCCAATCTCGGGCTATTGCGCAGTGATACTTCCACTTTCATCGACGGACAGGCGCTTGCCGATCAAAGTGCTCCTGCCGCGCCCTCAGATCTCATCGTCAGCCTGGACGATGATAATTTCCAGCGGGTGATGCTGAACTGGACCGCACCTGTCACAGACAGAAATGGCAATGAGTTGACCGGATTGGCCTCCTTTGAAATCTACAGGTCGCGCGGGAACAATACATCCTTTGCGCTAATCGCCACAGTATCGAGTGATCAGGTGAGTTTTGTAGATACTTCTGTCGAATTGCTCACGACGTATTTCTATGCGATCAGAGCATTGGATCAAGCCGGCAATGCCGGACCCCGGTCTCAGCCGATATCTGTGACGACCAAAGGCTTTGCCATTCCGCGCAACGTGCGGGCAACTGCTGGTGAGCAGAAAATCACCTTGACCTGGACGGCAAACACCGAGCCAGAATTAACGGGATATGAAATCTTGCGCTTTACAGATCCCACGCACGAAACCCCCGACAAAACCTTCTCTTCCGTGTTAACGACCTATGTGGATACCCCTGTCACAGCAGATCAACCCTTTGTCTATCGGGTGCGTGCGGTTGGCACCGCCAATGTGAAGAGCGAATTGTCGCCTCCCGTCTCTGCACAAGCCACTGCGCCCGCGCCAGTTCTGGCAGCACCGCGCAACGTTCAGGCAAGAGGTGGGATTGGTCACATTACCATTACCTGGTCTGCCAATACAGAAAGAGAACTGACCGGGTATCGCGTCATGCGCTATACAGACCCGGCGCAAACCGAGGCCGAAGCGACCTTCACGACCGTGCAGACGACCTATGTCGATTCGCCGCTGGTATCGGGACAGACTTATATATATCGCGTACAGGCGGTTGGTACCAATAACGAAGAAAGCGAACGGTCCCTGTATGCCTCTGCAACGGTCTCAGACGATCAGAGTCCTCCCGGCACGCCTTCAGACCTGATAGTCAGCCTGGATGACGCTAATTTCCAGCGCGTGATGCTTAGCTGGACGGCTCCCACAAGAGACAGCAACAACAATGAATTGACCGGATTGACCTCCTTTGAGATCTACCGGTCACGCGACAACAATACATCCTTTGCGTTAATCGCCACAGTATCGAGCGATCAGGTGAGCTATGAAGACACATCTGTTGAATTGTTGACGCGATACTTTTACGCTGTCAGGGCAGTGGATCAGAACGGCAATGCCGGACCCCGGTCTCAGCCGGTATCTGTGACGACCAAAGGCTTTGCTATCCCGAGCAACTTGCGAGCCACTGGTGGTGAGCTGAAAATCACCTTGACCTGGACGGCAAACACCGAGCCGGAATTGACTGGATATGAAATACTCCGCTTTACAGACCCCACGCACGAAACGCCTGACAAGATCTTCTCTTCTGTATTGACGACGTATGTGGATACACCTGTCACAGCCGGACAGCCCTTTGTCTATCGCGTACGTGCAGTTGGTCCCTCAAATTTGAAGAGCGATCTATCTGCCTTTGTCTCTGCGCAGGCCATTGAGCCGCCTCCGGTTCTGGCAGCACCGCGCAATGTGCGAGCCACTGGTGGTGAGCTGAAAATCACCTTGACCTGGACGGCAAACACCGAGCCGGAATTGACTGGATATGAAATACTCCGCTTTACAGACCCCACACACGAAACGCCTGACAGAATCTTCTCTTCTGTATTGACGACGTATGTGGATACCCCTGTCACAGCCGGACAGCCCTTTGTCTATCGCGTGCGGGCGGTTGGCACCGCCAATGAGAAAAGCGACCTATCGGCCTTTGTCTCTGCCCAGGCCACTGAGCCGCCTCCGGTTCTGGCAGCACCGCGCAATGTGCGAGCCACTGGTGGAATCGGGTATATTGCCATCACCTGGTCTGCCAATACAGAAGCAGAACTGACCGGATATCGCGTCATGCGCTATACAGACCCGGCACAGACAGTGGCCGAAGAGACCTTCACAACTGTGCAGACGACTTATGTCGATTCGCCGCTAGTAGCGGATCAGACCTATGTCTATCGCGTGCAGGCGGTTGGTGTAAATAACACAGAAAGCGAACCATCGCTATTTGCCTCTGCAACGGTACTGATCGATGATATTCCACCTGCTACCCCCGACAATTTTATCGCTGCTTTGGAAAGTAGCGGCGCAGCGATCGAGTTGATCTGGGACGCCCCCACAAGGGATGCAAATGGCGGCGACTTGACCGGACTTGGCGGCTTTGTGATTTATCGCACGGACCCATTGAGTAATAATGTGCTAACCGTGCTAACAATCGTAGATGCGTCAGCTCGAGAATATCGCGATATAGACCTGCTAAACCGCACGACTTACAGGTATCAGATTTCTGCCATTGACAACGAAGGTAATGAGAGCGCGCGATCACCCATCAGGACAGTGACCACAACTGATATAGTCCCCGTGCCTCCAACGGACCTGACGGTTGCTTATAATCCCAGTGTTCCCGAAATTAATCTGGCCTGGACACCCCCTGACAAGTATGACCATTTCATCGTCCAACGGGCAGCAATCGCCGGAGCTGCTTCCGGTGCTGCTATTCGAAATTTAACAGACGGAGATTATACGACTTTGGTAACCGAGGATCCGATCACAACCACTTCTTATAGCGATAGAGATATTAAAAGTGGTTTCACCTATGTTTACCGGGTCCGCACATCTCTTTCCGGACGGATCAGTGCTCCTTCAGAATCTGATTTTGATTTTTCCCCATAGAGAGCTAGCGAGAAAGGAAAAAAATGGCGTTCTTCTCTTTTGAAGGACGCCATTTTTTTTATAAATAAGGGTCAACTGTCGCCTTTTATGCGTCAGATGTACAAGTCAAAAATTTCCACAACATCCTTAACTGATTATTTATCAACATTTTATAAATCTCATTACCTCTGGCACGCATTATGCATGATGTCTCTTGTAAAACAACTCATTACACATTGGAGGTTTTATGGGAGACATACTGATTGTTGATGGAAACCCGCAACGCGCAATGCAATTGGTGCAACTGCTAAAAGAACTGGGCGCAAACGCACGCACAGCGAGTTCTTTTTTTCACTGCTTGAAACGCATTGAAGAA
>JAJEAX010000408.1 GCA_022822565.1 Candidatus Latescibacterota bacterium
GCTGGCCCCAAAATCCCGCTGATTTAGACCGCGCCATCACCGTGCCTTTCTGCCCGGAATCCAGCCTCTCGGGCATACAACACACGGACTTCATGCCCTCGGTCTGGTATCACAGAACCCTCGACATCCCCGACGAATGGACGGACAAACGCGTACTCCTGCACTTCGGCGCGGTCGATTACCACTGCAAAGCCTGGGTCAATGGTCAGCTCATCGGGCAGCATTACGGCGGCAGTTCATCCTTCACTTATGACATCACAGACGCGCTCACATCTAACGCAAACCACCTCGTCGTCTGCGCCAATGACGACACGCGCTCAGGCGACCAGCCATCGGGCAAACAATGTCCCGACCTCTATTCCCGCGGCTGCCACTACACCCGCGTCACGGGAATATGGCAAACCGTCTGGCTCGAAGCCGTACCCGAAACGCGCATCGAAACTGTACGCATCGTACCCGACCTCGACAGCAGCCGCTTTGTACTCACCCCCACATTTAAAAACGCGCATCGCGGACACACCTTCCGCGCCGTCCTCCTCAACGGCAAAGAAGAAGTCGCAGTCTCCACCATGCCCGCCACGAGCGGTGCAGCCATGTCCTTGCGCATCAAAAACCCACAACCCTGGTCGCCAGACAACCCTCACCTCTACGACCTCCGCTTTGAACTCCGCGATGGCGACACCACCATCGACACAGTCAACAGCTATGCCGGCCTGCGAAAATTTCACATCGAAGGCCACAAATTCTACCTCAACAACGCGCCCATCTTCCTGCGCCTTGTACTGGACCAGGGATTCTATCCCGACGGAATATGGACCTCCCCATCCGACGACATGCTCAAAGCCGACATTGAAAAATCACTCGCCGTCGGCTTCAACGGCGCGCGCCTCCACCAGAAAGTATTCGAAGAACGCTTTCACTACTGGGCTGACAAACTCGGCTATCTCACCTGGGGCGAATACTGCGACTGGGGCATGAACTTCGGATCCCCCCAATCCATACACAACCAGCAGCGCGAATGGAGAGAAATCGTCCAGCGCGACCTCAACCACCCCTCTATCCTCGCGTGGACCCCATACAACGAAACCCGGGGCGGCGCGACCAACCACTTTGAAGCGCACCACCAGGCCGTACAGGAAACATACGACCTCACCAGAGCACTCGACCCTTCTCGCCCATGCCACGACACCAGCGGCTACGTACACGTCTGCACGGACATCTACACCGTACACGACTACGAACAGGACCCCGTCAAATTCAAAGCAACTTACGCCCCCGTATCCCCCAACGACTGGGAAAACACACCCATCCGCTTCCCCGAACTGAGCGCGCCCTATCAGGGCCAACCCTATGTCGTCGATGAATACGGCGGCACCTGGTGGGATCCCAATGCCGTCGAAACAGAACAAGCCGCAGACCGCAAAAGCAGCTGGGGCTATGGCAAACGCCCCACCGACATCGAAGAAGTGTATCACCGCATCGAAAAACTCACAGCTATACTCCTCAACCACCCCAACATCGCGGGGTATTGCTACACCCAACTCACCGACATCGAACAAGAACAAAACGGCATCTACACTTATGACCGCCAGGAAAAATTCGACGCAAAACGCCTGAAAAAATACTTCGGCGCTCCGGCGGCCATTGAAGAGGAGTGATCACACCATGGACCCCCGATGGCAGAACCTCCCGCACACCCACACCGAATTCGCGCCTGCAACATATCCCGACCACGAAACCTGGGAACGAGAAAAGGCGAGACTTAAAAAGCAGATCCTCTTTGCCTCTGGACTCTGGCCAATGCCCGAAAAGCCCCCGCTCGACATCCACATCTACGACCGCATTGAACGAGACGGGTACACCATCGAAAAAGCCTACTTCCAGAGCTTGCCCAACTTCTACGTGGGCGGCAGTCTCTTTCGCCCCCTCAACCCACAACCCCAAAGCCACCCCGGCATCTTAAGCCCACACGGACATGCACAACTCGGCCGCATACAACACGGGGACACATCCTACCCCGGCCGGGGCATCACCTTTGCCCGAATGGGCTGCACGGCCTTCATGTGGGACATGGTCGATTACAACGACAGCGCCCGACATCTCTCCGGCGCATACCAGGAAGAAACCTACGGTGTTGTACACCGCGCACCCTGGCCCCACAGACAAGATGACCGCATGCTCTGGAATATCGGCATCCTCGGTTTTCAACTCTGGAACAGCATCCGCGCACTCGACTTCCTCTGCGAACTCCCCGAAGTCGATACCAACCGCCTGGGCTGCACGGGCGAATCGGGCGGAGGCACCCAAACCTATAACCTCTATGCCGTTGATGACCGCTTGCACGTCGCCGCACCCGTCTGCATGGTCTCCGCCTACATGCAAGGCGGCTGTGTCTGTGAAAACGCGCCCCTGTTGCGCATCGACACCAACAACGTCGATATCGGCGCCACCTTCGCGCCCAAACCCCTCATCCTCGTCAGTTCCTCCCAGGACTGGACGCAACACACCCCCGACGTCGAATACCCCGCCATCAAACGCATATACGACCTCTACGGCGCCGACGACCGCATCTCTCAAATCCAGATTGACGCGCCCCACGGCTACAACCTCGAAATGCGCGAAGCCGTGTACCGCTGGTTCGCCCGCTGGCTCGACCTGCCCTTTGACGACAACTTTCGCGAACCCCCCTTTGAAGTCGAAGAACACAAAAACATGCTCGCCTTTTTCGATGGCCTGCCCGACGGCGCGATCACCCAACACAAAGACCTCATCCGCCAGTGCATCGCCGCATCCAGAACAGCACTGGAAACATATCGCCCAAACACGCCTGCCGCACTTACCGAAAATCGACGCACCCTGGGCGAAGCACTGCGCATAACCGTAGGCTACGACAACAGCACCGTCACATATCAACACAACATTGAAGAAAACGGAACACTCATCGGCGACCGCCGCAATGTGCGCGTCCCCATCCGCACCTTCACACCCGAATCTCCATCCGACACATCCACCCTCTTAATTCACCCACAAGGCATGGACGCCCTGTACTCACCCATCATCCAGGCTCTCCTCGACAAGGGTCACACTGTCTATGCCATAGACCCCTTTGGCACGGGCCAAAACATCGGCGAAGAAAACCCCGAAGAACCGCGCGGGGGCGGGAACTTCTTCAACACCTTTAACCGCACCGACGACGCCGAGCGCATATACGACATCGCACTCGCACTGCGCCACATACCCGATGGCCCGACAAACATCGTCGGCTTTGGCAATGCCGGACTCTGGACCATTATCGCAGGTGCAATCTCAGAACGCGCCGATCTACAAATCGCATCCAACATCGGTGCATTCAACACCAAAACCGAGAACGACTACCTCAAACGCCTGCCCATCCCCGGCATACTCAAGGCGGGAGGCTTACCCAATGCCGCTGCCCTCATCGCCCCAAATAACTTGCTCTTACACAACACGGGCGATACCTTCGACACATCCTGGGCCGAAGCGGCCTATGCGCTTTGTCCCGAGGCTATCCTCACCATACAAAACGACCTCATCAAAAACGATGATCTGATCGATTTCTTATAAAAAAAAACCCTTCTGGATCGCGGCTCAAAGCATGCCCCTGCAGGGTTTAAGCAGGGGGCATACCGCGATGACGGCTCTATAACGCCTGATTTGCTGACCACTTAACATAAAACAGGAAAACAACAATGAACGACCAAATGCAACACGCCCGCGATGTCGCACTCGGCATCCTCAAACCGTCACAGCGCGACATAGAACACGGCCTGGAACTTCACGAACACGCCCTCGTCATCGAATCCTACGGCCTGGGCCTGCGCTCCCCCGTTGATCCCGACCCCGTCAACGCAGCCATCGAAGCGGGTGCGTCTGACCGCGAACTGCAAGACCTCACCGAAGACATGGGCATGACCCGCTGGGCACTCACACCCGAACTCCGTCGAGAATACCGGGAAATCTGGCAGACCTCTGGCGTCACCTGCACCTTTCAAAATGCAGGCGAAGAATGCAACGACCCCCTGCGCATCATCAAACGCCTTGCCCGACACACGTACAACACCGACGCCATGCCCGACTTCCTTCAGCGCGTCACCACGCCCGACGACATCGCAGCAGCACACAAAGCGGGCAAACGCTGCACCTATCTCACCTGCAACGGCATTCCACTCGCCGGCGACCAGACCAACCCCGAAGAGGAACTGCGCTACATCCGCGTCTTTGCACAACTGGGCGCGCGCATGATGCACCTCACGTACAACCGCCGCAACCCCATAGGAGACGGCTGCGGCGAACCCAACGACGCGGGCTTGAGCGACTTTGGACATGCCACAGTCGCCGAAATGAACCGCCTCGGCATCATCATTGACCTCTCCCACACCGGCTGGCAAACCTGCCTCGACGCGGCAAAAGCATCCAAACAACCCGTCGTCGTCAGCCACTCCGTCGCTTGCACACTCAACGAACACATCCGAAGCAAACCCGACAACATCATCCGCGCAGTACTCGACACCGGGGGCACCATGGGCATCACCAATGTACCCGCATTCCTCGGTGGCAGCGGCGACATCAGTGCCTTCCTCGACCACATCGACTACGTCGCCAAAACCTTTGGCACCGACGCCGTCACCATCGGCACGGACCGAGGCTATCCCTCTCAATACATCGCCGAAGCCAACCGAAAACTCAACACCCGCCCCAAACAGCGCAACCGCTGGGAAGCACTCTGGCCGCCCAGAGACCCGCTCCATTCCTCCGAATGGCGACAACCCCACCAGGAACAAAGCCTCACCTGGACCAACTGGCCCCTCTTCACCGTCGGCCTTGTGCAACGGGGCTACAGCGACGACGACATCGCAAAAATCATCGGCGGCAACATCCTCCGCGTAGCCAAGGACGTTTGGAAAGATTCGGCTTATGCAACCTCACGAGAGGAATAAATGTCTAATTTTACACAATTATTGAATGCGGACCTCTCTTGCCTCTTTCTATTTTGAATGTATATTTTTGGAAAGGATCAACATGTCCATCGTCATTCCGGATATTGACGATATTATGGCGTTTGCTAAAAAGCTTCATGCCAAAGGACAGACATGGAGCGGCGAGGCATTTGGCTGGATAGCTGAATACAATCCCGAAAAATCTGATCCGCCACTGGACTCAAAAATGACCTTTACGCCTGCAGATTTCTGCATCGGTGAGAGTGGTATCTGGTTTTATTCTCTGATGTGGGAAAATGGTAAGGAAGCTGAGCCGATTGCGTTTCTGGATGATGGAAACATCATTGAAACAGAGCCGTTATCCAGCAGGCATTAAAAAAACATTGGGACCTTACTATTTATACTGACCTTAGTAGCAATAATTGAAGAACGTAGAATGAACGACAGATCAGATATTATTGAAGGGTTGAAGACTCTCGCTGAGAAGATAGGACAGCAGATTTAGTGGTCTGTCAAAAAAAATCGCTAATATGTTTTTCTGATAGACTGGATTGCGGCTAACATCCTGCCGCAATGACAACCGTCGTTCGTCACGCCTGCATGCTTTAAGCAGGCGTCCATTGGATATTGTATTGGCAGAAAGGAGAAAGGATATGCGCTGTTCAATACTTGCATTGATACTGTTCGCTGGATGTGCTTCAAGCAAAGAGTCTTTAAGTGAGACCGAGATAATCAAGGCTTTAGTAATGCATCCTCAGGTAGAGGCACTTGTAGATAGCCTGCTATCACCTAAGGTATTTTCGGCTATTGAGGACGAGTATAAATTTTCCTCTGAGGATAAATCAGCAGAGGACTTTTTCAAATACGTATTTGCAGAGTTGATGACGCGACTGGGAAAGCCATATTACAATGCTTATAGGCATCCGAAAAGAGTTGTCCACGAATACGCACAGTGGAGTTTGGATAATGGTTTCAATATCGTGCTTGAATTAGAGCGAGATACTTGGACGAGTAAAGCTAAATTTGATTTACGTATAATCAAACAAAAGGATCAGCCGCCATAAAGATGAAACTTTTTTGATACTCAAGCGTTGAGATGCGAACCGTAGATATTAACCAACTTTTGAGGAGAGTAGTATGGCAAAACCAGATATGAAACTGCTGTCGGTACAAATACCTGTCGCACAATATGAGGCGATACGTAAATGGGCAAAACAGAGAGATTCAGATGTATCTAAAACTGTTAGACAAGCTTTGAGGGAATTTTGCGAAGTGTGGGAAATCCCAATTAAACCAGCAATCAGCAACGGCATTGATCCTCTCGCTGAGAGACTTGCTAAGGCTGGCATTGGTCTCGAAGAATTAGGATAAGTAAAAAAATACCACATAGTGGGATAGGCGGTGGTTGGACCGCCTATCCCTTCACCACGCGAGGTATTGAACATGACCCAGAAAGAACGTGATGAATTAGTCAGATTGAGGAAGAAAGAAGCTGATGAAAAACAAAAGAAGTTTGACAAAGAAATGGCTCCAGCATTGGCATCGTGACCAGACGTTTTTGGGCTACGTATCGGCATTGCATACGTTAAGCAGTAGGCTAACAAAAGCAAAGCACCCTCATTGCGCTGAGAGTGCTTTTTGCTACCACTCTGCAACCTTGACAAAAACCGAAATTTGAGTAATTTCTTAGAAACCATAATGAGAGGCGGTGATACTCCAATCCTGCACAGGATACAGATCGTAAGCTCCTGACTCGTATAGCTAGTAATACTAATTTAAACGATTGATCAGGAGGCAGAGATGGACAAGATCAAAATTGATCTAAAGTCCGACATAAGGATTGAAGCAAAGCTCAGCTTTGTTGAATTAGCAATCCTAATTGTCCTTAGTCTTTTGATATAGGCTATAAAGGCACTCTCATAGCACTGAGAGTGCCTTTGTCTCTACCTCCCGAAATCCATTTAATATTTAGCGAGGCAGAGATCAAGCCGTGCTAGTAGAAAAGTTGATTTAATAAACATTTGTGAATAAACGATTTAGGAGAATAAGCCTGTAGGCGTAAGGTCCCAAAACATTTTCGGAGGAAAATCATGAGCAAAGCGCGTCAAATCTACGAAGACCTGGGCGTTGTCCCCGTAATCAACGCCTCGGGATATCAAACAGTCATCGGCGGGTCGCGTGTGGGTCCTGAAATACAAGCAGCAATGGACATAGCGAATCGCTACTTTGCGGACATGGAAGCACTACTCAAAAAAACCGGCGCAATCATCGCCGACACCCTCGGTGCAGAAGCGGCAATGGTCACACCTGGATGTGCCGCGGCATTAGCCCTCAGCACAGCCGCCTGCATGTCGGGCAGCGACCCCGAAAAAATGGAACAATTGCCCGATACAACGGGCATGAAGCATCAAATTTTAATCCAAAAAAAGCAACGCTATCACTACGACCCGGTACTCACCGTTTTCGGTGCCAAACTCATCGAAGTCGGCGATGAAAACGGAACAACCGAAGCCCAACTCGAAGCCGCCATCTCAGACCAGACCGCAGCCATCCACTATTTCGCACCCGGAGGCCAGGCAGGCGTCCTATCCCCTGAAGACGTCGTCCGCATCGCCCACGCCAACGGGATCCCCGTCATCGTCGATGCAGCGAGCCAGGTCTATCCCCTCGAAACCATGCTCAAATATCCCGACATGGGCGCAGATTTGATCGGCTACGGCGCAAAATACATTGGCTCGTGTCACTCCACGGGCATCTTGTGTGGACGCAAAGACCTGATCGACGCCGCCTTTCTCCATTCCTTTATCGGTTATGAAACCTGCCCCTACGATACCATAGGCCGTCCCCTGAAAGTAGATCGGCAAGAAGTCATCGCTGTTGTCGTTGCCCTGCGCGAATGGTTCCGCATGGACCACGAAGCGCGCCTATCCGAATACAAACGCAAATCCGAAGCACTACTATCAAACCTGAAGGACATCCCCCACATCGCTGTCCAGTGTGTAACCGATGCGCGCAGCTTGAGCAACGGCGTACACATCACAGTCGATGAAACCGCACTGGGCAAAACCGCAGTGCAAATAATCGAAGAACTTCGACAGGGCAATCCATCCGTATGGACACGCGGCAGTGCAAACACCTTCCGCGTTGCCGTAACCAACTTCATCGAAGACGACCAGGAAATCGTCACCGCACGCCTGCGCGAAATATTGACCGGATAACTTGCGATACAGAAACCCAACACAAAAAACGCCATCAGCTATTTGCCGATGGCGTTTTACTTAATAACCTTTCTCACCCCCGCGCGAGATCGCGATACGCTCTGAACAAATCTGAGTAATAAGCCACAAACATCCACAAATCGCCCACCCCTTTATCGGGACGGCGCTCTGTCTCTGCCGACATATATCCCTCATATTCCTTCTCGTGCAGCAGCCGGAACAACTCGCGGTACGGATAGCCCTGTCCCGCCAGATCGTGCATATGCACATGATCCAGCCAGGGCCATACCGTATCCAGTGCCTGTTTCACAGATCCATCAACCACATCTTGCGGCACCGAATTCCACACCAATCCAAAATTCTCGTGATCCACCTGCTCGGCCACTGCCCTGCACGCTTGCCAATCGAACTCCCCGTGCAACTCCAAGCACGGCTTCACACCCTTCTCAGCGCCGTAATCACACAGCGGCTTCAGCGCCTCTGCCACCTGAGCAATCGTCTGTTCCCTGGGCACTTCCATTGGGAAATTATTCCCAAACACCCGCACGCGAGGCGCGCCCAGATCCGATGCCAGATCCATCCGAACCATCGTCTGTTCAATATGATCCCGAAGCTCATCTGGATCCGTATCGTGATACCGATTGCCCGTCGCAACACTCATAATATCGATCCCCATCGCCTCGCAATCTGCCACCACCTGCTCTCGCTCTGCCTCGTCAATCGACGCCTCCACCCCGTGACCATGCCCCGCATCCGTGCGAAACTCCACCCCTTCAAACCCGTGATCTTTCAACATCTGCAACAAATCCCGTCGGGAAAGTGCCTTCAAAACACCATACGTCATCCACGAAGGTTTCATTCTGATTCTCCTATTGAGTTAAAATTGCCTATCTCGATCAACTGGGCACCTGCAACAAAATCAACATCTTTTACGTCCTTATCCCGCCAGATATATTGACAAACGGGCAGGTTGATCTATAATATACTCAGAAGGAAAAAATCCGGAGGTTTTTTCTCTGTGCGAAACCATCTAAAATCTCACCGCGTAAAATGATAGATATCAATGAACAACGCAATATACTGGACCAGGTTGATCTTCTTAGATATAACCTCGTTGTAAATGGCAAAAAGAAAAACCACCTTGGCCAGTTCTTTACACCTGCTCCGATAGCTGAGTTCATGGCACAGATGTTTCGCATATCAGAAGCCTCTGTTCATTTACTCGATGCTGGTGCCGGAATAGGGTCTCTTTCTGCTGCTTTTGTCGATTATGTATGCACACAGAAGCATCCCCCAAAGGAATTTACAATCACAGCCTATGAAATTGATGCTTCATTGACGCCACTTTTAGAAAATACACTGAAAACTTGCCGCTCAAAATGTGAGCAACTCGGCATTCATTTTAGCTACAAAGTGATCAATGAAGATTTTATTAAAGCTGCTGTACCCGCACTCAGACGAGATCTGTTCTCTCCCCATGTCAAAAAGTTCAATTATGCTATTCTCAATCCCCCTTACAAAAAAATCCAGAGTTCTTCTGAACACAGAAAATTATTGCGTCGCCTTGGGATTGAAACGAGCAACCTTTATACAGCCTTTCTTGCAATAATAAAAAAATTACTAACTGACAAAGGACAACTCGTTGCAATTACACCGAGAAGCTTCTGCAATGGACCTTATTTCAAAGCATTTAGAAATGACTTTCTCGAAGAAATGGCATTAAAGAGAATTCATATCTTTGAATCCAGAAAAAGGGCCTTCAGCGATGATGGTGTGCTGCAAGAAAACATCATTTTCCAGGCGATCAAATCTAAGGCAAAACCATCAAAGATAGCGATTTCATCTCATTCATCTCCAGGAGACCCTCTATTCTGGAGAGATGTCGAATATGACCAGGTGATACATCCAGAGGACCCCGATAAGTTCATTCACATCATAACAGATGAGATGGACCATCAAATAGCTGAAAAGATGAAGCATTTTCAATCAACACTGGAGGAACTCGGCATCTCGGTATCAACGGGCAGAGTTGTTGATTTTCGAGCGAACAAATTCTTGAAACAGATTCCAAATAAAAAAACCGTGCCCTTAATTTATCCCATGCATTTCCAGCAAGGTTTTGTTGAATGGCCCCCAAAAAACAGCAAGAAACCCCATGCCATTATTTTTTCAGAAGAATCCAAAAATTTATTGGTCCCTTCTGGCACGTATGTTTTAGTAAGGCGTTTCTCTACAAAGGAAGAAAAGCGCAGGATCGTAGCTGCTATCTATGATCCAGAGCGAATAAAATCAGAAACAGTAGGCTTTGAGAACCATCTGAATTATTTCCATTGCAATGGAAAAGGACTGCCTGCACATCTTGCCAAGGGGCTGGCAGTTTTTCTCAACTCAATGATGGTTGACGCTTACTTCAGATTGTTCAACGGCCATACTCAGGTAAATGCCACGGACTTGAGAAGTCTTAAATACCCTTCAAGAGCAAAACTCGAATCTCTGGGGGCAAAAATTAAGGACAGATTACCGGATGGTGATGCGTTAGATGATTTAATTGAGCAAGAGGTCTTTGATATGGCAAACGGAAGTGGAAAACCAGATCCAATCAAAAGCAAACAAAAGATAGAAGCAGCACTCGCAATTCTGAAATCTATTGGTATGCCAGGTGCCCAGCAGAATGAGCGTTCAGCATTAACCCTGCTGGCATTGATCGATGTAAAGTCTGAAACGCAGTGGGAGGATGCGAATAATCCTTTGATCGGCATTACACCCATCATGAATTTTGCGGCTGACCATTATGGGAAACAATACGCACCAAATACGAGAGAGACCGTTAGAAGACAGACAGTACATCAGTTTTTGGATGCTGGCATTATCCGCATCAACCCCGATGTTCCCAATAGACCGACTAACAGCCCCCATACGGTATATCAAATTGAAGACTCTACTCTTGACCTGATCCGCTCTTATGGCAGTGCAAACTGGCTACGACTTATTCCAGGTCGGGGAGTTCCTCGTGGGACAGGAGCAACTTGATTGAGCGCGGTTTGCGGGGAACTCTCGATATAAGACCTCGTTTTTCCAGGGTTTTGAGCATGCTGTTGACGGAAGGGCCTGTGACGCCAAAATACCTCTGTATATCTGCCTGGGCCGGGGGATAACCGTTCAACTTCGTATAATAATAGATAAATGTCAGATATTGTCCCTGTCTATGGGTATATACTGGTGCCTTCGCTCGCTTGAAGACCTTGTAGCAGTCGAGAAAAGATAGCATCCGATTACTTTCCTCAAGATCAAAATTTTCGGGATCGAATAGCTCTCCAATCCACTCTGAATACATTTCATGCTCTGGATGATTTTTGTTCTGAAGTGCGCTTAAACATTCCTCGTACCCCCAAACGCCACCCACATCCTCTGGTGGGCATGCGCGTTTTCCCGTCAGACAGATAGGATAAAACACCCCGGCTTCTGGCTCCTTGATCTGTTCAACCCGAATCTTGTGTTCCCAGCTGTCACCGAAATCATATTCATATATGATTTGCGCCCCAACCTCAACGGCGACCTGCTGAAGAGAGGTTTCGTTTGCATTTCGATTATCCATTCCCCAGTCTAACATGCCTGGATAAGGGGTGCTATAATAGGTATCGTCAACGATGAATTGGTGAAGATGAGAATCTGTCCATCCCATCACAATCTGAATCACCTGATGCAATTCTCCAAGTGAGATGTTGCCATCAACCTCAACCCGCCGCCATATCGGCGGTCTGGAACCCGTCAGAGTAATTTTGAGTCGGTAGATCATAATGTATTCCTTTTTTTAAATTGGTATAATATCCGTTATTTTATGCCCGCAGGTCTTATCCAATAGCCCGTAAGACCCACGACCTTTAGGCGTGGGTCGCATGGCGAAGGGCTTACCTTTGTAGCTTTAGTGTATATGAGCATTGCTATATCGCTTGACAAAATTCGTGCATAAGTGTATATTTTACTTATGTTTAAGTCATTCAAATACAGGTTGCGTCCAACAAAAAAGCAAGAGAATATCTTGATGGCGCATATTGAAGAATGTCGATTGCTGTTTAACCAATTTCTCTGTGCGAGAATACAGGCGTGGAAAAATGAAAATAAGTCTCTGTCTCGTTACGAACAGAACAAAATAATACCACTGATGAAACAACAGCGTCCTACATTAAAGGAAGTATATTCTCAGGCATTGCAACAAGTATCAACAAGGGTTGATTTGGCATTCAAAGGATTCTTTCGCCGTCTCAAAGAAAGAGCAAAGACAGGCGAGAAAGCCGGCTTTCCCAGATACAAAGGACAGAATCGCTATGATTCTATCACCTATCCTCAATTTTCCAACGGTTGCCGATTAGACGATAAAGGCTTGCGTTTGGGCAAAATAGGTTGTATTCGTGTTGTCCAGCACAGGCCACTTGACGGTATTCCTAAATCTTGCACCATCACTCGCACGGCGACGGGCAAATGGTTTGCGTCTATCTCTTGCGATATGGGCGACGCGCCTGAAAAAACGGATGCTGGCTCTGCCATAGGCATTGACGTTGGTCTTAATTCCTTTGCTGTCACCAGTGACGGCGAGAAAATAGCCAACCAGCGATTCTTTAGAAAAGAGGAAAAAACCCTTGCCAAAGCACAGCGCAAATGGGACGCATTGAAAAAGGTCTGTCCAAAGAAGCGAGAGAGAGCACGTAAGGTTGTTGCAAGAGTGCATGAGCGTATCCGTAATAAGCGACATAACTTTGCCCATCAAGAATCAAGAAAAGTGGTCAATCGTCACGGCTTTGTCGCCGTAGAGAAGCTGAAAGTTCAAAAGATGCAAAAGAACAGGCGATTGTCTAAATCAATAGCAGACGTAGCGTGGTCCCTGTTTCGGCACTGTCTCGAATACAAAGCGGAAGAAGCTGGTATTGGATTCAAGGCCGTCAAGCCTGATTATACGTCACAAGATTGCTCGGCATGTGGACACAGAGAAAAGAAACCACTTTCTCAGCGTGTGCATCGTTGTAAAAAGTGTGGCTATACGACGGACAGAGACCATAATGCTGCGATAAACATATTGACTTTGGGATTACAAAGTCAGGTGGATTAACCACCGCGAAGCCCAACAGCTTTAGCGTTGGGAGTAATCACTTCTTCAAGTTCGTCTTTCAAAGATTGCTCTACACGCCACAAATCACAAGCCTGTTGCAGGCGCAACCAGAGTCCGGGACCGTTGCCGACGAGTTTTCCTATTCTAAGTGCCATTTCTATCGTAACCGGATGCGTACAGGCCAGAACGCGATGCAATTGTTGACGTGAAACACCGAGTCGTCGAGCAGCTTCACTAACCGATAACTCAAGCGACGGCAATACATCTTCACGCAAAATCTCACCCGGATGAACAGGCGCGCGCTTCAACGGACGTTTGACGAAATATTCAGCCATTGTTACCTCAATGATATTGCTATGAAAATTTTTCCTTCTCGCACTCTTTCGCTGAGGAATTTTAGCGATTCGAACCAAAGCGCATTCGCGCATTGGGCAGTGTAATACCAACAAGACGTTTGTCGCGATAGTGGTAAATATTTCCATCATCTTCCATCACGCTGTCATTGGCGCACTGGGGTTTTTCAAAGCTGAGATACAGGACATCTGCATCTTCATCATAATCACTCCAAACTTGCGAATATGGCAAACGCAATAGTTCGGTCGCAAATGTCAGGTCAATTGTGGACGTGTCCATATCGTAATTCTTCATTGGCAAAACAATATCTTCAAGTGACACAAAGCCAATATATAGTATATTGTCCGGGAATCAAATGCTCAAAATTTTTGACAAAAGGACCTGAAATTCAACAAAGGATATATCTATGAGCAGATCAAAAAGTGCCGAAGCCATTCTTGCCGCTGCCGAAAAGTGGAAGCAGCAATGCCTTTTGGATGGCGGATCGCTATTTTCGCAAGAACCACTCTGGAATCAAAAAAACTTTGATCTACTCCGCATCCACTACGTCGAGAATCCGGACGAGGGATCGGGTAAATTCTACGAGAAACTGGAGCAACAACTCGCTCCCGCCACCCCCGATGCAAAGTGTCTGTGGGCAGAGATGACGTGGGCACTTTTTTTAATCGTCTATCGCAGAATGCTTAAACCAAAGACAAAACACGATCAAATCAGACAAACCTGGGAATGGTCGGGGTCGGTACTTCCGGATAATCATTGGGCACTGGGCGAAGTCTTAGCAAAAGGGGTTGTAAATCCAGGCCAAGCTTACAATCAGTATCGATGGAAGGAATGCCGATTCTTCATCACCACAATGCTTAGCTGGTTTTCCCTTTCCTCAGGGAATCGGGAATCACTACTAACCGATCCCTGGGGCTTTGCCGAATGGCTCGACGCTCAGGAGTACTGCCAAGGCCGCCAATTTCGACATGCTTTTCTGTACCTTCTGTTTCCAGATGAATTTGAACCAATTATGAGCCAACCACATAAAGAAAAAATAGTCATTGCTTTCTCAAAAAAATGGGACGAAGATCTACTCACTAACGATGGGAATAACATCGCCCTTGATAAAGCATTATTGAAGATTCGAAATCGACTTGAAGTCGAATATCCCAGCGAAGAAGTCAACTTCTACAATTCGCCGTTCAAAAATGTTTGGGATACCAGTCCGTCTCTTATACAACTGCCTCTATCGGAGAAGACAGCCTCCAGCTCAGAAGTGAAAGAAACCGCACCTCCTTTTATCTCCTATTCTATAGACAATATCCTGAAAGAAGGCTGTTTTCTTGAACGGGAAAAATTGGAGATTATTCTTCAACGCCTCCGAGATAAGAAAAATCTAATCCTGCAAGGACCGCCGGGCACGGGCAAAACGTGGCTGGCAAAAAAGCTGGCCTTTGCCGTGATAGATAAGCGCGACGAAGACAAAATACGCCCCGTGCAATTTCACTCCAATCTTTCTTACGAAGATTTTGTCAGAGGATGGCGGCCATCAGGCGATGGCAAGCTGGACCTGGTTGACGGTCCCTTTCTTCAGATGATAAACACCGCAAAAGACGATCCAGAGTCAGAATATGCGATCATCATTGAGGAAATCAATCGCGGCAATCCCGCACAAATTTTTGGCGAGATGCTTACACTACTGGAATCGGACAAACGCAATAAGGACGAGGCATTGGAACTGTCTTACCGAAAACGCGAAGGCTAACGGGTTTACATTCCCGAAAACCTGTACGTCATTGGCACAATGAACGTCGCAGACCGCTCAATCGCTATGGTCGATTTCGCCCTTCGCCGGCGATTCGCCTTTGTTGACCTTGAACCCATATTTGGCAATGTCTGGCAAGACTGGGTACATAATCAGTGCAAAATAAATGAAGAATTTCTGTCACAAGTAGAAGCAAGAATGAATACGCTAAACGAACAGATAGCTGAGGACTCTAACCTTGGTGCTCAATTCCAGATAGGGCACAGTTACGTAACTCCACCACCCGGACACACGATTTCCGATTCCAACGAATGGTTCAAACAAGTGGTCGAAACCGAAATTGGTCCCTTGCTGGACGAATACTGGTTTGATACGCCGGATACAGTTCAAGAGGCTAAGAAAAAACTACTGAAAGGGTTTTAATGACCACCGCTCAAGAAAGCGACACACTGGGGTATATCGGAGAAATTCCAGTCAGAAATCTCTGGTTGTTGATGCTTTATGCATCCCAACTATTCCGCCAGATAAACGATTTGCAAAAGCGAGAGGTCGA
>JAJEAX010000235.1 GCA_022822565.1 Candidatus Latescibacterota bacterium
GCAGAAGCCAATTATCAGGACGCCCTCATCAAGATCGATAAAACCAAACTTTTAGCCCCCATTCAGGGCGTGCTGTCAGAACTTGCGGATATTACGCAGGGAACGCTGGTGAATCCGAATACCGCAATCGCAAAAATTATGGATTATTCACAGGTATTTGTGGATCTGAAAATTCCCAATGCCCAGATTATTAACGTGAAATTGGGCCAGAGCATCCGCGTGAGCAATTACGCTTTGCCCGAAGAAGTTTTTGAGGGCGAGATTGTCGAGATGGATCCCGCCATTGATCCGGTCACTCGTACAGTTCAGGTCGTCGGGATGGTCGATAATCCCGACTTGCTTTTGCGAGCAGGCATGTTTGTCAAAACAGAAATAGTCACGGAATCGCGGCAAAATGTAGTACTTATTGCGCGCAATCTGGTTTTGCGGAGGAGAAATCAGAAGGTCGTTTTCATCGAAGAAGAAGGACGCGCACAACAACGCGAAGTCGAGACCGGCCTGGAAGACCGCGATCGCGTGGAAATTGTGGTAGGACTTGAACCGGGAGACCAATTGATCACGAGCAATTACGAAACACTGAGGACGCGCACCCGGGTGCGGGTCACGGGAGACGGACGATGAATTTGCCGGAATTTTCAACGCGATATCCCGTGACAATTGCCATGGCGACCCTCGCGGTGGTGTTGCTTGGATGGATATCGCTGGACGGTTTGGGTACGGATCTCCTGCCGGATCTTCAGACGCCGGTCGTCACCATAGATCTGGCAGCACCTGGCAAATCGCCCATCGAGATTGAAGAAAGCTATACGCGCCGTCTCGAACGCGATGTGAGCACGATTAACGGCGTCAAGCGCGTCTATTCGATTACCCGCTCGGGGCAAGCCGTGGTCATTGCGGAATTTGCCTGGGATGCGGACATGGATTATGGGTTGCTCGACGTGCAAAAAAGAGTAGGGCGCTATGCGGCAAATGAAGATGTATCGCAGTTGGATGTGACGCGAGAAGACCCCCTCGCACTCGCAGTGATGCGAATTGCAATTACAGCAGACGAAAACACGGAACTCGACGCGCTGATGGGCACGGTAGAATTGCTGATCAAACCCAAATTGGAGGCCCTCGATGGCGTGGCGTCTGCCGAGGTGGAAGGGGGAGCAGAAAAGGAAGTGCGCGTTTCGCTCGACCCCTATTTGCTCGAAGCGTTTGGACTTTCACCCGATGCGGTCATCAATCGCATCGCACAAGCCAATGCCGATGTATCCGGGGGCACGCTCAGAGAAAACCAGCAGTCGTATCTGGTCAAAGCCCTCGGTCGCTTAAATGACATAAACGATGTGCGGGAAGTCATCGTGGGGGAAAGGCGCGGGGGAGGGGGCACAGTCTCCGGGGACCGCGTGCCGGTGCGCGTGCGCAACGTGGGCACGGTTGACCTGGAATATCAAGAGCGAGAAACCATCGTGCGCCTCGACGGTCGGGAATGTGTTGGCCTCGCCATTTACAAAGAGGCCGGCAGCAATACAGTCGCCGTGGTCAATACGGTATTGGATGCGATAGACGATATGGAAGCAGACCTGGGCGGCATGCAATTTACAACCGTCGAAAATCAAGCGCGATTTGTCGAAGACGCCATAGGTGAAGTCGAAACATCTGCTATCCATGGGGCGATTTTGGCAATTTTCGTGCTTTTAATCGCGTTGCGGAGTTGGACAGTGACGCTGGTGATTGGGTTGGCGATTCCCATTTCCGTATTGGCGACATTCACGCTCATGTATTTTGAGGGTTTGACCCTGAATATTATGACGCTGGGCGGGTTAGCTCTGGGCGCGGGCATGCTCGTTGACAATGCCATTGTGGTCATTGAGAATATTTATCGGCATCTCGAAAGCGGCGAGGATGCGCGCACAGCATCGAGTCGCGGAGCCTCTGAAGTCGGCGTAGCAATTCTGGCCTCAACGCTGACGACCGTGGCTGTTTTTTTGCCCATTGTCTATTTGCAGGGGCTGGCGGGCAAACTCTTTGTGGATCAAGCGTGGACTGTTGCATTTTCGCTGCTGTCATCACTGGTTGTGGCAATGACGACGATTCCGATGCTGACGTCGCGCATTTTCCGGCGGCTAAATACCACGCGTTATACGACTATCCGGTCGGACAGATACTATCGGTTTCTCAATGGTGTTTTGAATCGCAAACTCATCATGCTCGGCGTCGTGCTACTCATTCTGGGTGGGACGGGATATATTGCCCGCGAGTTGCAGACAGAATTTATCCCGCGCGAAGATCAGGGGCTGTTTCAAATTGATCTCACATTGTCTGAAGGCTCGCGTGTGGAACTGAGCGATCAGGTCGCCTTGCACGCCAAAGAGGTTGTCGAAAGCGTTGGCGGAAGCGATGTGGCACATGTTTACGCATTGGTCGGCCTCAATCCCGCTCTGGTATCGAGCGGAGGCGAACCGACGGGTCCCAATCGCGCGACCCTGTCAGTGGCTTTAGAGACACAACGGTCGCGCAGTGTCAGCGAGTTGGTGCGCGATCTGGATCCCATTTTGAGTGCCATGCCCGATATCGAGGTGAAATACAAGCTGCACGAAACCGCGCTCGAAGGCGTGATGGGGGGGCAAGAAGCGCCTATTCAGGTCGAAGTGTCTGGGGAAAATCTCGATATTTTGGCGCGTATCACAAAGGAACTTCAGGTGAGGATTGAGGACCTGCCTTCGGTGTACAATGTGCGCACGAGTTTTCAGGGCGGACAGCCAGAAGTCGATCTGGCGATTCGCGATGAAGTGGCATCGGCTTTTGGACTGACTACGCAGACCATTAGCCGTACATTGGAAAGACAACTGTCGGGTGAAGTTGCAGGCGAATTGTCTAAAGACCAGCGCACGAGAGATATCCGGGTAAAATATCGAGATGTCGATCTGCGCGAACTCCGCAACATGCAAATCGAGGGATCAGATGGCGCGATCCTGACATTGGGGGATATTGCCGAACTCAATATTATTGAAGGTCCCCGCGAAATTTTGAGAGAAGATCAGCGTCGCGTGGGGCGCATTACGGGATATCTCACGGAAGGACGCATTTTAAGTGAAGCCATTACCGACGTACGCGCCATCATGCAAGAAATGGTTGTGCCGTCGGGGTATCGCGTTGAAATTGGCGGAGAAGAGCGCGAACGCGCGGCGTCATTTGAAAGTCTCAAATTCGCACTCCTGCTTTCGATCGTGCTGGTGTATATGGTTATGGCATCGCTGTTTGAATCCACGCTCCATCCGTTTACCGTCATGTTTTCCGTTCCACTGGCCGGTGTTGGCGTGATATTTGGATTCTATATTTTGGGCGAACCGCTCAGCGTGATGGCCTATATCGGCATTATTATGCTGGGTGGTATTGCTGTCAACGATGCGATTGTGCTCGTGGATCGCATCAACCAACTCCGGCAAGCTGGCCTGACGCTGCGAGAAGCAATCCTCCAGGGTGGGCAGGACCGCTTGCGCCCCATTATGATGACGAGTGCGACGACCATTCTCGCCCTGCTACCCATGGCACTCGGCTTTGGCGAGGGAGCAAAATTGCGCGCACCGATGGCTATAGCCGTCATTGCCGGATTGGTGACATCGACATTGATGACCTTACTCGTAATACCCACTATGTATGAACTGATTGATCGACTTCGGGGGAAATCCGCGTGACACTTGCTGGTATTGCCGTTCGGCGGCCCGTGACCACGGCCATGTTTTTTCTTGGTCTGGCTATTTTAGGCGCGATTTCTCTGGATCGATTGCCCGTTCAGATATTTCCCGAACTCGTTCGCCCGGAAGTCTTTATCACAGTTACTCAGCAGGGCTATTCGCCCGAACAGGTCGAGCGGGAATTGGTGATGCCTGTCGAAGGAGAAGTAGGCAAACTCGAAGGTATTGAGGCGTATGAGTCCTTTTCTCGCCAGAACAATGGCCAGGTACGCATTTCTTACGCGCCCAATACGGATATGAAATTCGCGCTGCTGCAACTCGAGAGCCGCATCACGCGCCTGCAATCGCTTTTGCCCGAAAGAACACGGGTCAACATACAGCGCTTTGATTCCTCTGATCTGAGTGCCTCGGTGATGCAAATCCACGTATTGGGCGAAGGCGATATAAACTGGTTGCGCGAATTTGCCGAGGAGAAAATCAGGCCGGAATTGGAAGCGGTCGATGGCGTTGTCAACGCGCAGGTCCTGGGCGGGCAAAGGACGGCTATTGAAATTATTGTCGATCCATTGATGCTGCAAGCGCACCAGCTTTCGATGTCCGATGTTCGCAATCGCATCAATGCGTTTAATACGCGGCGGCAATATCTCGGGCGGGTGTACGACGGCGACCAGGCTTATGCAGTCAGTATTCAGGGTCAATTTACAGACCTCGTGCAAATCCGCAGAGTCGTTATCAAGCCCGAATTGCCCCTGCACCTGGGCGACATTGCCCAAATTCGCTACGGCCTTCAAGAGCGTACGGACATGCAGCGCATCAATGGCAAACCCGCCGTTGGCATTCGCATTCAAAAAGACGATGAAGCCAATCTCATCGAACTTGCAGGAGAACTCGAAGACACCATCGAACGCATCAACGGCGACCTCGCCTATGAAGATATCCAACTCGTGATCAGCCAGAATCTGGCAGAGATTATGAACGAAGCCCTCAATACCCTCAAACAGGCCGCTGTTGTCGGGGGATTGCTCGGGCTTTTTGTTTTGTTCTTGTTTTTGAGAAATCTGCGTTTTGTCGCTGTTTTGCTCCTTGCCATTCCGTGTTCTTTGCTGCTCACATTCAATCTGATGTATATGTGGGATCTCAGTTTGAATGTGCTCTCGCTGTGTGGCCTCGCGCTTGCAATTGGGATGTTGATGGACAACGGCATCGTGGTGATGGAAAATATATTCAAGCATTTCGAACAGGGCAAATCCCCCAAAGAAGCCGCAAAATCCGGAACCGATGAGGTTGCACGCGCCGTTGTCGCGGCAACAGCGACGACAATCACGGTTTTTTTGCCCGTTGTTTTTATTCAAAGCGATTTTCAGGATATCCTGCGGGAACTCGCGTTGTCCATGGTATTTCCGCTGCTTGCTTCACTCCTTGTCGCGCTCACACTCGTGCCTGCTCTCGCGTCGAAAACCCTCTCTCTCGCATCTCGACCTCCGACGGGAACAGGCGTATTGATCGAGATGTACACTGTGTGTCTCAAAGCGGGCTTGCGCCATAGAATCAGCGTATCACTGGGTATTGTTGGCGCGCTTGTCATCACGCTGATCATTTCTTTTTTCTTTATGCTACAACAGGATATTCGCCAGGAAGAAAGCCGTTTTACCGTCTATATCAGCATGCCCGAAGGCACGACTATTGAAGCCCTCGATGCTGTTGTTGGCGAAATTGAAAGTGCTGTGCGAGATCTCAAAGGTATAGATCGCTTTACGACCAGTATCAGCGAAACCCAGGCGAGTATCAATGTAGAGCTTTTGCCCTTATCCGAACGCCCCGACCAGATTTCTGTCGATCTCATCAAGGAGAATCTCGAAGAGTCATTCGGTGATGTCCAAAATGCGATTGTGAGCTACGATGCCATCGCGCGCACAGGCAGGGGTGGAGGTGGAGGCCGAGGCGGAGGCGGCGGAGGTATTCGGGGTACCCGTCAGGCCACTGGCGGATTCAATCTGGAAGGGGGCACCCCTTCGGAAATGGCTGTAATTCGCGGCTATGATTTTACGGTGCTTCAAATGCTTGCCGACGATCTGGTCTATCGCCTCGAAGAACTGGAGGAACTCGATCCCAATAGCGTGCAGGCCGATGCAGAACGCGGCGCATCTGAAGTGCATGTGCTACCTGATGAAGAAGTGATGTTTGATCGGCGGTTGCAGGTGCGCCAGGTGCTCAATGCCGTATCCGACGCCAATCCGCGCGGAGCGCGTTCCAATATCGCATTTCTCACACCCGAAGGTGTGGAAATCCCGATTGATATTCGCAATGTCGAAGACCCCGAAGAAGAGGGGGAAGGTATTGCGGGGTTGAGACAGACGCCGATTCTGGGTACGGGGGGGACGTACATTCCCCTTGTGGAAGTTTCGCATGTGCGCCGGGACCAGGGCAGGAGCATGATTTTGCGCACCAATCAATCGCGGCGCGTAATTGTGTCCTATCGCTTCGCAGACGAAATTTTGCAATCTCAACCTCTGCTGGAAGCCTCCCGCGCTTATGTGCAAGCCGTGGTCTCTGAAATGGTGCTGCCCGAAGGGTATAGTATCGAAATGATTGAAGCAGAGGAAGAGACGATCTATTACTGGATGCTCGGCATTGCCGCACTGCTCATTTTTATGATTTTGGCCTCTTTGTTTGAATCGCTTTCCGCGCCTTTGATTATTCTGTGTACGTTGCCCACAGCCATTATTGGATCGTGCTGGGCACTGGTCTTATCGGGTACGGGATTGACTTCGAGCGAAGGGCCAATGGCACTGTTGGGATTTATTGTTTTGCTCGGTATTGCCGTCAACAACGGGATCGTGCTGATCGATGCGATTGGAACCCTTCGAAATCGCCGAGGATTCAGGCGAGAACGCGCGGTGATCGCGGCGAGTCGATCGCGCGTTCGCCCCATTTTAATGACTTCAGCGACCACCATTTTGGGCGTTTTGCCTCTGGCACTCAAGTTTGGCGGCGATTATGAAATTTGGCCGCCCTTTGCGATTACGGTGCTGGGGGGAATGGCGATTTCAATGGTATCCACCCTCGTATTTATTCCCGTGATGTACATGGGAATTGACCAGATCAAAGCTTGGTTGGCGGATATTGGCTGGTTCGGGATCGTATTGGGAACGGCAGCGGCAGCGGGCGTGACGTATTGGGTTGACGATTATTACCAGAGTTTGTTCTGGACCTGTCTTTTGGCATTGCCAGCGTGGATGTTGTGTATGAGCGTGGTCTGGATTGTACAACGCATTTATCGCGCACGTATGGCTTCTCTTGCTGAGATCGGTAATATTGAATATCTCGAGATTCGCAATCTGACTAAAATTTACGGTGCGCCGGGGCAGTTTAAGCGCGAATGGGATCGCTTCAAACGCCGCAATCAGCGGCTATTAGAACGCGGGCAGGCATTGGTAGATAAAAAGGCGATTAGGGACAGTTTGTGGTGGAAATTGCCGCTGCTGGCACTTCTGACCTATTTGGAAACCTATTTTGAACAGGGAACCTGGATCTTTTTGACTGCGCTTGCTATGTGGGGCCTCGTGCATCACCTCGTGCTATGCACGGCTGCTTTGCGCGATTTTCGGATCGAGAATAAATGGATATCACAAATCGCCCGATTGATTTTGCCGCTGGTCTTTGTGGCCTTTGTGCATTGGCGTTTGGAACTTATATCTTTGACCATAGCCACCTCTGCGATCTATTTGCTCTATCGCATTATCGGATTTTTGGCAAATCGCGTTGCAGGAGGCCGCATTGATCCCGAGCATATACCGGGCAAATTAGGCCCTGTTAAAGGCATCGTGTACCGCGGAGCTGCCGCCATTCCCTTGATTGGGGTTCCTCGCCCGCAATTTCAGGCTCTCGGCGGCGTGAGTCTCGATATTCCGCGCGGGATGTTTGGGCTTTTAGGCCCCAATGGTGCGGGAAAAACCACGCTGATGCGGATCGTGTGTCGGGTCTTGTCATCGAATTACGGATCCGTGCTCGCCAATGGCAAAATACCGCTTACACACCGGAATATGCAGGGGGTGATTGGATATTTGCCGCAGCACTTTGGCCTGTATCTGCACATGTCTGCGTATAATTATCTGGAATACCGCGCGCTTTTAGAGGGATTTAAGGACGGGGGGGCACGGCGCAAGCGCGTTCAGGAATGTCTGGAGCAGGTCAATTTGTGGGATAGGCGCGACGATCCAATTGGTTCTTTCTCTGGCGGTATGAAACAGCGCGTGGGCATTGCACAAACCCTGTTGCACTTGCCGCAGATTATTGTGGTGGATGAACCGACAGCGGGATTGGATCCGCTTGAGCGAATCCGATTCAGAAATTTGCTGGCGCGATTTAGCCAGGAAAAGATCATTATTTTTTCCACGCATATTGTCGAAGATATTGCGGGCAGTTGTAACCGGTTGGCCGTGCTGAATCACGGCAAGGTGCTCTACACGGGAACCCCGATTGAAATGCGCGATTTGGCGCGCGATAAGGTGTGGGAAGCCCTGCTACCTGATCAGCGTTTTGAAGCGTTGGAACGCGATCTGGATATGATTACGCATGTGCGCGTACCCGATGGGATTCGGGTGCGATTTCTCGCAACTGATCCCATTCCAGAAGCGCGTGCCGCTACGCCCACCCTCGAAGATGCATACCTCTACCTTTTGCGACATGGCGATGAATACAAACAGTCTAACATGGCGTGAGTTGTTTTTTTTCGCCGGAAAGATGCACAGTCTGAGCATGAGAATCGTTTTTCACCGCAAAATGATTTTTATGTTCGGCGGAATTGCGGCGTATTACGCAATTTTATACGCGATCGCAATCTGGCGCCCAGGCGAGGGGTTTTCAGTCGAGCAAGCCCTCCATGTATTGGTCGAAGTGCCGGGGACAGTGCTTGCGATTTATCTGACGATGGATCTGGTAGCAGGGGAGAGGGATAAGGATACGCTTGAGATCTTGTTCAGCACTGCGATCAGCCACTATGCGACGTGGTCTGTAAGAATTGTGTCGATTTGTGCTGCGCTATTTGTTACGCTGATAGCAATGAGTACGATTTCCTACTATTTTTTTGCGGAGTTTCCCTATATTCTGGGCGGTTTGAATGCCTGTATCCCTGCCTTTTTTATGGTAGGAGCCACATTTTTATTTTCTGTTTTGTGTCGCAGTGGCAATGCGGCAGGTATGCTCGCCGTTGGACTTCTAATTGCGATTTTGCTTTCTACCGAGATATTTGAGGATACATCGTATTACCTTTTTCTCAAGCCATTTGACCCGCCTTCAGATTTAGATCCCAGCCTGTGGGTAAATCGCGTGGTCTTAAACCGCGCGGGTATTGCGGTTTTGGGTATACTGTTCATTTTTCTGGCTCTGAGACGAATGATAGAACGCGAAAAGCTGCTATAAAAGCATCCGCAGATGACGCAGATGGACGCAGATGAAAGGCAAAAGCAATATCCATAAGAAAGCCCCTCGTCAATATAGACCAAGGGCTTTCTTATGTTGAAGGTGAAACAATTGGTATTTAGATCGAGAAAGCCCGAAGCGGTTTTGTCCTTGCTATCAGAAAAAGGCGTTCCAGTGCAACGGATGCAACGACAAGGAACTGAATAACATTTTCTTCTTTATCTTGCCCAAATTGCGCGATTTATGTACCTTGAATATCTTATAGCACTTTTACATCTCATAATAGGGTAGGGGAGGAGAACACTTATGCAGCCACCACAGCCACAACAAGAAGACATACTGGTCTGGTTCCTCAAGGTTTGGGGGCAGATTGAAGCAAATTATATCAGAATCCTCACGGGATTTGGGATTGCCATTGTCGCTGCGTTGATTGTCCTATTTTTTTATCGCACACAAACACAACACGCAGAGGCGGCCCGTTCAGCTCTCGGAGACGTTTATATCGCACTTTATGAAGGGCGCGTTGAAGATGCGCTTGTCGCATCGCAGGAAGTCATAGAAACCTACGCAGGCGAAGCCGAAGCAGGCGAAGCATTGATGGCACTGGCCAATTTGCACTATGAAGAAGGACGCATCGCAGAGGCCCAGACATATTTTCAACAATATCTGGATGAATATCCAACAGACGGACCACTGGGGTATGGTGCCTGGTCGGGTTTGGCGTCCTGTCTTGAAAGCGAAGAAAAATTCGCCGAGGCAGGTCAACAGTTCGCAACCTTTGCCGAAGCGCACCCAAACTCGCCATTTGCTCCAATAGCTCTGAAGGAAGCCGGTAGATGTTATGAACTTGGAAAAATGCCTCAGCAGGCGAGTGAGACATATCAAAGGATCGTCAACGAATACGCGAAGTCATCCGTCGCAAGATTTGCACGCGGTCAATTGAGCATGATGGGTATTGAGATAGATTAGAGCTTTAAAGTAGGTGCAAAAAATAAACCATTGTGCCAATAATGTGAATCTGGTAGATTTATTTAGCGGTTGATTGTGTAAGTCTCAGGTAGCCAAGTGGGACTGTTCTCTTAAGCCCTTATAAGGACACTTCATGGCAAATCTCATTAACCCGCAAT
>JAJEAX010000213.1 GCA_022822565.1 Candidatus Latescibacterota bacterium
CGAATATCCGGTTGCAAAATCGCGCACATCTCCCGCTCAATGAGTTCGCGGAATCCCCAGCGCGTCAAATGCCGTTCACCCGTGGCAATAGGCACAGTTGTGCCCCGGGACAGCGCCAATAACGCCTCGTTATTTTCCGGATGACACGGCTCTTCTGCGAACAGTGGACGCAGCGGCTCCAACTCCTTCACCAGAATCGCGGCCATCGCCGGACTCAACCGCCGATGTAAATCCACCGCAATATCGACCGAATAGCCCACAGCTTCGCGCACCGCAGCAACGCGCGAAACCATAAAATCTATTTTCTCTGGCGTATCGACAAATCTCACAGGACTCGGTGAAGCCCCCATCTTCACAGCGCGAAAGCCCTCTGCCACCTTCTGGCTCGCATTCTCCGCGCACTCTTCCGGCGTCGTCCCCCCCGTCCCTGTGTACACGCGGATGCGATCGCGAACTTTCCCACCCAAAAGTTTCCAAACCGGCAGCCCAACCATTTTGCCAAACACATCCCACATCGCCATCTCAATCCCACTCAGCGCACCGACCAGCACCGGCATACTCCGGCTATAACTCGAGCGATACATCGCCTGCCAATGATCTTCGATATCCAGCGGATCTTTGCCCACCAGGTACTCGGCCATATCATCTACTGCCTGCGCCACCACGCGCCAATGCTCGTAATTCATCGGCTCGCCATACCCCACCAATCCCTCATCCGTAAACATCTTCAAAATCATCGCCCGACCCCGAATGGGAATCGTCTCAAAACCCGTAATTTTCATGACAGAACCTTTTGAAACCACAGATTAACACCGATAGACACAGATAGTTACATCTTTATCCTTTTGAAAATGAGTGCCCATTATCCAACGCAGTGCCCTCTTTATCGGTGTTCATCCGTGTTCATCGGTGGCTGCTTTTGCCTTTTGAATAATCTCTGCAATATCCCCCGCAAACCGGATCTGACTATCATCCTCTGGCGCGTATCCCACAACGCGCCTTGCATTGTCGATATTCCAGAACCGGTGCGTATTCCCACTGATGCCAAAAAACACCTGAAACGGCACCCCATTCTCATCTTCAATATTCTCTGCCTCAATACTCTTGATCACCAGTTGCGACAAATCCCGCGCACTCAAATACGCGCCCAATTCGCGGTGCAACTGCTTCAAATCATCCGCCGACTGCCCTTCCATAATGGTATCTCGGGGCGCGCCAATGCGAATGTGAACACTCTCCAGCCGCTTGCCATCGGTCGCATTGCCCGTTGCAAACACAAAGGCCAGATGTTCGTACGACGACTTTGCCCAACCGTAAAAATTGTCGGACAGAGGTAGCATATCAGTCGTGGCAAAATCCAATCGGTCAGACCAGATCAACCGCTCGTAAAAATCGCATGCGTGATTTGAACTCATCACCACAATGCGTTTCACACCCTCTTCGACACAGGTTTGGTACACATTGTAACACATCCGAACATTATCGGACTCCTTCCAATAATCCGTATGGCTCCAATCTACGGTCCCCTTAAACCCACTGTGTACCACGGCATCGGCACCCTGGAAATGGGCGCGATACGCATCCCGATCTGGATTCTCCAAATCCACAATTTGCACGCCTTCAACTTCTTCACCCTCGCGATTGGTCGTCTTCACATCCAGCAATGTCAGATCGTACCTCTCGCGCAATGCCGACAACATCCGCCCTGCCACATAGCCCGATGCACCTGTTAGAACAACCTTTTTCTTTGCCATATCGCATTCCTTTATGCAGCCTGATAAACAACCTTCCCCCGCACCACCGTTGCCACCACGTCCAATTTCTCCTGCCCCTCTTCCCAGCGGAACAGAGACAGACTCGCCTCTTTTCCAACCTCCACAGACCCCACGCGATCTTCTATCCCCAACAAACGCGCCGGGTTGCTCGACGTCATTTCAATCGCATCGGACAACGAAGCATCTGTAAACCGCACAACATTGGGAATGCCACTGTCCAGAAACAAACCCGCACCCGCCAGATAAGGCGTTCCCGCCAGTGAAATTTTGCCATTGGCGTGCAACTCGCTCTTTCCCAACCCGCTTTCACCGCCGTAAATACCCGGCGACAGCCCAGCGATAGATGCCACATCGCTCACCAGACACAGGCGTTCTTTGCCTTTTGCGCGATAAAAACTCTTCAAAACCGCAGGCGGCAGGTGGAACCCATCGGGAATAATCCCTGCCCACAACGCATCTGCCGCGAGTTGTTCCCATATATAATTGGGATGGCGCGGCAACTCGGCATGCGCGCCATTGCCCAGATGGGTTGACATTTGGGCACCGGCAGCAACCGCCTCCTGGATGCGCTCGGGACTCGCACCCGAATGGCCAATAGAAACAATAACACCCGTTGCAGCCACCTTCTCAATAAATGCCAATGCGCCGTCTCGCTCGGGCGCAAGCGTAAAAATCGCAATGCGTCCACCAGCCGCTTCCTGATACCGCTGAAATTCATCCCAATCCGGATCGCGCACATGTTCCAGGGGATGCGCCCCGCGTGGACCATCTTCAGATGCGATATAAGGCCCCTCAACGTGAAACCCAACAAAAGACGCGCGCGCGACTTCTGATTCCTCGCATGCCTTTGCCAACAGCGCCAGGCCGTGAACCGCATCTTCCTCAGATGAAGTGGTCACCGTGGGACACCACAAACCCGTACCCGTCCTATACATCCACGCCGCCGTCTCCACAATTTTCTCCACCGTCAAATCCTTGGCTTTGTAGTTGATCCCACCCACACCATTGACCTGCACATCAAAAATCGCCGGCGCGATCCACACATCGTCTCCGCCAATCGCATCTTCCGATTCCTCGCGGTGAACAGCCGCGATCTGCCCGCCATCTGTTTGCACGGTTACGACCTGCGACGTATCAACCAATTTGCCTCTAAAATTCATATTCTTATCTCCTTTCTGCGCGCTAAACTACGCGATTTTCTGTACTTAATCAATAGAGAATCCCTCTGCCCACAATTCATTTGTCCATCACCCCCTGTCCCCTTATAATAACTAATATGACCCGTTCCCAAATCATTGGCCTCATCCTCGGTCCCGCGCTGGCTCTATTTATTCTCATCTTCCCCAGCGACCTCGGCACATCTGCCCGCATGGCACTTGCCCTCACCGCGCTCACCGTTATTTTCTGGACCTTTGAACCCATCCCCATTTCCTACACCGCCATCCTCATCCTCACACTCTTCCCACTTCTCGAAATTCTCTCTTTTGAAACCACCTTTCAGGGCTTCTCTGGCAAAGCCGTCTGGCTCGTCTTTGCCGGAATGGCATTGAGCCTGGGCATTACCGAAACACCGCTGGGAGCGCGAATGGCCCAAAGCGTGCTCAGCCGCCTGAGTGGGTATCGGCAACTCGTCTTTGGCCTGCACATCCTGGGCCTCACAATGGCACTGTTGATTCCCTCTGGCGTCGTGCGCATCCTCATCTTGATGCCGATGGTCGTCTCCCTGCTCAAAACCCTCGGCGAAGCCCCCAACTCAAAAGTCAGTGCTGGCCTCGTCCTCTCTCTGACCTGCGCCACGTATTACAGCGGCACGGGCATACTGACGGCCGGCGTGCCCAATCTGGTCATTCTCGGCGTTCTCGAATCGCGCGACATCACAGTCTATTGGAGCGAATGGGCCTATTATCTCTTTCCCATCATCGGCCTCCTGCGCGTTGGCCTGCTCTACGGTCTTATCCGTTTGTTATTTCGCTCCTCGCGGGAACTCGATTTCTCTGCCCACTCCGCTATCGCTGATGTCCCCGCCCACATGACCGGTCCCGAAAAAAAAGTACTCGGCATTCTCATCGCAGGTGTTCTCCTGTGGACGACCGATGTCATACATGGCATTCACCCCGTCTATATCGGCCTGAGCCTCGTCCTCCTCTGCTACCTGCCCGGCTGGGGTCCCTTGCCCTTTGACACCATCAAAAAAGTCAATTTTCCCCTTCTCATATTCATCTCCGCGGTCTTTGCCATTGGTCACGCCCTCGAACAATCTGGTCTCAACCGCGCCCTGGCGTCCGTATTCATACACCATCTACAAACAGTCGAAACCCCCATTGCCCAACTCGCCCTCATAACGTATTTGGCTGTGCCATTTGATTTTTTAATGGATACCGCTGCGGTTGGCGGCGTACTCGCCCCTTTTTTGCTCGACCTCGGACCTCAACTCGGCCTATCACCCCTACCCATCGCCCTCAGTCTGGCAATTGGCACGGGCGTGGTTTTCATCCCCTATCAGGGCGCGCCATTTATTGTCGCCTACAGCTTTCGATATGCCCGAATGGGACAATTCGTACTCGTGATGTCGCTAATTTCTCTGATAACGCTCATCGCACTGCTACCGCTAACCCTGTTATACTGGCGTATAATTGGATTTATTTGATTTTATCCCATCGCCGTACAACCCCTTCTGTGCTTGACAAATACGCACACACACACTTTAATATTTCCTCTGCTATTATTCGATCTTTAATTCAGGAGTACAAAAATGACCCAAACCATTGATGGAGAACGCGCCCTGGCATGGGGTGCGGTAGAAGCGGGCGTCGGCGTTGTAACCGGGTATCCCGGTTCACCCGGCACAAACACATTTAACGCCATGGCCGAAATGGCCAAAGATCACGGACATCACGCCGAGTGGTGTCTCAATGAACGCATTGCCCTGGATATGGCTGCCGGTGCATCACAGGGTGGCAAGCGCGCGCTCGTATGTCTCAAAAGCGTGGGCATGAACGTCGCACTCGATACCCTGATGGTGCTCAACATGACCGGTGTACACGCCGGACTCGTCATTGTCATGGGCGATGACCCCGGCGCCTGGGGATCGCAAAACGAACAAGATACGCGCACCCTTGGCCCCCTGGCCGAACTTCCAATGCTCGAACCCGCCACGCCCGGGGAAGGCCGCGACATGATAAAATGGGCTTTTGAATACTCAGAAAGCCTGCAATCCATCGTGATATTGCGCCTGACCAGAAGTTACAGCGTCAGCACGCAAGCCCTTTCCGACTTTCGCCCCGCAGCACAACACGCCACCCGCGAACCCGACCGCGAGCCAATGAGCTGGATATCGGCGCTTCGCACAACCGAAGGCAACCACACAGAATTACACGAAAAAATCGCACGCGCCACTACACAATTTAGCGACCTGCCCTTCAATCGCATAGAGGGCAATGGGCAAAAAGGCATCATCGCTTGTGGCATGGTGCACACCAAACTCCTCAACGCGATCGACGGAACAGACACATCTAACCTCTCCATTCTCAAACTCAGTGCCCTGTACCCCCTGCCACAAAAACTCATCGCGGACTTTCTCGCAAAGTGTAGCGAAGTACTCGTCGTTGAAGAAGTCGATCCATACATCGAAGACGCCATCAAAGCCATTGGCTACGACGCCGGTTTTACTCCGCCAATCCTGGGCAAGCGCACGGGACATCTCACCAGCGTGGGGGAACTCTTTCGCTGGCACATACAAAACGCACTCGATAACTATCTCCCCGGTTTCTCGCCAACCACGCGCTACACCGAAGAAAATTGGGAAAGCGAAAAACCCTTTCGCAAAAACCACTGCGCTGGCTGCCCCTTCACAGAAATCCTTACTGCACTACGCGAAGAAGCCAATGCCCTCGGTCAAAATCCCTTTATATCTGCCGATCCGGGATGCGTGGTAATGGCCGCTCCCATGCTCGACACCAAACTTTCGATGGGATCTGCCATTGGCGTGGCCTGTGGCCTGAGCAAAACGGACATTACCGAACGCACCATTGCGATATGTGGCGACTCCGCCTTTTATCACGGCGGCATCAATGCCCTCGTCCATGCACGCGCAACAGGTGCGACGCCCATTGTTATGGTACTCGACAATGGCGGCTCGCTCACCACTGGCGGGCAAACCACACCCGATCAGGGCGTTCAAATAGATGGCGAAGCCGGACCGCAGGTCACCATACGCGACCTCGCCCTTGCCTGCGGAGCGTCACAAGTCCGCGAAGTCCATGAACAAGATACCGACGACCAGATGCGCGCTGTCTTTCGAGACGCCCTGCAAGATCCCACTCTCAACCTCGTCATCGTGCGAAAGCCGTGTCATGAAGTGTAATTAAACCCATTAATACCAACTCAAACGCCCCTGTTTCATTGACAGAAACAGGGGCGTTTTGTTTGATATATTTTTCACTGTTCAGGCTAGAGAAAGGGTTTATATCTAAAGATTCAGAAGTTTTGCCGCCGTGCGGTATTTAATATCTTCGAGCGTCTCTTCATCCACAGGCAGAATCGCGAGTTTGACAAGTGCCGGACCAGCATAGGAAAAGGGCAAATGCGTACCAAAGAGTATATGACCCGCACCGCCTTCTTCAATCAAATATCCCAGATCCTTCATCGCATTGGTACTCTTGTGCAGACCATAGTGGATTTCGGCCAGCGAGAGATCGAAGTACCAGTTCAAATCTCGCAAGTCCTCTCGCATCCAGAGTGGTGACCGCGCAAGCGGACGAGCATTCGGTATAATAATCGCGGCATCGGGTACTGCAGCGATGAGATTGGCGATTTGAGCCAGGTCAACACTCTGGCCCGGATCCATCCAGTGATGCTGGCGCGTATCCTCAAGTCTATGCGGGATAAAAACCGGAAGATTGCACTGAGCGCAGGCTTGAACAACGCTTCGGCTTTCAGCACCATCGGTCTGGTAATTGTGATATTGCGGAAACAGGCGAATCCCCTTCATACCGAGATCAATACAAGACGTCAAATCATCTTCCCAATGCGGCGACAGGGGATTGATTGTACCAACTGGAATAAGGCGATCACCATGCGGTTCAACATCGCGGGCGAGCCGTTCATTCGCCGATTGCGGATGCCTGTGAAATGCGGCTTCGATATAAGAGACAACAGCTTTGTCAATACCCGAGCGATCGAGACGTGCAACCAGCGTATCGGGTGTATTGTCCCGCAATGAGCGAAAAGGCCATGTGCCGAGCCAGGCATTTACATCTATAAGCATTTGATTGTATTCTTTCTTTAACTGGTACGAGGTTCCGTAGGCGTAGCTCCCTGTTGCGCGAGGATGCGTTCGGCATTGGTCCAAAAAATGTGTTCGCGTTCATCTTCGGTGAGATCTGCATCGAGAACTTTGCCCACCGAGCCAGCCATCGTGCCATCGGTACCAAAAAGCACGCGCTCGACACCGAGTTCTGAAACCGCGTATTCGACCTGTCCATCGTCCAGGTTGCTACCCGACACATCGATATAAACATTGGGAGACGCCTGGCGCATTTCGCGCACCGTGTGTTCCCAATCACCTCCCCCTCCGATATGGGCGTGAACGAGAATCGCATCGGGATATTTTTCACTGGCTTCGCTAAAATGAATACCGTGTGAAATGAGCGGCTGGCTTGCGCGGTGTTCGGGAACGGGGTATCCAGCATGCTGAAGAATCGGTACGCGGCGTTCGCTCGCCAATTCGAGAATAGGGTGTAAGACCGGATCGTCAATGCGGTACTGATTGTAGAGCTTAATACCAATCATGCCCGCATCCAGACAGCGCTCGGCTTCGTCTATGGCGTCTTGAAAATGACCGGGAATAAGAAAACACCAGCCGCGAATGCGTTTGGGATGGCGCGCCATCGCCCTCAAAATAGTATCGTTGTGAGGGGGCACGTCTTCAAAGGGCGCCAGAATGCCCTGCTGAATAACGGAGGAACACCAGTATTCGGTAATACCGAGCATGTCGCCCGAAGCGACGAGATGATCAGCGGACTGCTCCCACCCATCCATAAGCCAGACATGGCAGTGCATGTCAATTTTGGGACAGCGAATGCCGGATTCGATATCTAAGATCATAGTTAGCTTTACCAGTTGTTGTAGATTTGCAATGGGCAATTTACTCAGTTTCTGATGATTGGTCAAGACAACAAACAACACGATCTAAAAATAGTGCGCCCAAACCTTTTTCACCCCTGCGATCGTTTGATCGATATCCTCGTCGGTATAGCGTTCATTCACGGGAAGGCGCAGACAAGTGGCTTGCAGGGTATCGACATTGGGACAGTCATCGGGATTGTACGCAGTATTTTGCCAGAATATCGGAATATCATCTGTTAAAGGATAGTACTTGCGTTTCTGGATAACTTCCGTGCGGAGAATATTTTTCACTGCGGACATGCTCGTATTGATGGAAATGCCCTCGGCGCGAAAAATATCGACGAGTTCATCCCGCGTTGGCGAGCTACCCGTATAGCGAATAGCAAGGGGCCACCACGAAGGGTGGGCATTATCAGCTATCTTCGGAAAATCGAGGTGGGGCAGATTCCCGAGCTCGGCATAGTATCGCCGAACAATCTGGTCGCGGCGGGCAACGAGGTACTCGAGCTTGTGGAGTTGGGCAATAGCGACAGCGGCTTGCAAACAGGTCGGGCGCAAATTAGTGCCAAAGAAAGGAATGGGTTGCACGCCGCGTTCGAGTTTCTGACCCCGCAAATAGGTTTTGTCGCGGAAAAGACGGGCGATTTCAGCGGTCTCATCGTCATTGGTCGTGACAAAACCGCCATCCCCAGTAGAAATCTGCTTGGATTCATTCATGGAAAATCCTGCAGCGTGTCCAATAGCGCCGACAAAGTGACCGCGATAAGTTGCGCCGTGTGCTTGCGCGCAATCCTCGAGAATTTTGATCCCAGTTTCCCTGCTGATATCCATAAACGCATCCATCTCACAGGGCATACCGGCCATATGGACGGTAATAATAACTCTGGTCTTATCCGTAATTTTCTCGCGCACCTTTTGCGGATCGAGCAAGCGGGTTGACAAATCGATATCAGCAAAAATCGGAATGGCGTGCAGCGCGAGAATAGCCGCAGTCGTACCAAAATCCGTCATAGGCGTGGTAATAACCTCATCGCCCTCAGACACACCCAGCGCGGCAAGAGCCGTTTGCAGTGCAACCGTGCCAGATGTCACCATAATCGCGTGTTTGACATTGAAAGCGCGGCATACCTCATCTTCAAAATCCGCGACTTTTCCGTCTGGTCCCATCAGCTTACCCGAATCGAGAACCTCGAGCAGCAATTCGCGTTCTTCATCCGTGTATTTATTCGGTTGATTGTACGGAACGGTTTTGGCCTTTGCACCACCGTTAATGGCGAGTTCATCCATCGTGCATATCTCCTGATTCAGGTACACCGAGTGAAGCGTGGATCTGAACAAATTTCCACTGATCACCTTCTTTTTCGAGAACACCCGTCAAACGCATAGACAGTTTTTCTCTTTTGCCCTGCCATTTGAGATTCCAGGTCTGACGTGTGTAAAACCATGCAACTGCCTCGCGCTCTTGAACATCGAGATAATCGCATGTAATGGCGAAATCCTCTGTACTATCCACATGATAGCGATAGTACTCGGGTATATTTTCACTACCCTCAATATATTCATCTTCATCTGTACCTATTTTGACATAATAGGGCGCACGCGACATAAGACCGATCAATCTTCGGGCGTCCCCCAAAGTAAGCGCGTCAAAATAGGTCTGTACAGTTTTACGTGCGTCCATAACCTAAAACGTGCCGGGCCAGGGATACGCATTGGACCCCGCATTGGCATCAATCGGACCTTCGGGCAGGGTATCTTGCCAGGCGAGCACCCGATCAGCCATTTCCGCGACGCGCTCTGGCATATATTCTGCGCGGTTGTTGAGTTCCATAGGATCTCGCGGAATATTGAAAAGTTCGACGCGGCTGCGATCGGGATTTAAAAGCAATTTCCAATCGCCTTCGCGGATGGAAAGCATGGGACTTTTGTGCAAACAGTGACCGGCAATATTGAACCGCCATTCCCACATGAGCGGTTTTTTTCTTTCTACACTGCGACCGCATAGAGCATCGGTCATATCTTCCCCATCGAGCATCAGGCCATCGATATCAACACCCGCCAGATTGCAAAAAGTGGGCAGAAGATCAACCGCACAAAGCGGCGTATCGTTATCAATGCGCCCGGCAGAAACGCCATTGGGCCAGCGAATGATAAAAGGCGTACGCACACCGCCTTCGTAGAGGCTGCGTTTACGACCGCGAAAAGGACCAGAAGAACCGACGCCGCTGTGCGTGGCATTGCGAATGTGGATATCTTCGGGACCGTTGTCTGCAGAAAAGATCACAATGGTATTATCGCTCAAATTCAACTCGTCGAGTTTATCCATCAGCCGGCCAATATGGCGGTCTGCATTTGTGACAACCGAGTAGTAAATCCGCAACGCGCCCTTGTGTTTGTCTTCCAGACCATTCGCCGTGAATTGCTTGTAGGGTTCCATCTGTTCTTCTGTGGGATCGAGAATCGCGTGGGTATCGTTGAGCCATGCCTGAACAAAAAAAGGCTCGTTTTTATTGCGCTCAATAAAACCAATGGTTTCATCAATAATCACCTCCGTAGAGCGGCTGCGCCCCTCTCCAGTCTGCAAATCGGTAAAATTGAGCAACGGGCCATTGCCCACATTGATTTTACTCTCGTCAATGCCGTAATCATAAGGCGCGGGCGCGCCCGCGCCGCTACCGAGATGCCACTTGCCAAAGTGCCCCACCGCGTACCCGCTTTGTTGCAACAGACCAGTAACCGTAACCGCATCGGGATCGAGAAAATTGGGCATACCCCGTGCCGCGTTTTGCTCGTGCTGTGCAAAATGCCCGTGTATGCCCCAGCGCGCAGGAAAACGCCCGGTCATAACAGCGGCGCGGCTTGGAGAACAAACCCCAGAGCAAACGTAGAACTGCGAAAAAAGAGTACCCTGTGCGGCGAGGCGGTCCAGATTTGGCGTCCTGGCATGAGGATGTCCATAACAACTCAAATCGCCCCAACCCCAGTCATCGGCGAATACAAAAACAATATTGGGTCGGCTCATGGAGAATTCCTTTCACAAAACCAGAAGAACGGCGAGAACAGCGATCCCCACACCGGCTATGGCTGGTCGAGCGAGGCGTTCTTTCCAGTAGAAATGGGCAAAGAGATTATCCAGCACAACAACACTACATCCCAATGTCGGAAAAAAAAGCGTACCTGGCAACTTGCTTAATGCGGTCATAATGACGCAAAGCGCCAGGACATTGTAAAGACCAATAAAAATGCCGAGTTTGACCTCAGGTCGTTGCGGTCGGTGTTTTTTGAGAATGATGACAACACTGCCCATCAGTCCAGCGGTTGCTCCGATGAACGTCAAGATGTGCAGATAGACGGGATCGAGACCATTGTAGTGGACAGACCGCAAACACGTATGGCTTATGCCCTGGCAGAGACAGACCGCAATAAGCAAACCAAATGCTTTTATTCCTCTGACCTGCGCGGTACTGCCCGGATGAGAAGTCATAAGTACCAGAGCACCGAGCGCGAGAAGCAACCCCACAAACTGCGTTGGGGCCATAAATTCGCCCCAGAGGTAAATGCCCAGCACAATGGGCACGACAATGGACATTCGGAAAGCCGTAACCACAGAACCAATGGGCGCGAGAGTAAGCGCGTGGTTCATCAGCAACATGGAACTGATAAAAACCATACCAGTTCCCAACCCCGTGTAAAGGGCAAGTGCGGGAAATGTCCACGCATCACTAAAAAAAAGATAAATGGCAATTGCGAGAGATAGGACGAGGTAGTTTACAGAAACAACCACTGGCGCGTAATAGCCACGTCTTTGTCCGAGCTTGAAAAGCTGAACAAAACCGAAGTCGAGGATAATAGAAAAAAAGAGCCAATGCATAAAAATGGTTACCGCCTCAGGCTACTCCCGCAAAATCGAAGTACGATTTCTGCGAATGGATTCACCATCTATCGAAGTTCGATATCCTCCACATCCGGCACAGCTACAGTGTCTTCGTGTACAGGCTGGACGGCCTGTCCCCATGCCGAAATGGTGCGATAATCCCGGTCCAGAATAGCTGTTTCTTTGATGATATCTGCGGGATCCCAATCTTCGTAGAGGCGTTTCAAGAGCTTCTCTCGCACATCCTGGTACCGCGTGTCCAGACCCAGATCATTGAGTTCTCCGGGGTCTTCTTCCAGATTAAAGAGCGCTGGCGGGGTAGGCTCATTGTACTTGTAGAGCTTCCACGGGCCGCTTCGAATCATTCTCGAAGGCACTTCGTTGGCTACCCAGAGATATTCACTGAAAGTTTCATCGGCCCAGTTCGGATCGTTTTCTCCGCACATCTGGGGCCACAGCGACTGGCCGTCAGTAGCAGGCATCGGAGGGGCGCCAGCCATCTCGACCAGAGTCGGTCCAATATCCATGAGGTTGCAGATGCTATCGCTGATTCCACCCGCTGGGATAACCCCGGGCAAACGGGCAATGAGAGGCACGGAAACAGATGCTTCGTAGTAGTTGCTCTTGGACCACAGTCCGTGTTCTCCGGCCATTTCGCCGTGGTCGGAGCAGTAGATGACCAGCGTGTTTTCCGCCAGCCCCGTCTCATCCAGCTTCTGGAGCATCTGGCCGACGATGCTGTCAAAGTACTCGCACATGGCAAAATAGGCCGCCCGGGCCACGCGGATGCGTTCTTCGGGCAGCGGATGATCGAGGTCTCGCAGGCGCTTCAGCTTGCGGATAGCCGCCGGTGCTCTCTGTGCCTCTTCCGGTGTTGGCTGAGGAACATCGACGCGATCGTAGTAGTATTCAAAGAGTTCCCTGGTTGGAGCGATGTATGGGCAGTGTGGCAAAACAAAACCAGCCACGGCGGCAAACGGGCGCTCTCCCCTATCATGGGCCTTTTCGTCCAGATATTCCAGGGCGCGTTCGACGACCATGTCATCATAGGCTTGATAGGTACACAGGCCATAACCGGCATATTCTACACTTACGCGGCTTTGACCTGAAACGCCCAGGGGCATTTTGCGAAACAGGGGAGCACCCTGCCGGGAAGCACCGGGATGGTGCGCGCCGTATTCGCCGATCGGCCTTCGCTCAAATCCGTGCCGCTGATCCGATCCAATAAAGTGCATACGTCCAATCAGGGCAGTCTCATAGCCGGCTGCGCCCATGCCATGTGCCCAGGTGGGGATGGCGGAAGAGAGAATATGGCTATTTGTCCAGACGCGGCTCGCGGTGGGTGTTCTGGATGTCATAAAAGCCATCCGGCTGGGAACGCAAAGCGGTGTTGCACAATAGGCATTGTTGAATCGTATGCCTTCGGCGGCAAGCCGGTCCATATGTGGGGTTCGAACCACTTCATCGCCATAACATCCGATGTGGAATTTGCTGTGTTGATCGGACATGATCACCAGGATATTGGGTCTATCTGCCATAGGAATCCCCTCCGTTATGCCACGACCTGCTGGAGCAGTGTCAGGCAATCTTCATTGATCATACCGCCCGCCTCGGGATCGACCTGGCAGGCGTGAGTGACTTCGTATCCCCCCTCGGGATAGGCTTCCACGGTAGGAACATACCCGATAGAGCCATTGGTATAGCCCACGAAGAAAGTGTGATCGAAAGGCGATCGATTTTTCACAAGCGTGCCGTTTTCGGTAAAAATCTCTGCCGGAGCAGTCACAAAGGCGAGATCGCCGATTCGCCATGCCTGCAATTCCGCCTCAACGGGATCGAGTGGAACGCCCGTCTCATAACTTCTAATCGCTTCCCGCACCCGACTTTGCCTG
>JAJEAX010000028.1 GCA_022822565.1 Candidatus Latescibacterota bacterium
CAACAACTCGCGGAAAATTTGATCGCGCAACGCATCCATTGTATCGTCAATTTTACGCACCTTATTGGCCAATTCCACATCGCGATTGACAAAAGCATCCAGAGCATCCCTGACCATACCCCGTGCCAGCACGGCCATCCGAGGAATATCGATCAGCGGTTTCAATTGCGGCATCTGATTGAGCAAACGCGCGCGCTGCGCGATATTCACCGCCTGATCATTGATGCGCTCGAGATCGTAATTGATCTTAATCATACTCGCCACCAGGCGCAAATCGCCAGCCACGGGTTGCTGCACAGCCAGCAACTTCAAACACTCTTCTTCTATCGCCACTTCCCAATCGTCAATGTGATGCCCACCTTCTTCAACCACATCGGCGAGGTGATCGTCGCGTTCTACAAGTGATTGTACTGCCTGTTCAATCGACTCTTCTACCGCACTACCCATCTTCAACAACTCACTCTTGAGGTGGTCGAGATGCTGGTCGAGAGTACGCTCCATAATAATCACTCCGTTCTTAACCAAACCGTCCCGTCACGTAATCTTCGGTTTGTTTGAGCTGCGGATTGGTAAACATCTCGCTCGTTTCGGCCATCTCAACCAAACGTCCCAAATAGAAAAACGCCGTATAGTCCGAAATGCGCGATGCCTGTTGCATATTGTGTGTTACAATCACAATCGTATATTGCTTTTTGAGCTCTTCAATTGTCTCTTCAATACGCCCTGTCGCAATTGGATCCAGTTCTGAACAAGGTTCATCCATCAAAATTACCGAAGGCTCAACAGCAATTGCACGCGCAATGCACAACCTCTGCTGCTGGCCTCCTGAAAGACCCAGAGCACTGTCATCGAGTCGGTCTTTTACCTCATCCCAAAGCGCGGCAGCCTGCAAACTGCGTTCCACCACCTCATCGAGCATCGCCCGCCGATTCTCACCTGCAATTCGCAAACCGTAAACGAGATTCTCATAAATCGACTTGGGAAAAGGATTGGATTTTTGAAACACCATCCCGACCTGACGGCGTAGCGAAATCACATCGTAGCCAGGACCGTAAATGTCGTCATTATCAATTTCAACCACACCCTCAATACGCACCGAGTCGATCAAATCGTTCAACCGATTCATGCACCGCAACAACGTTGACTTCCCGCATCCCGAAGGACCTATAAGAGCCGTCACCCGATGCTCGGGAATCTGCAGGTCAATGTCAAAAAGGGCCTGCGTCTCACCGTAATACAGGCTCAGATTTGACACGGTGACAATGGGATTCTGAATATCTGGAACAATTGCTTCGGACCGTGTATTTGCAAGTTCTGCTTCAGCCATCGCGATTCCTTTCTCTCACCTGTTTAGAACGTCGCGCCACCAAAGCGCTTGCGAAGCCGATTGCGAACCAGAATTGCCACCAGATTCAGAGCCAGCACAATCCCCATCAGCAACAATGTCGTCGTATAGACCATGGGGCGAGCCGCCTCGACATTGGGCGACTGGAAACCCACATCGTAAATGTGAAAACCCAGATGCATAAACTTGCGTTCCAGGTGGAAAAAGGGCCAGATACCATCCACGGGTAATGAAGGTGCCAATTTCACAACGCCAGTAATCATCAGCGGTGCCACTTCGCCAGCGCCGCGCGCAATCACGAGAATAATGCCCGTGAGAATGCCCGGCAGCGCACCGGGCAAAACCACGCGCAAAATAGTCTGCAATTTGGTCGCCCCCAATGCCAGCGACCCGGCACGCACATCACTCGGCACGGCAGAAAGCGCTTCTTCAGATGAAACAATCATCACCGGCACCGTCAGCAATGCCAGGGTCAACGACGCCCATAGAATGCCGCCAGTACCATAAGTGGGCGTGGGCAACACCTCAGGAAAAAAGAGTTGATCAATACTTCCGCCAATGCCGTAAACAAAAAATCCCAGTCCAAACATACCAAAAACAATAGAAGGTACACCCGCCAAATTATTAACCGCAATGCGAATCACTCGAACTAAAGTACCCTGTCTGGCGTATTCGCGCAAATAGAGCGCAGCTAATATGCCAAATGGCACAGCCGCCAGACTCATCAGAAAAACCATCAAAACAGTGCCAAAGATCGCGGGAAATACCCCGCCTTCTGTATTGGACTCGCGGGGTTCATCAAATAAAAATTCCCCGATGCGCTCGCAATAAACGCTCGTTTTTCCCAAAATTCCCAGTTGATTGGGACGATAGGCACGCACGACATCGGCCGTGGCAATCTGCCGGATCTCGCCGCCAATTAGCCGCACATCTACGCGGTAAATCTCGTTGGCTGAACGCAATTGCGCCAGTTCGTCAGCCAATTGTTCATACGCTTTCCAATAGGACCTGCTCTCTCGATCAATCGCATCAATTTCATCGGCCTCTCCACCGCCCAATTCTATCTCGCGTTTTTTCAGGCGCAGGCTTTCGATTTGCCGATTTAAGTCACCGATCGCATCTTTTTCGATTTCCCGAATCTGTTCGTGTCGCTCTCGCGTCTCATCCAATTGTGCTTGCAACACATCCCATGTGTTCGACATTCGGGTTTCACCTTCGTACAAAGCTTCGATAAACCCGTAAAAATTGCCCCACTCGCGCCGCTCAAAAACCACCGCATCTCTGGGATAGTCCGTCGATTGAATATCCGATTCATCAATCCATTGAAAATCGCTGCCATACACATCGCGATTGCCCACCTTGAGTTGAATGCGAAATTGCCCGGATCCCGTTCGGTTTGAGGTGGGAATCTCCTGTTTGTCCCATCGCTGTCCCATCGCTGTCCGACCATCTTTGAGTACCACAACTTCGATATCCGACGGCCAGAAAAACCCAGTACCATGGTACAAAACCAGCGCGACCAGCCCTATGACCATGAGCAAACAAAGTGCCAGCGCACTGCCGGTCAACCAGATAAATGGCACACCTGTTTTCCAAACATGTGCTGAAGGGCCTCTATTCAGTAAATTTTTCACATCCATCTCCAAGCATCAAATCCTGCTATACTTTTCGCGCAACCGCTGCCGCACCACTTCTGCCAGTGTATTCACCAAAAAAGTAATCATCGCCAGCAAAACTCCTGTCAAAAACAACACGCGATAAAGCGTACCTTCATGGGGTGCTTCGGGAACCTCCACGGCGATATTGGCCGACATTGTGCGCATGCCATTAAAAATGCTCCAATCCAAAATCGGAGTATTGCCCGTAGCCATCAACACAATCATCGTCTCGCCCACAGCGCGGCCAAATCCAATCATAGTCGCGGAGAAAATACCCGGGCTCGCCGTGGGCAGCACCACGCGGATAGCCGTTTGCCAGGGCGTTGCGCCAAGCGCGAGTGACCCTGCGCGCAGGTGTTGTGGCACACTTGACAGGGCATCTTCGCTGATCGTGTAAATAATGGGTACTACGGCAAAGCCCATCGCAAAGCCCACCACGAGACAATTGCGCTGATCGTAACGCGTACCCGTTGTGCCGAGCAGCCAGCTTTGAAAATTGCCGTTAAACAAAAGCGATTCGGCTACCGGGCCGAGTGCGAACGACAGAAAGAGCGCGAGCAACGCGATGCCAGCCAACAAAGTTAGAATCCAGTGACCCGGTACTCTGCGTGCAAAATCTTCGGATACCTGTCCCCACCCCCACGCGCATATCATCACGACAATGGGCACACAGGGCAACAACAACAGCGCACCGACGATTCTCGTTTCCAGAAGCGGTGCCAACCACAAACCAGCCAAAAATCCCAAAATCACGCTGGGAAGCGATGCCATCAATTCCACCACGGGTTTGACCAGATTACGCACGCTGGGAGAAGTAAATTCCGATGTGTAAATCGCTGCCAGAACAGCCAAAGGCAACGCGAATAGCATGGCGTAAAGCGTGCCCTTAAAGGTTCCAAATATCAAGGGTACAATACTAAACTTGGGTTCAAAATCATCTGACCCACCCGTGGATTGCCACACGTATTGAGGCTCTGTATATCCCTCGTACCACACTTTGCCAAAAAGCGTTTGTAACGTCACTTCGGGATGTGGATTTTGGAGATCGAAATCCGTTATCTGTCCCGACCTGCTCACTGTCAAAAAACCATCCGCTTTGGGCGCAAAAGACATGGTCTGGATAGGGCCAGCACCGGATAATTCGAAAAACGTTTGTTCCGATGTCATGTGGTGCAATGCAACTATCCCCGATACATCTCCCGATAAAAACTGTTTGTCGCGAGCAGACGACGCCAGTGCAATCACCGCCGCACGATGAGACCGCAAAGTGTGGATCTTTTTGAACACCCTTTTATTTTCGTCCTCACCCGTCCTAACGGGCATCCAAACAGACACACGCCCGCCCATATCGCCCACAACAAGCGACACATCACCCAGCACAAAATCCAGCGCAGTCACCGCCTGATCGGAAACCCGAAAATAGTCCAACAATTTGGGATTAGAACTCGCCCGTCCAATTTCCCATCGAAATACTTCACCGCGATCTGTGCCCACCAGAACATAACGTCCCGATTTTGCCACAGCACCCACCCTGGCGCGCCCTTTGATCTCCCCGGTTAAATCATATCTGCGAACAGTTGTTTTGCCTCCACCCAAAAGACCGCGCTGTCTTTCGGAAATTCCCAAAACGAGTTGCCCGGAATCCGCAATACCAAGGACTGTACTTCGGAGTTTCCCATCGTGCCGAAATACGAGATGCACAAGAGCTTGATCGGTTAGAACCATCGACGACTCAACGGAAAAAGACGGCGTCACAATCTGCTTTCCCTCCGCATCGTAATCCACAGCAAAATTCACGCGGCAGCCCAGCACTGTGCCGTCGTCCAGCCCCAGGCCAACATGCGTGTTATCCAGGGCGCGATAAGCTGCCCGAATACGCCGTCCCTGTAATTCGGGAACAGACACAGACTTTGTCACCGATTTTGTGCTCATATCCACAAAATCAATCCCCGCTTCATGCACGACAAACATCACAGCCTGATAGGGATCAACCCCCGTACACAGAACGGGCTGACGGTGCGAAAAATCAAACGTATGTGCCCTGGACACGCTCGGCTTCAAAAACAGGGGATAGGACTCCATCAACACAAAAAGAAAAATACCCAGCACAGACAGGATCACCCCAATGCCGCCAGCAGTGATCACCCACTGTCCAATGCGATCCATCAGATGTGCGCCTCGCGTAATACTGGGCAATTGTCGCTTTGATTTTGGTTCTGTGGAAAATGGCATGAGAGGTGAGATATAATAAGGTGAGATTGTAAGAAAGGGGGAGAAGGCGATGATCTTGCTCAACTCGCCTCTTACTTCTTACATCTCACCTTTGAGGTTGGAGGTTGGATGGCTAACTACCGTAACTTCTCGAGTTCCTCTTTAACCACCTGATAGGGCACGGGCATATAGCCATCTTTAACGACAATCTCCTGCCCTTCTTCGGAAAAGATGAAGTTACAAAATTCTCTCACCAGCGGATCGAGAGATTTGTTGGGTGCCTTGTTGATGTACAAATATAAAAAGCGTCCCAGAGGATAAGATCCATCGACCACATTGGCGATGGTACTCTCTCTGAAGGGTTCGCCAGTTTCCAACGCGAGAGGTACGAAGCGCACACCAGAGGTCTTGTAACCTATACCACTATAACCAATGCTGTACCTATCCTTTGCCACGCCCTGCACCACTGAAGCAGACCCGGGCTGTTCTTTTACTTCATCTTTGAAATCGCCCTTAAACAGCGCGTGATCTTTAAAAAACCCATAAGTGCCCGACGCGGAATTGCGCCCGTAAAGGCTAAACGCGGCATTTTTCCAATCGCCTTCCAAACCCAACTGCCCCCATCTCGTAATATCCTCCTTGTACTCACCGCGTCGCGTCTTGGAAAAAATCGCATCTACCTGCTGCAAAGTCAACCCTTTGATCGGGTTATCTTTATTGACAAAAATAGCCAGTGCATCCAGCGAGGTTCGCAACACTGTTGGTGGATATCCAAAATGCTTTTCAAATTTGTCAATCTCCGAAGCCTTCATCGGGCGCGACATAGGCCCAAATTGCGCGGTACCTTCAATCAGCGCGGGTGGTGCAGTGCTCGACCCCTTGCCTTCAACTTGAATTTTTACATTGGGATAGTACTTGCGGAACCCCTCCAGCCACAGCGTCATCAAATTATTCATCGTATCGGAGCCAATGCTGTTGGCACTTCCGGAAATCCCACTCACTTTTTGATACATGGGAATAGGCGAATCTTGCTGCGCCTGCACCGCAGCCTGGGTTAGAAGAACCACGCCCGCAATAAAAAAAATAAATCGGCTCACTCTGCTATTCCTTCTGATGTGAAACTCAATTTTATATTAAAAACAATAAACTTACAGTATGTTACAATTATGTGACAAATTCACGACTTTCGCAAGATACTCCCTGTCCAAAACTTTACGTCGAGGCATCCGAAAAATTTTGTCCGCACTTTACAAAAAGCTGCCTTTTTATCATAATCCGCATTTTTCTAAATGACGCTATACTATAAGCGATAAAATCATCGGGTTGTCACAAAATCGTAACTTTTTTGTAACTGCGTCTCAACATGACCAAACTAAATTCGCGACAGAATTATAAAGAACACTTACTTCTGTCGCGGAAGTTGTGATTTAAACCGTATTAATGAAAGGATACGTCGCATGAAAAAAATGTTATTGCTCTTATTTGCCCTTGCCTTCACCAGCGGTTCAGTCCATGCCCAGGACATGGGCAAAATCCAGGGCGTTGTCGTGGATGGGGAAACCGGAGAACCGCTCATCGGAGCCAATGTCGTTATTAAAGACGAAGCAGGCATGCCTGCTTATGGCACCTCCACCGACCTCGACGGCCGATTTGTCCTCGCGGCACCAATAGGCACGCACAACGTCGAATTTAGCTACATCTCTTATGCCACAAAAACAGTCACAGGCGTCGAACTCAAAACCGACGCTCCCACATCAATCAATATTTCACTGCCGCCAGAAGCCATGCAGGCCGATGAAATAGTCGTCACGGCCCGAGCCGTACAAGACAGCGAAGTATCGATGCTGGGCATTCAGCAAAAAGCACCCGTAGTCACGGACGGCATCAGCGCCGAATTGATGAGCCGCTCCTCGTCTTCTGATGCGGGCGATGCTCTCAAGCGCGTAACGGGGATCACCATTGTAGATAAATTCGTGTATGTGCGCGGCCTGGGCGAACGCTATAGCAACACACAAGTCAATGGCGCAGATATTCCCAGCCCCGAGCCAAACAAACGCGTTGTCCCGATGGACATCTTCCCCGCTGGCCTTCTCGAAAATATTCAGGTATCCAAAACCTTCTCCCCCGATCAACCGGGAGATTTTTCAGGCGGCTCCGTACAGATCAAAACCCGCGATTTTCCCAGTGAATTTACATTTTCGGTTTCGACATCAGCCGGATATCACAGCCAAACCAGTTTCAAAGATATTCAGACCTACGACGGAGGCTCCTGGGACTTTTTGGGTGTGGATGACGGCACGCGTTCTCTGCCCGAACAGATCAAAACTCAAGCCGCTGAGGAGCCAGTGCGTAAAAGTGGGCGTTTTACCCCAGAAATCGGATTTTCCTCTGAAGAAATCCAGCAATTTGGACAGGCTTTTGCCAACATATGGCAGCCCAAAACCAGAACCGCACCAGTCAATCAAGGCTATAGCATCAGCATTGGCAATGCCATTGGTGGAGGCGAGCGGGAACTCGGCTATGTCTTCTCATTTACTTATGACAACAGCTTTAACAATAGAAGTGAAAACTGGAATTCCTTCCGCATCACTGCTGGCTCATCGGGAGAACAAGTACTCACGCCTTTTACCTCGTATGAAGTAAACAGCACGACCAACAATATTCTGTGGGGCCTATTGTTCAATAGCAGTCTGCGGATGTCTCCGCTCCACAAAATCAGCTTAAAAACCCTCTTTAATCGCAACACCGACAACGAGGCACGCACGTACACCGGTTACAATTCCGACCGGGGCACCGACCTGCGCGACTTCCGCTTGCGATTTGTCGAACGCGGTATTTTCACGGGGCAACTGTCTGGAGAGCATCACATTCTCAATTCCAATATCGACTGGCTGTACAGTCTATCCAAAGCCACACGCGACGAACCCGATAACCGCGAAGTGCTCTACGAAGACCGCAATGGCAGTTGGACCTTTTTTGACATCACGCAAAGCGGCAGCCGCTTCTTCTTTGACCTCGTTGACAATGCCCAAAGCGGCAAAATCGATTGGACCATTCCCTTCACGGCTTTCAGTGGCCTATCCTCTAAATTTAAAATGGGCGGTAAAACCCTCTCCAAAGACCGCACCTTTGATGCCCGCCGATTTCGCTTTGAGCAATCCAGTGGTATCCAGCGACACGTTGATTTGACACTCGATCCCGAAGAAATTTTTATTTCAGACAATATCGCGCCCGGCCGATTTGAATTGCGCGAAACCACCCGCAATGTCGATAACTACAGTGCATCGCAGACCACCCGGGCAGCTTACGCGATGACCGACCTCCAGTTCTCGGGTCAATGGCGTTTTGTAGGCGGACTGCGCGTTGAACAATCCAAACAGGAACTCACATCTTTTGATCCTTTTAGCACAATGGCGGAGCCTATCGAAGTGACTCTGGATAACACAGATCTTCTGCCCGGACTCAATCTGGTCTATAAGCTAAATGACCGCACCAATTTCCGCACGGCTTATTCGCGCACATTGGCGCGTCCAGATTTCCGCGAACTCGCACCTTTTGAATTCACCGACTTTATCGGCGGGCGGGCGGTCTCGGGCAATCCCGAACTCCAGCGCAGTTCCATCGACAATTTTGATTTCCGATTCGAAATGTTTCCGCGCCTGGGCGAACTGATGGCGATCAGTGCTTTCTACAAAAAATTCCACGATCCCATTGAGCAGATCATTCGCCCCACCGCACAACTCAGTGTCACATTTCAAAATGCCAAAGCAGCAACAAACTACGGTGTCGAGCTTGAATTTCGGCGACGCCTCGACATACTGTCTCCATCACTCGAGCCGCTATCCATCAACGCCAATGTCACGCTGGTCAAATCGCAGATTGAGATCAATCCCGACATTGGCGTTCAGACATCCAACGAACGCGCGCTTCAGGGCCAATCTCCTTATGCGATCAACGCGACCCTCAGCTACGACAAACCCGAACAAGCGTTTCAAGCCAACATGCTCTACAATGTATTTGGCAGGCGGATCAGCGAAGTAGGCGCCCAGGGATTGCCCGATGTTTATGAACAACCCCGGCACCAGCTCGATTTTAATATGAAGAAAAAGTTTGGTCACTTCGCGTTGAAGGTATCGACGAAAAATTTGCTCGACAGCAAAGTACTCTTCAAGCAAAAGGAAGGTGTTTTCCGAGAATACAAGATCGGACGCTCCCTTTCACTTGGCATAAGTTATGAATACTAACTAAAATTTTCATCATCGGGCCAAAACAGATCATCGCATTTGGCGTAGTCGCGGGCGCCATTTAGCACATTAAGGGTGACAGACAATAAGACAGGATAAGCCCCCATATCCTGTCTATATACTGTACATCGTTAATATTCGATCTGGCACAGGCTCATCATTCAAAATGAAAGGACACACTTGTGAGACGTTTTTACCGCGTATGCTTTATACTGGGGTTAACATTTGGCCTGGCTGGTTTTGCCCATGCACAAACAGACCCGGCACAAGCTGACTT
>JAJEAX010000152.1 GCA_022822565.1 Candidatus Latescibacterota bacterium
CAGATATCCGCAGGTCACGCCCGCACACTCCTGGGCCTTGACAACGCGGATCAACAAATTGCCTTATGCCAGCAGATTATTGCACAGGGACTATCGGTTCGCCGCACAGAGGCCCTCGTCAAAGCACTCAAAGAAGGCACCACAGAAAAAAAATCCACGCCACCCAAAGATCCCAATCTGCTATTTCTCGAAGAAGACCTCCAGCGTTATTTTGGCACAGCGGTCAACATCAACCGCAGAGGCTCCCGGGGCAAAATCGAAATCGAATTTTACAGCAACGACGACCTCGAACGCGTACTGGAATTATTGCGAAGCAGAGAATTTTAACGTATAAAAAGTATCCGCAGATGGACGCAGATAAACGCAGATGTAGCAGTGTCACTGTATCCTTCTATCACTCTCAAACTATGGAAGCAATCATGAAAAACCTATGGTATATCCTATCCTGCCTCTTCATCGGCTGTTCTGCTATTCAAGAAACACCACAATCGGTGGATATTGTCGTAGATGATTTTGGCCTTTATGACCAGAACGGCGAATTCCACACACTCCATGAACACTCAGACGCATCTGCCATCGTCTTATTCGTCCAGGGCAATGGCTGCCCGATTGTGCGCAATGCTGTACACGACCTCAATGCAATACGCGATGAATACGCGCCCAAAGGCGTACAATTTTTAATGCTCAATGCCAATTTGCAAGACGACCGCGAAAACGTACGCGAGGAAGCCTCCGCCTTCTCCATCGACTATCCCATCCTCATTGACGAAACACAACTCGTCGCCGAATCACTCGACCTGCATCGCACGGCTGAGGCCCTTGTCATCGATCCCAAAACATGGCACATCCTCTACCGGGGACCCATCGACGATCGCCTGGATTACGAAGCGCAAAAGCCCAGCGCGTCCAACCATTATCTCGCCGATGCACTCCTCGCCCACCTCAAAGCCGGGGAAATCGCCGTCAAAGCCGTTGCATCACCTGGCTGCCTGATTGCCCTGCCGGGAAAAGACCGCGCCCAACACAAACAGATATCTTATGCAAAACAAGTAGCCCCCATTCTGCAAAACAAATGCGTCCCCTGTCACCAACCCGGCGGCATAGCACCCTTTGACATGACCGATTACAAAGAAGTCGCGGGCTGGTCCCCAATGATACGCGAAGTCGTGCGCACACGCCGCATGCCCCCCTGGCATGCAGATCCACACATCGGCACATTTAGCAACGATATGTCTCTCACACAGCAAGAAGAACAAACCCTCATCTACTGGATCGAAGCCGGATCGCCCCGCGGCGATGGGCCAGACCCCCTATCCGAAAACCCGACACAAGCCACAACTTGGGCTTACGGAGAACCCGACCTGGTCATCGCATTGGAACGGCAGGAAATTCCCGCAACAGGTATTATCGACTATCGCTATCTCAAAATTACCGTACCCATAGACCGCGATGTGCAATTGCGCGGCACCGAATTTTTACCGGGAAATCGCGCGGCCATGCACCACGCACTGGCGCACCTGATCTATCCCAAAGGGCACAAAATGAAAACCGTCAAAAAGAACCGCTGGTTAGACGGCATCTTTGCTTCTTATGTACCGGGCATGGACGGTGTCATGCTGCCCAAAGGCACGGCAAAACTACTCCCCAAAGGGAGTAAAATCCAGTTTCAGCTTCACTACACGACCACTGGACGTCCCGAAGTAGATGAAAGCAAGCTGGGATTGTATTTCACCGACGCACAAAACCTGCGCGAACACCGCGTGGTCGGTCCCGCCAATCCGAAAATTAAAATCCCACCGCATGCCAGTGCCCATCGCGATTCATCCATAAAAATCTTTGAAAAGGACGTCACCCTCTACACCTTCTTCCCCCACATGCACTTCCGGGGCACAGACTTCCGCTATGTTGCACACTATCCCGACGGAACCAGCGAAACCCTGCTCTCTGTGCCTAATTACACGTTCAACTGGCAGCGGTTCTACGCCCTTTCAACCCCTAAACACCTGCCCGCTGGAACGCGCATAGTCAGCCATGCCGTCTTTGACAACTCGGCAAAAAACAAACTCAATCCCGACCCGTCCGCAACGGTTCGCTGGGGTGAGCAAAGTTTTGACGAAATGCTAATTGGATACATGGGCATTGTCGATGGCAAGGTTGAACAAATCACCCAATTTTCGGCACTAAACCAGTAACATGCGCGCTGTACGAAAAATAAAATCCGGCCCAGGGCACATCGCCTTATGCGACATCCCAGAACCGGATATAGAACACCCCGACGATATTAAAATCGCCGTTCAACGCGGCGGACTCTGCGGCACAGATCTCCACATTCGCCACGGCGGTTACGGCTTTCGCCCACCTGTCACGCTTTGCCATGAACTCTCAGGCGAAGTTGTCAAAGTCGGCACCAGTGTCACCCGCATCAAAACAGGCGACCGCGTCACGGTCCTCCCCACAGCAAATGGCGCGTGTGGGCACTGTCGCCATTGTCGGGCAAGCGAATTTTTCTTTTGCCCCCAGCGCAAATCCGTTGGCAGCATGCGCGACGGCGGTTTTGCCGAATACTGCGTCATCCCCCAAAACCTCGCCTTTCCGCTTCCCGAATCCGTCTCCTATGACACTGCCGCGCTCGTTGAACCCCTCGCCTGCTGCATCAAAGCCGTTCTTTTTCACACAAAAATCGTACCCGGCGACTGGGTACTCATCTCCGGTCCCGGTCCCATTGGCCTGATGTGCGCCGACCTCGCCAGACTCGCTGGCGGACGTGTTATTGTCTGCGGAACAGACCGCGACGCCCATCGCCTTGCTATGGCTAAAAACGCAGAACACACCGTAGATGTCACGCGCGAGAATATATCCGAATTTGTCCGCTCGATCACCAGCGACGGTGCTGACATAGTCATCGAATGTGCAGGTGCTGCGGCCTCCATCAATCAATGCCTCGACGCCGTGCGCCCCCTCGGTACATTCACACAGGTGGCTCTGGTCGAACATCCGATTGAAGTGAACTGGGGCAAAATCATCTACAAACAGCTTTCCGTGAACAGTTCTATTGCCCAGAACTGGCCCAGTTGGCAACGCGCCCTCGAAATGGTCATTGCCAAAACAATAGACCCCTCGGCATACATATCCCACAGGCTGCCACTCGAAAATTGGGAACAGGCATTTGATGGCGCAGAGCGACAAGAGGGATTGAAATACGTCCTGCACCCTTAACCCACCGGTACTGTCACCAGGATGTGTTCAATCCAATCATCGCTGTCATTGATCAACTGATGGTAGGTATGCGGCGGTAAATGCACCGCATCGCCTGGCTCCACGGGATAAATCTCGTCATCGATTTTCATTTTGCCATGGCCGCGCGTAAAATAATAAATCTGTTCTTTGTCATCGTGCATGTGGTAATCGCCCGCCTTGCGACTCTGCATCATATGCAAGGTAAATCCCGATGCTGCCAACATCGGTGCTTCTTCCTCGCTCAAGCCAGCACTCCCTTTCTGCCTGAAAATCGACCAGATTAATGCCGTTTCATGGCCCACTGTGGGCGTGGCATCTTGCCAATTCCGAATCACCATCTGTCTTTCCTCCATTTTAAGTGTTGATATTCAACGCCGTATCGATCTCTGCCTGATATTCATATAACTCGCCGCTTTCGATCTCTGCTGCCGTCACAGTGCGACCTGCGCGCGCAGACTCGCAAATCGCATAAATCGCCGCAACATCCTTCATCCCCTCAATACCATCGACCTCAATCGGGTCATCATTTAGAACAGCACAGGCGAGTTCGTATTGTTCATAAGCGATCAATTTCCAATCCACTGCCTGATCGCCCACGCTGTTTTTGGTAGGAAAAAAATGACCTAAGAGAGGATGCAATTCAAAATCGTCAACAGCGCTCAGAATCGCATTCTGATCTCTCACCTCGCCGTCTGCCGATTGCCATATCGCCTGACTCCCGCGGCTGCCGTAGCTCTGCAAACACCCTTTATCGCCTAAAATCAACTGACTGCGGCATGCACCATGTCCCCCAATGCCCACAATAAAACTCACCATCACGCCGCTCTCCATCTTCATCATCGCCATCGCCGTATCTTCTGCCGTAGCGGGAACCTCGCTGGGCATCGCGCGAAAACGCTGCTGATAAAATTCATACCGATCACCAATGGACTGTTGTTTTTTGCGCACTGGCTCCACCAGGCGCGCATCGCCATACACCTCAACCACATCGCCGAGTTGATATCGAATCAGATCCGTATAGTGTACTCCCATATCGATCAACGGCCCCCCGCGATCTTTCAAATGCCGCCAGGGCGTGATAAAAATTTCATTACCACCGCGCATGGCGTGAAACGTCGCCATATAAGGCGTTCCGATCCGCCCGGTATCCAACAAATGGCGCGTTAACCGCGCCGAAGGATCGCGCCGATAATTTTCAGCAACCGACAGTTTTCGCCCGTTGCGCTCCGCCGCCTCATTCATAGCATGGCACGCTTTTACAGAAATAGCCATAGGTTTTTCAACCAGCACATGCAACCCCAGGTCCAGAGCCTCACACACCACCGTGTGATGCACCGAAGGATCTGTTACCACATCGACCGCCATCAAATCGGG
>JAJEAX010000107.1 GCA_022822565.1 Candidatus Latescibacterota bacterium
GAAAACAATGTGCGTCTCATTGCAACCGGCGACATGGAGCGGCTGGTCAAGCACTCGCGTAAAGCACTTAAAAATGCCATTCGCGAAACGGCTAATAATACGGGACTTACGCTTAATCTCGCATTGAGCTACGACGGCAAAAGCGATATACTTCAAGCCGTGCAAAACATTGCTGTCGATATCGCACAGGGACGCATTTCACCAGACGCTATTGATACCGATTTATTTTCCAAACGCCTTTATACGGGTAATTTGCCCGACCCCGATTTGTTGATTCGCACCAGTGGCGAAGTTCGCTTGAGTAATTTTATGCTCTGGCAGTGTGCTTATACAGAGTTCTGGTTTACAGATGTGCTGTGGCCCGATTTTAAGCGCGAGCACCTCTACGACGCCATCCACAGTTATCAAAATCGAGAACGGCGATTTGGCAAAACAGGACTTCAAGTGCGCGATGAAACGCTCGCAAGCAAAACCAATGGGTCTTCGGAGGACTTGTGGCAAGGTCCAATCTAATTCAGCGCGTATTGGCAGCAGCCGTTTTTGGTCCAGTTTTGGTGGTTTTATTCTGGTTGGGTGACTATTGGCTATTTATAATGTGGTGCGGTGTGGTCTCTATAGGCACCTGGGAATTTTATCGCATGCTATCTCAGAAAGGGCTGCACCCCTGGACGGGATTTGGCATTGTTATATCTCTCTCCTGGTGTGTTGTAGCTTATGTTATTGGGCCAAATGCTTTCACATTTTTTTTTCTCGTATTATTGCTATTAATGTTTTGCGTGGCCCTGTTTCGAAACACCACAGGCTATCGCCTGCTCAATGCAGGAGGCACGCTTTTAGGTGTGCTTTACGTCGGTTTTTTGGGCAGTTTTGTTCTCATAGTGAGAAACTCATTGCCCTTTGGTGCGTCAGAACAGGGGCAAGTTGCCGTTCTCATCTTACTGGGGATTTGGGCCAATGATACAATGGCCTATTTTTTTGGACGGTGGTTTGGCCGATGGCACCCCTTTCCCACAATCAGCGCGGCAAAGACCGAAGCCGGATTCATCGGCGGTCTTCTATCCGCGCTTCTCATCATGGGACTTGGCGCGCAGATACTCGAATTATTTAATATAACCCAAAGCCTCATTCTCGGCCTTCTCATTGGCATTGGGGCATCTTTGGGAGATCTCGTTGAATCCATGATTAAACGAGATATGGACGTCAAAGATACGTCGGAACTGATCCCCGGGCACGGTGGCGTGCTGGATCGCTTTGACAGTGCTTTTTTTGTTTTTCCACTCGTTTATCTTTATTTTCAAATAGTAGCCGGTTATCTTCATACCTCACCGGTGTTGGACTGATTTTTATGACAAAACGCGTTGCCCTTCTCGGATCCACAGGCTCTATCGGCACAAACACGCTGCATGTTCTGAATAGCCTATCCGACCGATTTGAACTGGTGAGTTTATGTGCCGGACGCAATGCCGAGTTGCTGTGTGAACAAGCCGAGCACTGGCGCCCTAAGCGCGTTTGTATTGCCCAGGGGGCAAAAGAGGTGCAGGCGCGTCTTGCCCCACTGGACATTGAAGTGCTCGAAGGCAGCGCGGGCTTGCAGGACCTGTCTGTCGATCCCGATGTCGATCTGGTCATTAACGGCCTGGCGGCAGGCGTGGGACTGCGCCCTACGCTATCTGCTGTACGCGCGGGCAAAGATGTGGCAATTGCCAATAAAGAGACACTGGTTGTCGCAGGGCATCTGGTAACTGCATGGGCCAAACAGACCGGCGCCACATTATTGCCAATCGACAGTGAGACAACGCCTCTGTGGCAATCGTTGCAAGAGACGAACCGAGACGAGGTCAAACGCATTTTACTGCCCGCCTCGGGCGGTCCTTTTTTTGACTATACGCAAAAGCAAATGGCGAGTGTTTCACGCGGCCAGGCACTCAATCATCCCACCTGGCAGATGGGACCAAAAATTACGATTGACTCCGCTACATTGATGAATAAAGGCTTTGAAGTGATCGAAGCGCAATGGTTTCTCGATTTGCCGATCTCGAAAATCGATGTGATTATTCATCGGCAGTCTATTGTGCATTGTCTTATCGAATACGTGGATGGCGGCATGATGGCGCACCTGAGTACACCCGATATGCAGTTGCCCATTCACCAGGCTCTGGTACACCCCGAAAAGCTGCCCACACAGATTGAACGCCTAGATCTGACAAAGGTCGGCACATTGAGTTTTTTTCAGCCCGATACCGACCGATTTCCCTGTCTTCAATTGGCATATCAGGCCGTAGAACAGGGCGGAACTGCGCCCGCTGCACTCAACGCTGCCAATGAAGTCGCCGTGTATGCTTTTCTCGATGGCCGCATCGGATTTCTCGATATCCCTCGTGTGATTGCACAAACCCTTGACGAACACGAGGCATCTGAAGATACCCTCGAGGCGATCTTTGACACAGACCGCTGGGGGCGAGTCCGTGCAAATGAGCTGATTTGTTCACTTGAATCATAGAAACGAGGTTTCCCGTGATCGCTGATCTTCTTTACTTCTTTTTTGTCCTGGGCGTACTGGTTTTTGTTCACGAACTCGGACATTTTTTAGTCGCTAAAAAATCGGGTATCAGAGTTGAAACATTTTCACTTGGCTTTCCGCCCAAAGCCGTGGGCATTAAAATTGGCGAGACCGAATACTGCCTCTCGTGGTTGCCATTAGGGGGATATGTCAAGATGGCTGGCATGGACGATTTTGCTCCCGAAGAAGGCAAGGGGAAACCCTGGGAATTTCAGTCGAAGCCGCGCTGGATTCAAATGGCAGTGCTCATCGCTGGTCCGGCAATGAACTTTTTGTTGGGCTTTTTGCTGTTGTTGACGCTGCTTATGGCGGCGGGTGAAGACGCATTTTTGGACGATTCGCGCGTGGGTGAGGTGCAGACAAATTCCCCCTTTTACACGGCAGGGCTAAGGCCAGGAGACCGCATTTTGACCATTGGAAATACAGCGGTAAATGACTGGGAAGAAATGTCAGATGCGTTTCTCCTTCACGCCGGTGATGTCGTGCCGGTTGAAATTGAACGCATCCCTACCTACCAAACAGATAGAACTGAGCGATTCGAGATTTCTGTCGATTTGACCTCATTCCCCCGCGAAGGCCTGGGGTTGGGATATTATATGACCACAGAGGTCGGAGCCGTAATGCCCGGAATGCCGGCCGCAGAAATTGGCCTGCAACCAGGCGATGTAATTACATCGGTCAATGGTGTCCCGATGACGATGTGGTGGGAGATGAGCCGCGAGATTACTGCACAACCCGGTGCGGAAATCTCATTGACCTGGCAGCGCAATGGTGAGGAGATGACGGCGCAGATTATTCCCGCTTCTCAAACTTTTAATGGTGAAACCGTGGGGCGCATTGGCATTAATCCGGCTTCAAAACGCAATCCCATTTCCTTTTTTAAGGCCGTGCGCCGCAGTGCAACACAAACCATCAATTTATCAACAGCCATTTTTGGATTTGTCAAAGGCATCGTTACTGGGGAACAATCCAGCAAGAATTTGGCTGGCCCTGTGGGGATTTTCCAACTGGTGGGACAAAGTGCTGAGCGCGGCTTTTCATTTCTACTTTGGTTTATGGCCATGCTCAGCATTAACCTGGGCGTACTCAATCTGCTACCCATTCCCATGCTCGATGGAGGCCATCTCACCATTCTCACAATAGAAGGCATTATCCGCCGAGATTTATCTGCGCGACACAAAGCCTGGCTCCAGCAAGCCGGATTTGCATTTCTACTCTTCCTGATTATTTACGTAACCTTCAACGATATCGGACGCATTTCCGGATGGTTTGGAAACTAAAGCTCCAGCTCACCTCATAAAAAAAGTCCCCCACATTTTTTGCGGGGGATTTTTTTATTTGCAACCGACCCTCCTCACTTCTCACCTTTCTTTTTCGTCTTTTGTAATGTCTTCATCTCACGCTCTGCTGCCTCGCCAAATCGCTGCTGAATCAGGGCAATGAGTGCATCCCATTTTTCGGGATGATCCCGACGGTCTTTGAGAAATTTCTCAATATCGGCTTGTGTGATGCCATGGCCTTTGAGCAATTTTTTTCGTTCCACTATCAGCGAGTCGGGCGCGTGTACATAACGACGGTGAAGTTCCATAGCATCTGAAAATATCTCGATAAATTTCTTATCTGATAGCTTTGACGATGGAGCGATTGCGCATCCAACCGCACTGAGCAAAAGGCACCAGAGGAGCAGTTTTTTCATAATAGAGTTCCAGGAAAAATCGCACGGCAGCCCTGCCGTAACACCTTCAAAATATCCCGTAATAATACGTACATATAAATAACTTATTTTTTCCATATAAAACAATTGACTTTTGAAACGCGAATTACTAAGTTAAGCCAAGTGTCATATTGTGGTGGATTGTGGTGGATTATTAATTTTTAGTATATCACCTTGTTAAATAATAATTTATCTCCCTCAGGCTTCTCAGATGTCCGATAATCGCCCCACATTTTTTGGCGAATTTGAAAATATCCCCCTGGATGCTAAGGGCCGCTTAATTGTCCCTGCACCATTGCGGAACGCACTGCCCAATGGCGTAAGTTCCATTATCGTCACGAAGTTGTTTGATGACTATTTGATGGCATTTGATCCTTATGAATGGCGGCGGCGCATGGATCAACTTCGCGGCATGGGACACTCACAACGCTATGAAAGACAATTAGTTAGGGCAATGGCGGGGCGTGCATATGAGGTAAAGCTCGACCGCCAGGGGCGCGCATTGATCCCGCGAAAGCATCTGGATTTGGTCGGTATTACAGATCGCGCAACGCTGACAGGCGTTGTGGATTGTATTGAAATTTGGGATCCCGATAAATATAACGAAGTTCAAAACGACGTCGATATAGAAGCCATAGCAGAAAAATTAGAATGGTAAAGAATATTCTAAAATTCGGAATAAATATTCGGAATAAATATTCAGCCACTCGTCAATTAAATTAAAAACAACAAGTTATGCATCACAAGGCCCCAGAGTATCACGTCCCGATTTTGGGGCCAGATGTGTCAAAATATCTCATAACCGATCCCAATGGAATTTATGTCGATGCCACCTTGGGCGGAGGTGGACACGCTGAAATTGTGCTCAAGCATCTGGGGCCTGATGGCAAATTGATCGGCATTGACCGCGATCCCAAAGCCATCGAAGTCGCGACAAAACGCCTGATCCCATTTAAAGATCGCGTCTATACTGTACAGGCACCGTTTTGGAACCTCCGACATATTTTGGCTGCACAGAGCCTCGCGACAATCACGGGCATTTTATTCGATCTGGGTCTTTCATCTCACCAGATTGACAATGCCGACCGGGGATTCAGTTTTCAACAGCGCGGGACACTCGATATGCGTATGGGACCCGATGCAAAATGCACGGCACACGAGGTGGTCAATTCGTATTCGCAGGAAGATTTGGCCCGCATCATCAAAACTTATGGTGAAGAACGCGCTGCTGCCCGCATCGCCCGAGCAATCTGTGAAAACAGACCTCTCAATTATACAGATGATCTGGCCGATGTAATTGCGCGGTACAGCTATGGGCCTCGAAAACAAAAGACGCTTGCGCGGGTATTTCAAGCGCTTCGCATTGAAGTGAACGATGAATTGACACATCTTGAAGACGCGCTCCAAACAGCTATTGATCTGCTCAAACCCGGTGGGCGCATTGGCGTCTTGACTTACCATTCGCTGGAACACCGCGCTGTCAAACGGGTTTTTGAACTGGGTACGCGCGATTGTATTGGGCCTGTTAATCTGCCTATATGTGCCTGTGATCGCCTGCCCGTATTGACCTTGCCGGGAAAGCGAGCCATTCGACCAAATCGGGCGGAAATCGCCCAAAATCCACGGGCACGCAGCGCAACACTTCGCGTGGCGCAACGCCTCGGTGTTTCCGCTCAGCCCTGGTTATGCCACCGAGGACCTCTGTCGTGACTTCAGAACCGCGCCCGCCCTGGGGAATTTATCGCTCTGGTTTTTTATCGGTGATTCTCCTCGTTTCGGGATTGCTGATTTATATGTGGGGACATGTGGAAACTCTGAATCAGGGGCGTGAAATTGATCGGCTGCGTGCAGAGCAAAAAAACCTCTTGCACCAGCAAGAACGACTCCTGGCACGTACAGCGAGTTTAAAGCAGAGCAGTCGCATTCGCGATATTGCCGTTCGAAAATTGGGCATGGTGTTTCCAAGTGATCCACCGAAAAATTTATATTTGAGTCGGTAATGAATATTCGCTTAAGAATAATCGCGCTTTTCGGTATAGGATTCGCGCTACTTTTGGCGTTTCGGCTGGTTTCCCTACAGGTCTGGTCTGTAGAGGCATACACAGACCAGGCGCGCAGTCAGCATGTCAAGAAGCGGGTTTTGCTCGCAGAGAGAGGGCGCATTTTTGACCGACGCGGCCGAGTGCTGGCGACAAGCCTCGAATCCCAATCGTTCTTTCTCAATCAAATATCCGATAGAGATAGCCTGCGCGCGCTCGCCGTTCGATTCTCTCGACAATCTGGGCACGATGAAGCAACTCTCCTGAAAAAGGTTGATCAATCGCGCTCCTTCGTATGGCTCGCCCGTCAGGTCATCGATGCTCCCACCGGATTGCCAGAAAGTATCGGGCGCATTGTCGAGATGCGACGCAATTATCCCATGGGGACTCTGGCGGGTCAGGTATTGGGATATACCGATACCGATGGTTTGGGAATTGAAGGCATTGAACGCGCTTTTGATCCAATCTTGAGAGGTGAACCAGGTGAGTTATCCGCACGCGTTGACGCGAGAGGTCAGATGCTCAGCACACTCGGTGCAGTTCGGCAGATGCCTAAAAATGGCGATGATATTACCCTCACCATCGATGCCGATTATCAGGCCATTGCAGAAGAAGAGTTGCTAAAAGGCATGCAGAAATTCGATGCTAAAAGCGGCATTGCCATTGTGATGGAACCCCATACGGGCGAAATTTTAGCACTGGCAAACGCACCCTTTTACGACCCAAATGATTTTTCAAAATCAGAACTCTGGATACGGCGCAATCGGACAGTGACCGATCAGTTCGAGCCGGGATCGACCTTTAAGGTCGTAGCATTTGCCGCCGCGCTCGAAGCCGGTTTGGTTGAGCCAGAAGATAAAATTTTCTGTGAAAATGGCAGAATGCGTATCGCTGGTGGCAAAATACTTCGAGACTCACATCCCAGTGGCTGGCTGACCGTGCGAGAGGTGATGGAAGAATCGAGCAATATTGGCACGGCTAAAATCGCACGTAAAGTGGAAAAAGGTCCCTTATATCGCCAGATGCGCTTATTTGGCTTTGGTGCCAAAACAGGTGTGGATTTGCCGGGCGAAGTCGGCGGTCAACTTCGCCATCCAGATAAATGGTCGGCACGATCATTGGAAACCCTTTCCATTGGGCAAGAGATCGCAGTGACCACCCTCCAGGTCGCCGCTGCTTATAGCGCGATTGCCAATGGGGGACGATTGATGACGCCGCGTATTTTCTTAAGAGCTTCTCGTAGGGATTCCACAACGGAAGAAGGATCGCGCAGACCTATTCGACAGGTGATATCGCCCGAAACAGCGCGTACTCTTACCAGTTTTCTCGAGGGCGTTGTCAAGCAAGGCACCGGAAAAAATGCGAGCATACCCGGTTTCCGCGTTGCGGGAAAAACCGGAACAGCTCAGCAAGTGAAAGAAGGACAACGCGGATATGACCCAAATCGCTACATTCCGTATTTTTTGGGTTTTTTGCCCGTCGAACGCCCCGAACTGCTGTGTCTGGTAGCCATAGATAGTCCCAAACGGATCCACTGGGCAAGTCTGGTTGCGGCACCTGTTTTTAAACGTATTGTGCAGCGAATTTTGAGTCTGCGGCAAGCTCCTTTGCGCCACAGTGCTCCCCTGCTCGAAGAACAACCACCTCCGCCGCCACGTGCCGATATTCATCTGGTGGGTCTTTCGCGGAAAGCTGCAACAGATGCTCTGAAACGTCTGGGAATGACCTATCAAATTGCGGGCGAGGGAGACCGAGTTGTTGGACAACATATCGACATTAAAGAAAATAATGTCTCGTTGTTTTTGGGGTCTGCGCCTATTGCCACTCCCGATTACCGCACAGAGGCCCAAGGTTCAGACTCGCTCTACATGCCCGATGTACGCGGAGCACCCGTGCGGCAGGCGGTTGCACAATTGACACAGCTGGGGTTTCAGATCAAAGTTTCGGGTAGTGGGCGGGTGATCGCACAGTCGCCCGAACCGGGTGTACCCGTAAAACCGGGAACATTATGTACGGTCGAATGCAAACGAGAAAGCTGAGATATGCGCCTGAGAAAACTGCTATCTGACGTGCCAGATGTCGTGAGGACGCGTGGAAATAATCCCAATATCGGGGGTATTGCAACCCATTCGGGACACGTCAAAGAAGGCGATATATTTGTCGCGCTCAGTGGCGATGGCGACATTGAAGATCGGCATCCGTTTATTTTTCAGGCAGTTCAGGCCGGTGCTCGAGCCGTTGTTGCCGAACGCGAGGTCGATGTAGGAGATACGGCTTTTGTTAAAACGACCAACACGCACCGCGCACTTGCACATATTGCCCACCGCTTTTACAACAAGCCGAGTAAACAGTTGAAAATGATCGGTGTTACGGGCACCAATGGCAAAACCTCGACTGTTTATCTCATTCGCGCTGTGCTCGATGCAGCTGGTTTGGCGCCGGGTTTGATTGGAACTATTGAGCACGACCTGGGCACAACACGCGAAATATCGCATAATTCTACGCCGCAGGCTCACGACTTACACCGCATGTTTCGCGCTATGGTCGATGCGAATTGCCGGTCAGCCGTGATGGAAGTGACCTCACACGGGCTGGCGCAAAACCGCGTGTTGGGCATTGATTACGAAGTTGCAGTATTTACCAACCTGACGCGCGATCATCTGGATTATCACAATACACCTGGCGCCTATTTAGCTGCCAAGGCACAGCTCTTTGACAATCTCAGATCGGATGCTTATGCAGTCGTCAATACAGACGACGCGGCATCGAAAATATTGATGCAAAAATGTTCGGCACACTTGTTGAGCTATGGGCGATTAGAAGATGCGACAGTGCGCATTTTAGAGGGTAGCACTTCGCAGGGCGGTACGCGACTTTGCTTGCAAACGCCGCGAGGAAAAATAGATTTGGAACTGGCACTTCAAGGTGATTTTCAATTATACAATGCCACTGCGGCTGTCACCGCTGGCCTCGCGTTGGAGGTCGAACCTGATATCATTGCAGAGGCTTTGCGTGAGATTCGAATTCCAGGCCGTTTTGAAGGCATTGATTGCGGACAAAATTTTGGGGTATTTGTCGATTATGCACACGCCCCAGATGGCCTGAAAAATGTGCTTCAAACCGCACGCACTTATGCCCGCGGGCAATTGATTTGCGTATTTGGTTGCGGTGGGGATCGCGATAAGGGCAAGCGACCTGTGATGGGCGACTTGTCTGCAAAGTTGGCCGATCTATCTGTGGTGACATCAGATAATCCACGCACCGAAGACCCCGATGCCATCATTGCCGATATTTTGCCCGGCCTGGGCGATGCTCCGCACATCGTTGAACCCAATCGCCGGCGGGCAATTGAAAAAGCCATTGCAAAAGCGCGGGCAGGCGACCTCGTGCTCATTGCGGGTAAGGGGCACGAAAATTATCAGGAAATCAATGGGATTAAAACCCCTTTTGACGATCGGGAAGTTGCACGGGAAATACTCAAGTGCAAAGTGGGGTGATGGGTTATATGGAAGGGTTAACACTATCAGATGTAATTGAATCGACCCATGGTCATTGGATTGGAAAGAATGATCCTTCCGCTATTGTACCAACAGGGGTCAGTATTGATACAAGGACGCTCAAACCGGGCGAAATTTTCTTTGCATTGCCCGGCGAAAAGGTCGATGGTCACCAATTTTTGGACGCTGCATTTGCCAGAGGAGCCTGTGCTGCGGTAGTCACGAGATCAGGCGATCGAGAATCGCAGCAGCAAGCACTGATCGCTGTCGATGCTCCCGATTTGGCTCTGGGCGATCTGGCGCGGTCTTATCGCAGGCGTTTCGACATACCCGTTATTGGTATTACGGGTAGCAGTGGCAAAACTACAACTAAGGATATGGTCGCTGCTGTTTTGAGCACGCGGTATCGGGTTTTGGCGACAAAGGGAAATCTCAATAACAGACTGGGCGTACCGCTCACCTTATTCGACCTGTCGGCACATTGCGATGTCGCAGTTATTGAAATGGGCATTAGCGAACGCGATGGCATGCACTATCTGTGCAAAATTGCACAACCGACCATCGGCATGATAACCAATATCGGACCAGCACATATCGAGTTTTTCGGCTCTGTAGAGGGTGTGGCAAAAGCCAAAGGGGAACTTCTGGAATATCTAGACGAGTCTTCTATGACTATCTTGAATCTCGATGACCTGTTTTTGTCCAAGGAGACAGCAAAAGTTAAGGGGAGACTCCTGGGCATTGGCATCGAACGGATATGTCAATTTCGTGGGGAGGGACTCAAACTAGATCAGAAGGGTTTTAGTCATTTCTCTCTACAGGGCCATTATTTTCACCTGTCAATTCCGGGCAAGCACAATGTGTATAACGCGCTGATGGCCGCAACGGCAGGTTGGGCACTCAATGTGCCCCTACAAGATGCGGCAAAAGCACTTGAAAATTTCACGTTGACCGAATTGAGAAGTCAGGTGCTGGAACACAATGGGATTCGCATGATCAACGACACTTACAACGCCAATCCCGCATCGATGCGGGCGGCGCTTGAGACCTTATCGCAAATTGAGGTGGATGGTCGGCGGATTGCAGTAGTGGGCGATATGCGCGAATTGGGAGCAATGACCTACGACGCACATCGGGAATTGGGACGGGAAGTGGGCAATCGACAAATTGACGCACTTTTCGCGCTGGGCGATCTGGCGGAGGTGGTTGTTGAAGGGGGGCGCGAAGCAGGTATAGATCAGGCGTGGGCTTATGCAGACCGAGATGCGTTAACCGGAGCATTGCAGGCTTATTTGAAACCTGGAGACCTGGTGCTCATCAAGGGATCACGCGGCATTGCAATGGAAAGAATAGTTACAGCACTGGGATTTGAAATGCAGGGTGGAACAGCTATCAGCTTTTAGCTTCCAGTCCCTATCCTTTTATTGCTTTTATACTATGACACTGACAAGTGAACAAAGAGAGGATCGAACCTGGATTTTGCTGCTGCTCATTGTGGTTATGCTGGTGGGCTTTGGCACGGTGATGGTGTATAGTGCCAGTTCAGGATTGGCGCAACTGCGATTTGACAACAGCAATTTTTTTCTCAACCGCTGGGCCATTCGCATGGCCATCAGTTTGGTTGTGATGGTTCTGCTGATTCACATAGACTATCGCGTCTGGCGCAAACAGGCGCGTTTGATGCTAATGATAGCTTTTGGTTTTTTGCTCGTGGTGCTCATCCTCAAGCTATTTGGCATTGGCAAAGTGCGAGGTGCATATCGATGGATACCATTGCCTGGTGGACAATTCCAACCCGCCGACCTGATGCGCGTGGTGCTTGTGCTTTACCTGGCCGATTCCCTGACGCGCCGCCAGGATGTAATTGAAAGTTTCAAATCGGGCTTTTTACCGCATGCCGTGGTAATCGGCACGGCAATGGTAATGATTTTGATACAACCCGATTTAGGGACGGCGATGGCGATTGGGCTAACCTGTGCATTGATGCTCTTCCTCGGCGGTGTGCGGTTGCGACACCTTATGGTGACATTCGCAGGTCTTTTGCCTATTCTGTATGTGATTGTTTTTGTTTTTGGGTATCGCCGCGAGCGCGTGATGACCTTTCTATTTCCCAGCGACGATGTGCAAAATACGGGCTATCACCTCGCGCAATCCCTTCTCGCTCTGGGAAGTGGTGGGTTTTGGGGCACGGGCCTGGGGCAGGGCCAGCAAAAATATTTCTTTTTACCCGAGCCCCATACCGATTTTGTATTTAGCATTGTTGGTGAAGAACTCGGTTTGTGGGGCACCCTGCTCGTTTTAATTTTGTTTTTAATTTTTGGTCGGTGCGGATTTCGCATTGCTCGCACAGCCCCTGATACCTTTGGTTTTTTATTCGCTTCTGGCATTACCATTATGACTCTGACTTACGCTCTGATCAACATGGGTGTGGCTACCGGATTGCTGCCTGTCACGGGACTTCCCCTTCCCTTTATCAGCTATGGTGGTTCATCCTTGATGTTTACACTCTCCGCGACAGGTGTGCTCATTGGCATTGGACGGGCGATTACTCGAAACAAAACCCGTCGCTCACCTGCTGCATCGCAAACCAGTCCCCGGCATGCGATGTACAGACGACACCACCTCATCACTCCTCGACGTTGAACGATTTCAAAATGGTTTCATTCGACGCTGGAACCCGGGTGCATTTTATCGGCATTGGCGGCATAAGCATGAGTGCGTTGGCCGAATTGCTCGCCGCACGAGGATGCCTCATTTCGGGTTCTGACCGGCAGGACTCGCCGCTCATCCGGCGTTTGGAACAACTCGGTATCCCCGTGCGCATTGGACATGCGCGCAGTGCCACTGCTGGAGCCGACTGCGTCGTTTATACATCGGCGACGGATTATGAGAATCCCGAAAGAAAAGCGGCGCGAGAAAACGGCATCCCTCTGTTGCGCCGTGCAGAATTACTCGGTCAACTTGTGAACCCACATCCCGCGATATGCGTGGCGGGTACGCATGGCAAGACCACCACAACGGCAATGATCTCGACCATGCTCATCGCCGCAGGCCATGATCCAACGGCTCTTGTGGGTGGGATTATTTCCGGCTGGGAAACCGCGTTGCACATTGGCAATGGCGCGCTCTGGGTGGTAGAAGCCGACGAATACGATCGCTCTTTTTTGACATTAAAACCCAAAATTGCCGTGGTGACAGCACTGGAAGCCGATCACCTCGACTGCTACGAAGATATGAACGACATTCGCGCGACTTTTGAACAATTTGTCAATACCCTACCCAACGATGGCTGCGCTGTGTTGTGTGCCGATTCTCCCGAGATACGCCTGCTCAATCTCGATAGGCGATACAAAAAAATGACCTATGGCTTGACAGGCGGCGATCTTCGCGCAACAAGCATTGAACAAGACGGTTTTGGGGTGGCCTTTGACGTATTTGAAAAAAATAAGCGGTTGGGGCGCACGCGCCTTCAAGTGCCGGGCAAACACAATGTGACCAATGCCCTATCAGCACTTGGAGTTGGCGTGTATGTCGGCCTCAATTGGGAAGAAATTTGCAGTGGTATAGAAGCATTTCGAGGTGTTCAGCGTCGGTTTGAAATACTCGGCAAAGCACAGGGTATCGCGGTGGTTGATGATTACGCTCATCACCCCACAGAAATTGCCGCCACTATTCAGGCTGCGCGGGCGGGATGGTCTGGTCGCCTTGTGGCCGCTTTTCAACCGCATTTGTACACCCGCACGCGAGATTTTGCGCCCGATTTTGCCCGGGTGCTACAACGCGCCGATCGCGTGTGGATCACCGATATTTATCCCGCGCGAGAAGAACCCATTGCGGGTGTTGATGGAAAGTGGCTTGCCAATCAGATTCCCGGCGCAAATTACGCACCCGCGTTAAATGATCTAAAATCGGCATTGTTAAACGACTTACACGCTGGCGACCTGCTCCTGGTTATGGGTGCTGGAGATATTGAAACAGTTGCCCGCGATATTTACCAAACCCTTAGAGAAATATAAGGCAATGTACGACGCACGACGCGATTTGCTCGCGAGAGAGATTCAACGCCAATGTCGGGGCAAGCTCAAGCGCGATGAATCCCTCGCCAAACACACGACATTTGGGTTAGGCGGTGCAGCGGACCTCTTTTTTTCACCTGCCGATCTCGGTGATCTGGCCATTGCTGTCCCCCTGATCAAAGACGCCGGGCTTCCTATTTTTCCGCTGGGCGGAGGAACCAATACGCTCGTGCGCGACAGCGGATTCCGCGGTCTGGTCATTTCACTTACAACGGGCGCGCGACGCATTGAGATTGGAGATGACGAAGGTGTCATACAGGCGGGTGCAAGCACTCAGGTGGTATCTCGGCAATGCCAGCGGGCAGGCAAAACGGGATTGGAATTTGGATGCGGAATTCCCGGCACCATCGGCGGCGCAATATGGGGCAATGCCGGGGCCTGGGGCGGCGAAACGATGGATTGTGTAAACTGGTTGCGCGGTATTGATCTCAGAACGAGTCGAGAAATTTACCTCGATCAATCCGACATCTCTTTTGGATATCGACACACTGACTTGCCCGATGATCTGCTCATTGTCGAAGCCGGATTTCGACTTGCAGAAGGCGATCCCAAAACCATTGCCGCCGAGATGGATCGCATGCTGACAGAGCGCAAGAGCACGCAACCGCTGTCAAACCGCAGTTCAGGGTGTATTTTTAAGAATCCACCAGGGCATTCTGCTGGCGCACTTATCGACAGTGCCGGATGCAAAGGGATGGCGATAGGGGCAGTGAAAGTTTCGGATATACACGCCAATTTTATGGTCAACCTCGGCGGGCATTCCACCGAAGATGTGCTCGCGCTGATCGCACGGGTTCAAAAGCGCGTTTTTCAGGTTCACAAAATTGAATTAGAGACAGAAGTAGGAATATTAGGTGAATGATGAACTTACTTTTTTTAGGAGGATTTTATGTCGGAATATAAACCAATCTACATATCTCACAGGTCTAAAAATATACCGGACGCGGTAAACATGACCCTGGACACAACCCCTACGCCGCAGAAGAGCCCGCGAAAGCTCGCGCGCTGGGTAATTGTTATGACGCTGATGAGCCTGCTGGTTGTGGGCATTCAAAATGCCTATTCATCTCTGGCAGATTCAGATTTCTTTCTCATGACACATATCCGAGTCCAGGGCAACTCCATGATGTCTGAAGCTGCAATCGTGACGCTTTCACAATTGCAGGTGGGCACAAATCTTTTTGCCTGTGATATAACATCTGTAACGGAACGCGTGGCACAACACCCCGTGGTTAAAAAAGTGTTGCTACATAGAGAACCACCCGCAACACTGGTCATTAGCATCGAGGAACGCCACCCTGTTGGGCTGTTGAACACGCACAACGGTTTGATGGGGCTGGATGAATCCGGTAAAATTTTTCCCCTGCCCCCTGCTGCGCAGGTGGATTTGCCCATTCTGACAGGTGTTGATTTGCAAAGGGATAAGAATAGCTCCTGGGCAATTGCTCTGGCGGAATTTGTGACGGAATTGCAAATCCGCACGCCGGCATTTTGGCGCGAAATATCAGAAATTTGCACAGACACTCCCCATTCTGCTACGGTTTATCTGGTGGCCGATGATCTGGCTCTCAAAATGCGTTTTGAAAACCCCGAAAAGCAGATTCGGAATTTCCGAGCCTACACCCAGACCTCATCTGGACCTGGCACAGATCTCGCGTATATTGACCTGCGCTATCGGGATCAAGTAATCGTGGGAAGGCGGTAGTAGTTCATTAGTGAAAGGGACCCACACGATGGATCGGATTGTTGGACTCGATATTGGCTCCACTAAGATCTGTGTTGTTGTAGCTGAAGTAGAGGATGATGGCACGCTCAAAATCACGGGATTGGGCAGTAGCCCCTCTCAGGGCCTCAAGCGCGGTGTGGTGATTAATGTGGAAAAGACCGTGCAATCTATCCGCACAGCTATAGAAGAAGCTCAGGAAATGTCGGGAACGCACATCGGTGCTGTTTATGCGGGCATTGCAGGCGATCATATTCGCAGCGTGAATACGCGGGCGGTCGTGGCCGTGTCGGGCCCGGACAACGAGATTACGGCCAATGATGAAGAACGCGCAATTGAAGCGGCCAAAGCGGTATCTATTCCCATGGATAGGGAAATTGTTCACGTGCTGCCGCAGTCTTTTGTGGTTGACGATCAGCCCGGTATTAAAGATCCCATTGGCATGTCGGGCGTGAGACTCGAAGTCGATGTACACATCGTAACCGGCGCTGTGACTTCAGCACAGAATATCTGCAAAAGTATCCGACGCGCAGGTGTAGAAGTGGTGGATCTGGTACTTGAACCCATTGCTTCGAGCTACGCGGTATTGACGCCTGACGAAGAGGAAATGGGCGTGGCATTGGTCGATGTAGGGGGTGGCACGACCGACCTCGCGGTGTTCTACGACGGTGCTATTCGCCATACAGCCGTTGTGGGATTGGGGGGAACAAATGTGACAAATGATATGGCTATTGGTTTGCGAACACCATGGAAACAAGCCGAAGCCATGAAGCGAGAAAGCGGCTGTGCATTACAGTCACTGGTCAGGCCCAACGATATGGTCGATGTGCCGGGTGTTGCTGGACGACCTTCTCGCGAGGTCTCTCGGGCGAAAATGGCCGCGATTATTGAGGCGCGTATGGAAGAAATTTTTGGACATATAAATCAGGAGATTCACCGCACCGAGTATGCCGATCTGCTGGGGGCGGGCATCGTGCTCACAGGTGGAGGTTCAATGCTCCAGGGTTGTGCTGAACTGGCCAAAGAAATTTTTGACTTGCCCGTGACTATTGGCAAACCCCGAGGGATAACGGGGCGGGCCAATGCCGTGAGCGAACCGCTCTATGCCACCGCTGTTGGACTGGTGCAATTTGGTCTGTTTCACCAGAATCGCGATTTTATATCCGATGATGGCGATTTTTTTGATTCAATTTTTGGTCGTATGAAAAACTGGGTTCGAAATTTTTTTTAAAGAGTTTCTATCTTTACTAATGTTGTGCTCTAATCGTTGATAATCAATTTCTACTGTGTTTCCAACAGGGGGTTCTCATGGTTACTTTTTCGATTGTTGACGCCGATAGCCAGGCCAAAATCCGAGTTGTAGGCGTCGGAGGGTCAGGTGGCAATGCAATCAATCGCATGATTGAGTCGGGGTTGCAGGGCGTTGAGTTTATTGCCATAAACACCGACGAACAAGATCTCGAACTTTCACAGGCACCTAATTGCATTCAAATTGGGCGCGATGTAACAAAAGGGTTGGGTGCAGGTGCCAATCCCGAAATTGGCGCAGAGGCCATTGAAGAAAATCGCGACGAGGTCGCCGAAGCATTGGCCAGTTCCGATATGGTTTTTGTAACTGCTGGCATGGGAGGCGGCACGGGCACGGGTGCAGCGCCCACCGTCGCCGAAATTGCTCGCGAGGCAGGCGCGCTCACTGTGGGCATTGTGAGCCTGCCATTCAGAATGGAAGGCATGCCGCGCATGCGCAATGCTCAAGCGGGTATTGATTCCTTGAAAAGATCTGCAGATACGGTAATTATTATTCCCAATCAGCGGCTTTTGGAAATCAGTTCAGAAGATACAACGATGAGAGAGGCATTTCTCATCGCCGATGATATTTTGTTGCAGGCCACGCGGGGTATTTCCGATTTGATCACCATACCAGGCGAGGTAAATCTCGACTTTAATGACGTGCGTACGGTAATGCAAGCTGGCGGCGATGCGCTGATGGGCACAGCCGAAGCTTCTGGCGAAGATCGAGCGATTACAGCAGCTGAAAAAGCATTGAATAGCCCATTGCTCGACAATGTATCTGTTGCGGGTGCTCAGGGAGTGCTGGTAAATATTTCGGCCAGCAGTGAACTGAAGCTGTTTGAAATGGATAAAGCTGTGAATCTCATTACCGATGCCGTGGGCCACGAAGCCAATATTATATGGGGCACGGTGCTCGATGATAACCTCGAGGACGAAATGCGCGTCACAGTTATTGCCACGGGCTTTAATACTGGTTCACCGCCGAAGCCAAATGCGAACATTTCTTACTCGAAATTCACGCCCGAACCTCCTGTTAGCACAGATATCCCCGCCTTTATACGCAAAATTGAATCTGAGGATACTGAGCCTGCAGACACAGAGGCAAAAGTCGAGGAAAAAGTCGAGGAAAAACCAGAGAAAACATTTGAGAAAACATTCGAGGAAAAGTCCGAGAAAAAATCCAAAATCGACACCGTATCCCTGAACGATCTGCAATATCCCACATTTCTTCGCAGACAAAAGCAGCAAGAAGGGTGAAATAAGACGTGAGACGTAAGACGCAAGATGACGTAAGCTCCCCCTTGCGTCTTATGCCCCCCCCAAAACAAGCATATATCTACGCAATTTCTGCCGTCTTTCTGTGGTCAACAGCGGCCACGGCATTTAAGTTATCTCTGCGCGTTTTAGATCCTATCCAACTTTTGTTCTACGCTGTACTTGCGTCGTCCATTGTTCTGGGCCTGATTATAGTGGTTCAGGGCAAATGGTCGGCAATTTTTTTGTGTACGCGACGGCAGTATTTGCAATCCCTCGGATTGGGATTGCTCAATCCATGTGCCTACTATCTGGTGTTGCTGCGCGCTTATGACCTGCTACCCGCGCAGGAAGCACAACCTCTGAATTACACCTGGGCGATAGCACTGGCACTGTTGTCCATTCCCCTTTTGAAACAAAAATTGACCCTGTGGGATATGATTGGCGGGATGGTGAGTTATGCGGGCGTATTTGTGATTTCTACCCGGGGCGATATAATGGGATTTAGATTTTCCAATCCCCTGGGAGTGGGACTGGCTCTTTTCAGCAGCTTTTTGTGGGCACTGTACTGGATCTTCAACAAACGAGATACGCGAGACCCGGTTGTGGGAATGTTTTTGAATTTTGTTTTTGCATTGCCTTTTGTGCTAATAATCTGCATCGTATTTTCAGATATCCAGATCAATATACAGGGGTTATTCGGCGCTATTTATGTCGGATTATTTGAAATGGGCATCACATTTGTCCTGTGGTTATCGGCGATGAAGCTGACTAATCACACCGCGCGAATCGGAAATTTGATTTTTTTATCCCCATTCTTATCTCTCGTCTTTATCCACTTTTTAGTGGGAGAAGATATATTTCCCTCCACTTATATCGGGTTGACGTTGATCATCGCGGGCTTGATTGTACAGCAAAAAAAATCCCAGAGCGTTGCCTGAACCGCTTTACACACTACACATTTGACATTAGTTTAATCCGATTCCACAACTGATTGATCAAGGAGGGTTTATGTCTGAACGTCCGAATATCCTGATTTTGCACAGTGACGAACACAGTTTTCGCTTTTTGTCGGCGCGCAGCCGCGAGCGGGGTGGTGAACCCTGTCACACGCCCACATTGGATGATTTGATCGCACAGGGTGTCAATTTTGACGCGGCCTATTGTCAGATGCCTCTGTGTACACCAAGCCGTATTTCGATGCTTACAGGACGGCACCCACATCGGTGTGGCGCGTGGTCCAATGGGTCGATTTTAGATCCCGACTTGCCAACTTTTGGCAGTCATTTTCAGGCCAATGGGTATGAAACAGCGGTTGTGGGCAAAACGCATTTGGGCGGGTCTTTGCAACACGCCGGATTTGGCGCGCGGCCCTATGGCGATTTTGGCGGTCCCTGTTCTCACCAGCCCGATCCATTGGACAAAACAGAAGATGGCTTGCGGACGCGCACAGTCGATGCGGGAATCAGCGAGGTACCCGAATCCCTCTTACAAGAAAATATGATTGCGCGCGAATCGCTTACATGGCTGCGCGAACATCGCCATGCCAATCCCGACAAGCCCTGGCTGGTCTATACGTCATTTAGCCGCCCGCATTTCCCGCTAACCGCGCCGAAGAGATTCTTCGACCGCTATTATCCCGAAGGAGTGACACCACCCTGGGTGCGCCGTACCGGCGATAGTGCCGACCATCCGATGACTGTGGGCGCGATCAAGGGATTTCGAACCGAAGAGATTGCCGAAGATGAAATGATGAAAGCGCGCGCAGCTTATTTTGCAGCAGTCGATTTTTTGGACGAAATTTTGGGCGATTTTCTCGCCTTGCTCGACCGCGATGGATTTTTGGATAACACAGTCATTGTATATACATCTGATCACGGAGAACTGGTGGGCGAACACGGGATATGGTGGAAAAATACATGGCACGAAGCCGCCGCCCACGTGCCTTTTATCTTTTCCCTTCCCGAACACCGCAACGGTAGCCTGAATGCACGAGAAATACGCACCCCCGTAAGCCTCGCCGACCTCTTCCCCACACTTTGCGGATTGGCGGACCTGAATTGTCCGGATAGTATAGATGGGGTGGATCTAACGGATGTATTAAAAGGAGAAACGAATACCGCACTCGATAACCGTGCAGGTGTGATTACCGAATCGACAAATCCGCGCTGGGGCAAAGGCACAGAGTTTCGAATGATTCGCTCCAGACAGTACAAGTATATCGCATTTCGAGATTGTGAAGACCTCGCCTTCGATATGGAAACCGATCCCGACGAGCAACGCAATTTGCTAAAAGATGATCCCGATAACGCCGACTTAAAAGCGTTGCGAAAAGCAGTACTGGATGGATTTGACTTTGACGAAGTGGAAGCCCTTCGCGAAAAGCAAACCGCTGTATTGCGCGCCAAATATCCAGCGCGGGTAAAAATGCGAACCCCCAATCAAATTCTGCGGGGCGACGGCAAATTGGTCGAAGTCGATACACCTCTATACGCCTCCGAAGTGATCAGCGATGATCTCGCACGAGACTTTGACGATTATCCCGGTCGGTAGAGCGGATAGATACGACAACAAAAACCAGACACAATGCAGTGTCTGGTTTTTTTATTTTTCACGCCATAACAAGCTCAGATTCTGCCTACCAGAGTGCGGTAACCTGCACGATAATCGCGCGAATGAGAGATTCTCCAGCACGCGATTTAAGATAGGCAAAATTGAGATCGCAAAAGAAAGGTTCTGTTTCCTTTATAGCGATTTGATCAGACTCTTCTGCAAGGCATTTTTCAATGACCGACATCCCAATACCTCCCTTGATCAATTCCAATCGGGTAGCATCATCGCTAATGGACATAACCTTGTTACACGTAAGTCCGCGTTCGGCAAACATATTGTCTGCAATAGCTTGAAACGGACAGTAATATGGATCGCATATCCAGGGCAGATTTGCCAGAGTCTCCCATGTCGCACTCTCGATCTGGTCAGTCCAGCGCGCGGGACCAGCAATAACGAGTTCAGTCTTCAATAAACCATACGTTTCGACTGCATCAGATATGGGAACGCCATAAATATAGCCAACATCTAAGGTGTGATCTTCCAGTGCTTCTGTGATGCGTTGAGTAACCGAAGAAATAAACTCAAATGTAATATGTGGATATCTTGCATTTGTATTTTTAACAAGCGTTGAAATTTGAAGCCATTCGGGAGGCATATTAATGCCAAATCGCACACATCCTGAAGGTTGATCGCAAAATTCCCGGGCACTGCGTGTAAAATCCTCTACGGTGCAAAGTGCGTTTTCAGCTTTTTGTTTCAGAAATTCGCCTGCCCGGGTAGGGTGCATACCCCTCGGTGAGCGAATAAACAGTTCCACATTGAGTTCTTCCTCAAGTGCTTTGATATGTGTACTGACCGAGGAAGGCGAGATAAACAATTTTTGTGCAGCACGGGTGAGGTTTTGCTCGTTGGCAACCGCGATAAATGTGCGTAAATGATAGAGTTCCATTTGTGTTCAGAATTTCTGAATGAAGGATTTGGAAAGTGCAAATAGCCGAAAAAATAAATTTTGATTAAAATATAAAAATAACACAATAGGCGCTTCTTTAATTTTTTACACCTTTCCTGGAGGTTGCAATGGCAGATTTTTCTCGCGTTTGTGAAACACCACCTGCTTCACCTGATAAGATACAAGAATACTTCTCGTATAAGTTGCGATGTGAGACCGACCCATTTGATGTGAATGCGGATATGGAAAATGGGATCGATAGTTTTGAGTTTATTGATGTCCGGGGTAAAGAAGACTATCTCAACGGTCACGCTGCTGGAGCCATTCACATTGATCACAATGATATGACCGAAACTCGAATGGCTGAGTTCTCCAAAGACCGATTGCTCGTGGTGTACTGCTGGGGACCGGGGTGTAATGGCGCGACAAAAGCCGCTGTGAAATTAAGTGCGTTAGGATTCTCAGTAAAAGAAATGATCGGCGGGATTACCTATTGGAAAGAGGAGGGGTATCCAGTAGTATCAGGTGGTTAGAACCTGCCCTGAGCTTGTGTGAGCAAGTGATCAAAGATGCGATCAAAGATCGTATTCGGCATTTTTTCAGGGTGAAATTGCACGCCGATAATGCGACCATCTGGCGTTTCGATACCTTCTATAACTCGATCTTCACTGCGGGCACTTATATTGAGTTCTCCTCCAACTGTCTCGAGTCCTTGCAGGTGAAAGCTATTGGTCGTACATTCGGCCTTCCCCAGAATGGACGAGAGATGGGAGTTAGGCTCAAGTGAAACCGCGTGATAAACGGGATCTTCGGCGCGCCCGGGTGAATGAGGATCGACATCGCATTGTATTTGAATATCGGCATAGATCCTGCCGCCAAATTGAGCATTGATAAATTGCATGCCATAGCAGATGCCCAAAACGGGCATCTGTTTTTTTTGCGCGTATTCAAAAGCGCGAATATCATTTTCATAGCGCGTGGGCGCAACCGGGGGCAGGTCTTTTGGCAACTCGCCAATCAGACCTTGCGTAATGCCGGGACCGCCCGTAATAATCAGGCCGTTGAGCAGGGCAAACAGTGGCGCGAGCGTTTCCCGCTCCTCTGTCATAGGCAGAATGAGAGGACATCCACCCGCGCGTTCTACCGCAATCACATACTCGTGATTTAGCGATTGCTGTTTACTCTTAGAAAGAAAGCTGGTCGTAATACCGATTATCGGACGTGACATTTTAAAAATTGATGTAAAAGGAGTGTTAAACTGGCAATGCGTTTTTCTACCTTGACGGATGCACAAACATGTAGCATTATTGAATTGAGAACAAGGTCAAAATGTAGCGGATGAACTGCTGGCTTCAACGAACTCAGTCGAGTCGTCGCAGTTGTACACCACTCGGAGCAAGGACAAACAATATGCCATATTTGATGCAGACAAATAAAGGCGAGGAACTCAATAGACTTTATCCTGAAGACCGTCCTATAAACGACTGGTATCGTTTTGTTTTGTCATATCCACCACATCTCGTCAAGGATTATATTGCGCGTTTTGAACTCGGTAAAAAAAGTTCTGTTTTAGACCCCTTTTGTGGCACAGGCACAACTTTAGTAGCCTGTAAAAAACAGGGGATAAAGAGTATTGGTATTGAGGCAAATCCCGTTGTCAAATTCGCTGCAAGTGTTAAAACTGATTGGAATATAGACCCCGATGTTCTTATTGATCATGCAGAAATTGTTGCATCAGAAACAATAGAGCTACTTTTGTCGGAAGGCGTTGATGACGACCCCCTCTTTCAACCTCTGGATAAAGATGAGACCATAGAGCTTCGGACACTCAGCCCCGAACAAGAAAAGTTGATTATTACAAACTCAATCAGCCCCAAACCACTACATAAGGCTTTGGCCCTTATAGAAAAAATCCACGAATTAAAGCACAACAGATGTTATGATTATGAACGTTTAGCTCTTGCCAAACAGTTGGTTTATACGGCGAGCAATTTGCGTTTTGGGCCAGAAGTTGGCGTAGGCAAGGCGAAACCCGACTCTCCTGTGGTTGGGCCCTGGTTAGCTGGCATTAGAAGTATGTGTGAGGATTTAATCCAGGTTAGACCAAATGCCCATATTCCCTCCGTCGTTCATTTCGGCGATGCCCGCAAGATGAGACAGATTTTAGAACCTCAATCTATTGATGCGGTGATCACGTCGCCTCCGTATCCCAATGAAAAGGACTACACTCGAACAACGCGTTTGGAGTCTGTATTATTGGGGTTTATGACTGATCGACACGACCTGAGAACCCATAAAACTAACTTAATAAGATCCAATACGCGAGGGGTTTACAAAAAAGATGATGATAAAGACTGGGTAGCAAAATTCGATAGCGTACAGAAATTAGCAGAAACAATAGAAAATCGCCGGATCGAATTGAACAAGACATCGGGATTCGAAAAATTATATGCTCATGTTGTTCGACATTATTTTGGGGGCATGACTCGGCATTTAGAAAACCTGAAACCAATTTTGAAACCAGGTGCTTGTCTTGCCTATGTCGTCGGTGATCAGGCCTCTTATTTTCGCATTCTAATCAAAACGGGAAACTTATTGGCAGAGATTGCAGAGCGATTAGGTTATAAAGTTATAGATATTGATCTATTTCGAAAAAG
>JAJEAX010000256.1 GCA_022822565.1 Candidatus Latescibacterota bacterium
ATGGCAAATGCCCGACCGACGCAACTGGACGCCCTACGATCAGGTCCGCATCAACGCAGCAATGGTATTTACGCGCCTGGGCAAAGACGCCGCACCTGCCGAAGCCCTTTTGCTCGACACATTATCCGACCCCAACGGTCACGTCGCTGCATTTGCCCTGGAAGCATTGCGGCGGATAGGCACACCTTCGGCAATGGATGGCGTCATGGAATATCTGATGACGCGACGATGGGATGAAAGCATTGAGAAAGGAAGACTATTTTGAATACACGACACCTGATTTCAACGCAGGGATCGGACCGCGGAACGGGATATAACATGAGCGGAAAACTGATTCGGCGCGATGGCAAATTATTCATCGGATGGCTGGATGCCCCATCAGAAAAGGGCACACAGGCAAGAATCATGATAGGCGTATGCGACGAAGTATCTGGCGAGATGCACCGGGCATTTCAAATTGGCGAAGGCATTGACAACCACTGTGGTCCCGCCCTGATACTGGACGGAAACGGGCGATTGCACGCCCTCGTCGGAGCGCATCACGGACCGTTTTTCTATCGGTGGTCAGACAACCCTGAAGACCCAAATACCTGGAGTGAGCCAGAGGCATTGGGCAAATTGGGCACATATCCCAGTTTCGCAGTAGATCAGCACGGCACACTGCACCTATCGCATCGCGAGAGCGGGGACAGATGGGCTATGTGGTACCGGCGAAAAAAAGCAAATCAGAATTGGGAACCACCGCGCGTAATTGCCGTCAGCCCCGTCGCGGGATACAATCACTTCATGCAATCTCTGACCACAGGACCTGACGGAACCCTGCATCTAATATTTCAATTTCACTTTGCAGAATCTGGACATGCAGCAGACTGCCGGGGACGCGCAGCAGTACATGCGTATTCAGAAGACAGTGGCGATACGTGGTTCAACGAAGGCGCGCGCATTGAAGCCCCATTGACAATGGAAACCATGCGAGCCATTTGTTATGACCCGCAGGGCGGAGATGGTCAGCACAGCGTGCGCGTGGGCAATCACGTCGTAGATGCAAACGATCAACCGTGGTTCTTCTGCTCATATCCCGGATATCAAAACGGTGTATTGTGGCATCGCAGCGACGCGGGATGGGAGCCTGTAGAGCTATCCCCAGTCCTCGATGGCTTGAACATGGAAGGTGGACGTGCGACATCGCTATCCCGAGATCACAAAGGCAGATTGCACTTTGCATTTGCAACACATCCGCACAAAAAGCGGTGTGAATGGTTTTGCCCCGAACTGGAATTATTCCATGCAATACTCGACGAAAAAGGTGGATTGATTTCCTTAGATCAACTCACGGAAACCGACAACGCGGCAGCGAACTGGCTACCCGCACTGGAGCAATGGGACTGGACGCGACCCGATCAAAAGTTTGACGATGGTCACTGGATGATGTACACACGCGGCTTGAATGCCGGCGGCATTGGCGGCGACAACAAAAGCGCATTAAAGACAGAAATTTATTTGACCCGATGAATTTATCAAATCCTTTCTGCTGAACCTCCAATAATAAAAAAAGTTGACAAGCGAGATCATTTACTCTATTTTTTTGAGTGACTCTAAAAAATAGAGAACTCTAAAATCCATCAAAGGAAAAACTAAATGCAACCCACCCAAAAATTTGAAGAGGACGTGGCCTTCGTCCGCGAAGCTGTTGAAAAGCGCGATCGAATGCAATACAAATCCATTGCCATAGCCGTGCTCTGGGCCATCATCCTCGCCACTGGCCATTCGCTCAACGATTTTCATCCCGAAATAAGCCACCTCTATTGGCCCATTGTGACCTTCACCGGCTTCCTGATCAGTTTCTGGATCGCCAAGCGGGCAATGCGGGCGAGAGGCGTCATAAGAAGCGGCGTTAGGGCCAAGTATGGCTGGCACTGGGGCAGTTTGTTTGTCGTTATTCCCATTACTGTATCCATTGCCCTGCGACACGGCCTGGCCATGGAACCTTCGGTAATGAACCAGTTCATCACTCTAATCGTTGGTGTAACCTTCTATCTCGCCGGGCTGCACCTGGACCGCCGCTTACTTTTTCCTGGCATCGTACACATCGTGGGGGCTCCTGCTGTTGACTATCTCGCGCCTTATCCCTGGACTATGGTCGGCCTCGCCATAGCCGCCAGCCTGATCATCAGTGCCCTATGGATGAAACCTCATGATAAAAGCATCGTCTGAAAACACCTCCGATAGTCTTGCCCAACTGGACAAACTACTGGAACACCGGTCTCGGCTCGGTGCCTGTGTACTCCTCGCCGACACCGACGCCATGACCTTTACCAGTTTGAAACAATTGCTAAAAGAAACCGACGGCAACATGGGCGCGCACATGCGAAAACTGGAAGACATGGGCTATGTCGATATCGACAAGCGATTCGAAAACCGAAAACCCGTCACCTGGTACAGCCTAACGGAAAAAGGCCGCGAGTCTTTAACCACACACTTAAAAGCCCTGCAAACCGTAATCCAGAGTGCTGGCATTGACTGACAGGCGTAAAGAACATGAAACACATCTCCCCATCCACAACACAATGGGCAAAGATCCTCCTCCTTCTATCTTTCGCTATACCTGCTTCTGCACAAGACTACGCTTTTATCCAGGGCCAGGTACTCGACGAAACAGATCGCCCATTAGCCTATGTCAACGTGCAAATCACTGGCACGCTCGACGGCGCAATCACCGATCGCGACGGCCGCTTTGCCTTCTCCACGCAATACACGGGCAAATGCGACCTGAATGCATCCTTCATCGGCTATGAACCCGCTCAACAGACCCTGCATCTAACGCCCGGCGACACCTCAACCGTTCGCCTCATCCTGCGCCTCGCCCTCATCCAACTCGACGAAACCATCGTCACGGGAAGCACCTATACCACTGGGGAAGACGAAACCGTAACCCTCTCCCCCCTGGACGTCGTGACAACACCTGGCGCTTCTGCCGATATATTCCGCGCATTCAAAACCTTCCCCGGCGTCGCAACTGTCGATGACGGCGCTGGCCTTTTTGTGCGCGGAGGCGACGTAAGCGAAACCGTCATATTGCTCGGACAAGCCACAGTAGTACATCCCTACAAATACGAATCACCAACAGGCGGCGTCTTCGGCACCATCTCTCCCTTTATGGTACAGGGCGCCGTCTTTTCAACAGGCGGATTTCCCGCGCGCTATGGCAACGCGCTTTCCTCCGTACTATCCATGGAAACCCAGAACATGCCCGTGCAGAAAAGCTACACACTCAACCTGGGCCTCGCCGCCGGCTCTCTCGGCCTCAACCTGCCCCTTATATCCGACAAATTGGGCGTACGCTTCACCGGCAACCTCAGCTTTACCGATCTCTTATTTCGCATCAACCATCACAGCAGCGCATTCACCACCACGCCGCGCGGACACGACGGCAACCTCAATTTGATCTACCAGTACTCGCCGACCGGCCGCCTCAAATTCTTCAGCTTCAACGCGAGTGACCGACTGGGCGTGCGCGTCACAGAACCATCCTTTGACGGCATTTACCAAGGCAGCACCAACAGCGCGTTACACAACCTTGAGTGGACAGACATATTTGCCAATTGGATCATGGAGACCAGTGCCTCGCTCAACCACCACACAGCGCGAAAACAACTGGGCAATCTGGACTTCTCGCCCCGCGACCTGACCTTCAAACTCCGCACAGACATAGAACGCGCCCTCACCTCATCCGCATTCTTGCGCCTCGGCGGAGAAATCGAACACACGGACAACCGACTCGCAGGCAGCATACCTCAAGGCGATATATTCGATCCCCAGGCAGAGATCTTTGAACTCGACACATCCTATGGTGCTCGACGTGTGGGTACCTACTTTGAAATCGACTTTGAACCTGCCCACCGCATCGTCGTCAATCTCGGCGCGCGCGCCGACCATCACAACCTGAGCGACCAGTTTGCCATAGACCCGCGCGTATCTGCGCGCTACCAGATCACCAAACACACAGACGCACGTCTCGCCTGGGGCATCTATCACCAATTTCCCGACCCGTCCAAATACAACGCCACCAGCGGCAATCCCAGGCTAAGACCTCAACGCGCACAACACAGAATCATCGGCCTGCACCACGAACGCGACCAGTTCATGATGCGCCTGGAGGCATACCACAAACCCTATTACAACCTCGTACTGGATCATCCCGATCTGAACCTCTCCAATGACGGCAAAGGCCACGCCTCTGGCTTAGACCTCTTCCTCAAACGCGGCGACTTTCTAAGCACGCGCTTCAGCGGTTGGATGGCCTACAGCCTGCTGAAATCGCACCGCCTGCAGGTCCGCCACACCGGATCAGAGATGCACTACGAAGAAGCGCCATCGCCTTATGACATCACGCACAACCTGACACTCGTCGCAAAAATGCGGCTCATAGACGACCTCAGCGGCGGCCTGACCGTGAAATATGCCACGGGTCGCCCCATCACCCCAATCGTGGGCGCAATTCCCGTATCAGACCAGGGCTACTACTTGCCCATAGAAGGGCGCGTCGGCTCAGAACGACTGCCGTCCTTTCAGCAAGTAGATGGACAACTGAGCTATTTGCTGCCCTTTGGCGCGAATCACCAGATCGTCTTCTATTTGGCGATCAACAACCTGATCAACCGCGCCAATGTGCTCAACTACGATTACTCTATAGACTATAGCCAACGCCAGCCCCGCACCACCACCTTTCGCCGATCCATTTACTTCGGAGCCACCGTTACCTTAAACCCGTAAATACAGGAGAACAGCCATGCAATACATTCTACTCGCACTCATCGTCTTCCTGATCATCCTCACCAAATTCGGATGTTCAGTTGCGCGGGAATCAACCTATGAACAAAATTCCGACCTGACGTCTGTCGAATCTGGCGCACCCGTACAACCCGCCGCCGATCTCCTCACCAGCGGCAAAAATATCCTTCAACAGGGTATAAACGAGAACAATCTCGACGCCATGTACGCCGCCCGGGCGATATTCGAACGCGCCCTGACCGATAAAAACCTATCTGCATGGAGCCATTACTACATCGCCCTCGCCGACTACCGCATCGCCAACAATCTCTTAGCGCAAGGCAAAAAGAACAAAGACCGGGCCTCCAAACACCTCAAAGAAGCGGCCGAGCATCTGGAAGAAGCCACGCGGAAAGATATCACTCGTGAAGATGCCAAAACGATCGCTGCCGAAGTCTATGCCCTGCTCTCAAGCGTGTACGGACGGCAAATCAGCCTGAGTGGAATCAAAGGCATGTTCCTGGGACCCAAATCCGGCAATCTCCTAAAAAAAGCCGAGCAACTCGCGCCCAATAATCCGCGCGTAGTCCTGAGCGCGGCCATCGGTGCTTTTAACACGCCCAAAATGTGGGGCGGAAGCAAAGAACGGGCGATAGAAGGATTCCAACGCGCCGCATATCTCTTTGCCCAGGAAAAACCAACCGATCCCATCCATCCCATCTGGGGACACAGCGAGACCTATGCCTGGCTGGGCATCGCATATATGGACCGCGATGAGGAAGATTCAGCGCGATCGGCTTTTGAAAAAGCGCTCGAGATTGATCCCGATAATGGCTGGGTTAAATATGAGCTATTGCCAAAGGTGACAGAATAGTGAGAATCACACATTGTCAATAAAAAAGACCGCGAGTCGAAATATCTCGCGGTCTTTTTTATTAGAGAAATAGGTTGACAGTATCTTCAATAGCCTATTACATTTGATCTCTCCCAAACAAAAATAGTGAAAACTCAACTCACAAAGGAACGCACATGTCCAACGACAACATCATTCGCGTCGCCATCGGCGGTCAGGGTCGCAGTGGATACAACATCCACGCCAAACAATTGAGCCAGATGCCCGACAAATTCAAAATTGTAGCCGTAGCCGATCAATTGCCCGAGCGCAGGCGCGATGCCCGCGAACAATTTGGAGCCGAAGCTTATGAAGACTGGCAAGACATGATCAAAGCGGGTGGATATGATCTCTTTGTCAACGCCCTGCACCAGCCCCTGCACCCCGTCGCCAGCATTGCCGCGCTCCAGGAGGGTAGCCATGTCGTATGCGAAAAACCCACCTGCAAAACCGTGGCACAATTCGACGACATTGTTCAGACAGCCAGAGACAACAACCGCGTCTTTGCCCCCTTCCAGAACAACCGGTTGCAGCCCTACTTCGACAAAATGCAGGAAATCATCAACTCGGGCGTCCTGGGCAAAATCGTGTACATCCGATCTTCCTGGGGCGGTTTTTCGCGGCGCTGGGACTGGCAAACCCGTCAGGAAAACTGGGGCGGTGGCCTCCTCAACACAGGACCCCATCCCGTCGATCAAGCCCTCTGCCTCTTCGGCTTTGACCGCACCCCCAGCGTCTTTGCCCGAATGGACTGCAACAACCCCTTTGACGGAGATGCCGACGATCACTGCACCGTCACATTGTACGACCCCGAACGGCAGGCACCCCAAATCGACATCGTCGTGAGCAACTACCTGCACTATCCGCAAAACGACACCTACACCATTAACGGCACTTACGGCGGCCTCGCAGGGGGATCATCTGCGCTCAGATGGCGTTATTTTGACCCCGAAAAAGCCCCCAAACACGACATGTGGACCTGGTCGGTAAATCGACAATACACCCGAGAAGAACTCGACTGGACCGAAGAAACGTGGACACTTGAAGAAGAAAAGAAAAACAATACCCCCTCCGTCTCACTCGAAAGTGGTCCCGAACGCTTCTACAACAACATCTACGACGCCCTCAAAAACAACGGCGAACTCCTCATCACCCCCGCGCAGGTACGCACACAAATCGCCGTAATAGAAGAAGCCCACCGTCAAAACCCACTCCCGAAAAAATAAAGTACAGCAAAGGAAAATCCCATGAGCGTCCCCATCTTAGACACCCATCAACACCTCATCTACCCGGGCAAATACCCCTATTCGTGGACCAATGAACACCCAGCACTCAAAAACAATGCCTTCCACATCGAAGACTATTTGACCCTCACAACAGGCAGCGGCATCACGCGCACCATATTCATGGAAGCCTCGCCCGATGACCCCCACTGGCATGATGAAACGCAATTTGTCTATGAATTATCCGAACAACCCAATGCCATAATCGAAGGCGTCATCGCCAACTGCCGTCCCGAATCTCCCTCTAGATTTGAAGCCTACATCGAATCTGTCCACCATCCCAAACTCGTCGGCTTCCGCCGCATCCTGCACACCATGCCCGACGACCTCTCCCAATCGGACCACTTCACGGATAACATCCGTCTCCTCGAAAAATACAACCTCACCTTCGACCTCTGCTTCCGCGCCGACCAGCTACCCATCGCCCGCAACCTCGCGCAAAAATGTCCAGAGGTCCAATTCATCCTCGACCACTGCGGCGTGCCAGACATTGCAAACAACGCAACAGACCCCTGGCGTGACCACATCGCACAAATAGCCACTCTCCCCAATGTCGCATGCAAAATCTCGGGCGTCCTCGCCTATTGCGCCGAGGGAAATGCCACCACCGAAGCAGTTCGCCCTTATGTTGAACACTGCATCGCCAGCTTTGGCTGGAATCGCGTAGTCTGGGGCAGCGACTGGCCCGTATGCAACACGCGGTCCGATATCCAAACCTGGGTACAGGCCTCTCGCGAAATCGTTGCCGATGCCGACGTAGCAGATCAGGAAAAACTCTTTCACAGAAACGCAGAACGCATCTATCTGAAAAAATCATGAACAAACGGCCACCTGCAAAACAAGTGGCCGTTTAATCGCGAAACGTCTCAATTCTGTCTCTAATTCTCCTCACCCTCGTCTGTGCGATCTTGCTCAACCTGCTGAGCAGCGGACATCCCGTCCTTTTTACCCAGCTTATAGGCGTGATGTGATGCGAGTATCACCATCGCAGCCATAACCCCTGCCACAACCCCTGCCACAACACCAGCCACAACACCAGCCGATATATCCATTCTCAAAATAAATCCAACTACGGCTATAGCCACCAGACCAGATGCGATATATCTGATTCCCACTCCGGTAGGCTTATTCATAATTCCTCCTATTTAACCCACACGCGCACTCAATCCTCCATCAACCGGGAGTAAAATACCCGTAATATACTTCGCCTCATCCGACGCGAGAAAAACCGCAGCGGCGGCCACATCCCACGCCGATCCCATCTTTTGTTCGAGAGGTACCTGTTCAGCGCGCTCCTGGCGAAGTGCATTCCGGTTGACACCCTGATCTTGAACGCGGGATTCAATGGCCATAGGCGTATCCATCAGACCGGGCAAAATCGCATTCACGCGCACGCCATAAGGCGCGTTTTCAAGCGCGAGATTCTGTGTAAGCGCATTGATCCCGGCCTTGGCAATCTTGTACGCAAGCGTCCTGGGACGAAAGCACACAGCCGCCGTTGAAGAAATATTGACGACAACGCCACTTCTCTGCGCGCGCATAACGGGAAGCACAAATTTACAGGTCAGGAACAGCCCCTTGAGATTGATATCCATAAGTCGCTGCCAGTCTTCGCTACTCAGATCAACAGAACCACCATCGCCCCTCAGTGTACCGACATTATTGTGCAAAACATCGATACGCCCGTAGCGCTGGACGCAAGTCTCGGCAATAGCCCGACAATCACCTTCAATTGTAATATCCGCGCCGAGCACCGACGCACTTCCCTTCTCCTGTGCAATCATCCGTGCAGTCTCTTCAGCAGACGCGACGTCTTTATCCACCAGAAGCACCTGCGCACCCGCTCTGGCAAAGCGAATAGCGGTCGCCCGCCCATTCCCAATCGTCTCGCCCGCCGACTGCCCTGCACCAACGACAATCGCTATTTTATCTTTAAGCTGCATATACTCTTATCCTGCCGCGCACGCCTGCACAACATCCGACGCCATATTGACAAAAGTATTTCCCTCAATCACTGTCCCGCGCGCTTCGCGCTCGATCGCAATCCCCACCTTCTGCTTTTCTCCCCCCGAATCCTCAATCCGATTATCTCGAATCTCCACATCATACGTCGTACCTCGGATCTCAATCCCATACCCATTCTCGGCAAAACCATTATCGCGGATCACACATGAATGA
>JAJEAX010000347.1 GCA_022822565.1 Candidatus Latescibacterota bacterium
CCCTCCTGAATCAGATAGGGTTCATACACTTCCTCGAGCGTATCCATCTCCTCACTCAGCGCAGCCCCCAGGTTATTCAAACCAACGGGACCCCCGTCGAATTTATCGATCAGCGTTTCCAACAATCGGCGATCCATTTCATCCAACCCCTTTGCATCCACCCCCAATAATGCCAGTGCCTTAACCGCAACTTCTTCCGTAATCACGCCATCGGCGCGCGCCTGTGCATAATCGCGAGACCGCGACAACTGACGCCCGGCAATGCGCGCTGTTCCCCGCGACCTGTGGGCAATCACGCGCGCGGCATCCTCTTCAATCTCAATACCCAAAATACGCGCCGCCCTCATTACAATGGCCTGCAACTCTTCCGGAGCGTAAAAATCCAGCCGCTCCATCAACCCAAAGCGCGACCGCATCGGCGCCGTAAGCAGTCCCAATCGCGTTGTTGCGCCCACCATAGTAAAGGGTTCAAGCGGAATTTGATACGACCTGGCACTCGGCCCGCTATCGATCATAATATCCAGCGTAAAATCCTCCATTGCCGAATACAAATGTTCTTCTACCACCCGATTCATGCGATGGATCTCGTCGATAAACAGCACATCGCGCTCATTCAAATTCGTCAAAATCCCCGCCAGATCAGCCGGGCGCTCGAGTACCGGTCCCGATGTCACATGAATTTCAACCCCAAGCTCGTGCGCTATCACATAAGCCATCGTCGTTTTGCCCAGACCGGGAGGCCCGTGCAACAAAATGTGATCCATAGCCTCATTGCGATGACGCGCAGCCTCCACAGCAATACGCAAATTCGTCTTCGCCTTTTCTTGCCCGACCATATCGTCAAATCGAATTGGACGAATCCGTTGATCGCGCTCAAATTCGTCGCCATCCTGAAATTCGGGATCGGTAAATCGTTCATCCATAAAAAGTGGCCTTAAAAAATAAACTATCAGCCATCAGCTTTGTAAGGACAGGTTTCAAACCTGTCCCTACCTAAATACTCCTCAACGACCGCTTAATCACCTCTTCAATCGGCGCATCGTCGCCCATCTCCTGCAGAACCGTTGCAACAACTTTGCGCGCCTGCACCGGATTCGCGCCCAAACCAGATAGAGCAGCAGCGGCTTCGTCCAACAAATCGGGATCTGCATGCCCCACGGCATCGGATGTGAGATCTTCCGGCGCAATATCGCCAATCTTGTCCTTCATTTCCAGCACCAGACGCTGCGCGAGTTTTGGACCAATGCCTTTAATACGCGTCAACCCTTTGGCATCTTCTGCGGCAACCAACCGCCTGAAATCCGCAATGGGAATACCGGACAAAATTTTCAATGCCATCGGTGGTCCAATACCCGAAACCGCAATCAGGCGCTCAAACAAATCGCGCTCGGACACTGAGGCAAATCCGTAAAGCGTCATCGCGTCTTCCCTCACATAGAGATGCGTGAGAATATTGACGCGCCCGTCCTCAACCGAAAGCGATTCATAACTCGACAGTGAAATATTGACGTGATACCCCACACCCTGAACATCGACAATAACATGAGTCGGGTGTTTTTCGACCAGCCGCCCTTCTAAAAACGCAATCATTGTATCATCTTCCCCTTCGGTTCAATCGCCGCCGCGACTTCGCACTCACGCCGATTTCTTTGAGTTTCTCATCAAATCGACTCTGTTCTCTATCGCCCCGTTTCAACGCCTCAATCTTATCTGCCAGTTTATTTTGCTGTATCCCAGGCCCACGCGCAGCAACCTTCTGATGCGCGTGGCACAGAGCAATCGCCACGGCATCTGTCGCATCAAAACCCTGACCCACTGCCTCTTTCCCCAACAATCGCTGGATCATAAATTGCACCTGTTCTTTGGACGCACCGCCCCGGCCCACAACCGCTCTTTTCACCTCGCGGGGCGAGTACTCAAAAATGGGCAGATCGGAATTGGCCAGCGCCGTCACAATAGCCCCACGCGCCTGACACAACTTAATCAGCGATTGCGTATTGGCACCGTAAAAAACAGATTCGAGCGCAACTTCATCTGGGCATACATCCGCGACCAACGCGAGCAAGTGATCGTAGATATAGAGCAAGCGCTGAGGGAAAGACAATTTATTACCGGGCCGAATACAGCCGCATTTCAGCAACTGATTTTTCCGGTTCTGGTGCTCAACCAGACCAAAACCGGTGACCACACTACCCGGATCAATACCCAGAATGATCACGCGAGCCACCTTTTGAAGTGTTATCCGCAGATGAACGCAGATGAACGCAGATAAATGCAGATAAATGCAGATGGAGAGATAAGGAGAGAAAATTCTCACACAAAGACGCGGACAGTGTATAACTGCGATGCATTACCAGCAGTTCTGGGACATAACTGGGGAGGGGAAATCACTCAGTCAGGACAGCTAATTCACTATCATCAATCTCAAAATTGGCATATACCCGCTGCACATCGTCATTGTCTTCGAGCATTTCCATCAAGGCCAACAATTGCTGCGCGATTTTGCCTTCAACGGGCACAGTATTTTGCGGAACGCGTGTCAATTCAGCGCGTTCAATCTCAATACCCGCATCTTCGACCGCCTTGCGAACGCTTTCAAAATCGGGCAGGGATGCATAAACTTCATAGACATTCTCTTCTTCTGCAATATCCTCGGCACCGGCATCCAACGCCACCAGCATAATCTCTTCCTCTTCCACACCCTCTTTGGGCACCGAAATCAGGCCCTTTTGCTCAAACACCCACGCCACGGCACCACTTTCTGCCATACTGCCATTGTATTTGCTAAACAAATACCGTACTTCAGATACCGTGCGATTGCGATTATCCGTCAGAGTTTCAACAAACACGGCCACACCCCCCGGTCCGTAGCCCTCGTAAATCGCACCTTCATAAGACTCGCCTTCAAGCTCTCCTGTACCCTTTTTAATCGCGCGCTCAATATTGCCCATGGGCATATTTTCCGCCTTCGCACCCAGAACAGCCGCACGCAGACGCGGATTGTTCGCTTCATCGCCACCACCCTCGCGGGCGGCCACGGTAATCTCTCGGATCAATTTGGTAAACGCCTTGCCTCGAGCCGCGTCCTGACGGCTCTTGCGATGCTTGATATTTGCCCATTTAGAATGTCCAGCCATCCTGCCATACTCCTTTATTTATAGGTCTCCTATTACCTTGATCCAAATGTAGTCAGAACCCCGCCATTGTGCAATAGGAAATACGCTACTTACGAACTTGCAACATATCCATAAATTCCCACACGGGCATAGTATCCAAATCCGAACTTTCAAACACAGCCAAAAAATCTTGAACTTGCTGCGCCTCAAACCGCGTACTCATATTTTCCACAAACTTTTCCACCAGCAAGGGCGCGGCCTCCTGCCGCCTTCTTCGATGCCCGATGGGATATTCCACCGTCACGGCCTCTGTAGGCGGTCCATCTTTGAAAAACACCTGCACAGTATTGGCAATGGACCTCTTCTGCGGATCGTGGTAATCCCGCGTAAACCGCGCGTTCTCCGTCACCACCATCTTTTCTCTCAACCCATCAATGCGCCCGTCCTCCGCGCGCACCTCTTCATAGTCATCTGCGGTCAAATCGCCAAAAATCAGCCCTATCGCCACCATATATTGCAAACAGTGATCCCGGTCTGCCGGATTGTACAGCGGACCGGTCTTATCGATAATTTTTACGGCGGCTTCGTGGGTCTCAATCACCACCCGCTCCACTGTCTCCAAACGCGGTGCCACCTCATCGTGCAACGCAAACGCGGCTTCTACCGCCGTCTGTGCGTGAAATTCAGCGGGAAAAGACACCTTGAACAAAACGTTTTCCATCACATAAGAACCATACACGCGCTGAAACTGAAACCGGTCGCCATTCCACAAGCGGTCGTAAAAACCCCATACAGGTGCAGACAGAGCCGTTGGATATCCCATCTCACCGCGCTTTGTCTGCAATGCCAAAAACACGCCACGCGCTGTCGCATCTCCCGCCGCCCAACTCTTGCGCGAACCCGTATTGGGTGCATGCCGATAGATTCGCAAAGGACCCAAATCGCACCACACCTGTGACAATGCATTGACAACCTGCTCCTCATCACAGCCCAACAGCCCAGCAGAAACAGCAGCACTCGCCAACTTCACCAAAATCACATGATCCAGCCCCCGAGCATTAAAACTGTTTTCCAGCGCCATCACGCCCTGAATCTCGTGCGCTTTGATCATCGCCACAAACACATCCCGCATGACCAGTGAATCTCTCCCCTGTGCCCGCTGCGTGCGCGACATCCAGTCCGCCACCCCGAGGATTGCACCCAGATTATCCGAAGGATGGCCCCACTCCGCCGCCAACCACGTATCGTTAAAATCCAGCCAGCGCACCAGTGTCCCAATATTAAATGCAGCAGTCACCGGATCGAGTTCGTAACCAGTACCCGGCACCCGCGCACCGTGCGGCACAATCGTTCCCGGCACCACGGGACCGAGCATCTTCG
>JAJEAX010000223.1 GCA_022822565.1 Candidatus Latescibacterota bacterium
AAATTATCCGTGTATAGATGCAACCACTTAAACCGCGCAATCCGATTGCCCCAATCCATGAGCTGATCGCGCGTCTGCTCTCGAAAAGATGGCAGCGACAAATTCAGCGCATCATTGCCCATGTATCCACTCACCGAAACCCGGTCATTGTCAGACACATCTAAATTGAGCTTGAAATTCGTATCGTAAAACCCATAATCCTGCCCAAAATCGCTCGTCTGCTGCTGAAAATTGAACCGCGCCTGCCCAAAGCGTCCACCGCCTTGCCGCCCCCCAAAGCCACCGCCTCCCAATCCCCCTGGCCCACCGCCAGTAACTGGACTCGTGCCAATAGTGCCAATGCGCGTACTGAACATTTCATCCACGATATGATCAAACAGCGGCGAATTTAAAACCTCTTGATACGTGCGCCGCCCCGAAAACATCCACGAACCGCGATCACCCACTGGCCCGCCAACCGTCAACCCCGCACTGATCAAATCCATAGACGCCCGCGCATCAAAAGACTTCCTGTTGCCATCCAAATTTGTAATATCCAGCACACTCGACAGACGGTCGCCATACCGCGCGGGAAACGTTCCCTTAATCAAAGTCACATCCTTCAAGGCATCGGGATTAAACGTGCTAAAAAACCCAAACAAATGATTCGGATTATAGACCACCACATCATCCAACAGAATCAAATTTTGTCCCGGCGTACCCCCACGCACATACAAACCCGCGGAATTTTCACTCGCAGCCTGCACGCCCGGAAGCAACTGAATACCGCGCATCAAATCTGGCTGCCCCACCGTCGGAATACGCGCCAGTTCCGTCACCCGCGTACCAAACGCACTCACCGGCGTCACCTCAGTCGGCGCCACGCGCTCGCCTATGGCCTCGATCTCTTCACCCATCAATTCCGCAGGCTCTAACTCAATCACGATCCGCGCAGTCTCACCCTGTATAACCACGACCTGAATATATCGGCTCTCATAGCCGATATAACTCGCCGAAACCCTGTGCGAACCCGGTGACAGATTCCCAATGACAAAATAGCCAGCTTTATCCGTCGCCACGCCAATGTGCAAACTATCGACCACCACATTGGCATTGGGCAACGTCTCGCCATTGGATGCATCGCGCACCGTACCCCGCACCGCACCCTGACCATACGCCTGTGTACTGATGGCAACGCATACGACGCATAAAAACAACCGCACAATTCGCTTCATGGCCTCTCCTTTTCCCCTCCCAAGACAGTGTAATATCGCTTTCTGCTGACATTTCTTAGATTCACAGAATGATTTTTTCGTTCCCCGTCTTCTGTACGAAAAGTGTAAAACTATGTTACGCTATGTAAAACAAAACGCGCCCATTTTTCAATGGACGCGCTTAATACTTCAAAATGTAAACCTGTTCTTACACCGTCGCCTGCAGATCCTTCAAATAACTCAGCGTATCGCGGATACTTGCCTCTGTCGTCTCCGACGCACCCTTCTCCACACACAGCGGACCAGCGTAATCTGCCGCATTTAAAATTTCCAAACACGTCTTCAAATCATACCCCATAGCTTTCCCATCCCGCTCCCACGCCTGCACACCGTCATCGCTGTAATTAAACACCTTCACATGACATGAAAACGCGCGCGGAGCCAACACGCGCATCCCCGCTTCCCAATCGCCATCGGGAAAATTCGCCGTATCCGGACAGGTGCCAAACCACTCGGAATCCACCCCATCCAGAATCCGCTGCAAATTATCAGAAGACGACGACACACCCCCGTGATTCTCCACCAGCAGCTTCACTCCCGCCTGCTCGCCCACAGCCACCAGTTCCCGATACCCCTCAATCACCCGGCTCATCGCCCCATCGTCATCCGCGTGTCCCGTATTAATCCGTATCGCCTCGGATTCCACAGCCGACGCCGTGTAAAACCACTGCTTCAACGCCTCCAGATCCGTGCGCCGCACAGCCTCATTAGCACCTGCAATATTGCCCATATCCACCGCGATATTGCGCACCGAAAGTCCATTATCCGCCAACCGATTGCGAAGCTCATTCAAATACCTCGCGTCCTGAGACTCAAAAAACCGCGAACACAACTCCACCGTCTCCACACCATGCGCGGCACACACCTCGGGAAACGCCAGCAAAGTCAGCGACTTCTCCCGCAAAATTTCACCACTGAGCACCCATCCGGCAATACCGACTTCGAGATCCATAGTCATTTCTCCTTTCTTTCACTGAATCTACCGACCAATTTGACCTGCACACTTATATTTATCATGTTATAGTACTCTCTCCCACAAAACAAGGAGGTTTTCCGTGGAATCCGTTATCGGCATCATATTAGGCGGCGGAGCGGGATCGCGTCTCTATCCACTCACCAAATACCGCTCCAAACCCGCAGTCCCCATCGGCGGCAAATATCGCCTCATCGACATACCCATCAGCAACTGCCTGCACTCGGGCCTCACACGCATCTACGCCCTCACCCAATTCAACTCCGCCTCTCTCAACCGACACATCGCCCAAACCTATCGCTTCGACGCCTTTTCAAACGGCTTTGTCGAAATCCTCGCCGCCGAACAAACCGAGGACCGCCTCGACTGGTATCAGGGCACAGCCGACGCGGTTCGCCAGCACCTCCACCACTTCATGTCCTACCAGATGGACCAATACCTCATCCTCTCCGGCGACCACCTCTACCGCATGAACTACCGGGACTTTGTCGCCGAACACCGCGAAAAAGGCGCAGACCTCACCATCGCAGTCAAACCCGTCACACGAGAAATCGCGCCCGACCTCGGTATCCTCAAAGTAGATGACACCGGGCGCATCATCGACTTCGTAGAAAAACCGCAAACCGCCGCCGAACTGGACGACCTCAAACTCGATCCCGCCCCGGGCAACAACCCCGACGAAGCGTACATGGCCTCAATGGGCATATACGTCTTTGAAAAAGACAAACTGAGAACGCTCCTCGCAGAAAACACCGGCGACGACTTCGGCAAACACATCATCCCCGCTGCCATCCACAGCCACAACGTCTATGCCCACCGCTTCGAGGGATACTGGGAAGACATCGGCACCATCCGCGCCTTCTACGAAGCCAACCTCGCACTCACAACCCCATCGCCCCCCTTCACCTTTTATCAACCCGGCGCCCCCATCTACACGCACCCGCGCTACCTCGCCGCGGCCAAATTGGACGGATGCCACCTCAAACAATGCAAAATCGGCGACGGCTCCGACATACAAGACGCAGAAATTGAACACACAGTCATCGGCATACGCAGCATTGTTGGTCCCCGCGTCAAACTCACCAACACCGTCATGATGGGTGCTGACTTTTACGAAACTCCCGAAGACAAAAAACGCAACAAACAAAAAGGCATCCCAAACGTCGGCATCGGTCCGGGATGCGTAATCGACAACGCAATCATCGACAAAAACGCGCGCATTGGGGAAAATGTCATCATACAAAACGCAAAAAACATCCGCGAAGCAGAACAAGACGCCTACGCCATCCGCGACGGCATCGTCGTCATCACCAAAGACGCCGTCATTCCTTCAGGTACAGTGATTTAAAATTACCCGCGCTTTTGTGCAAATAGCCAGTCCCATACATCTTCAGTCTTGTCGCATTGATCGCTGGCAAAATGCGTGATAAATCCGCGTTGTGGGTCGTCGCCTGTGTACGCGAAACCATAAGCACTGGCATTGTGTCCCACGTCTTTTAATTCCGTGTATTTGGTATTGGCATCTATCGCGTCTAACTGGCGAAAAGCGTCCCGGGTCAAATCAACGGGCACAGTTGCATCGGCATCGCCGTGAAATGTCCAGATGGGAACTTCTACAATGCGGCTGACATCATTCCACGGTTCGCATCCGCCAGCAGAGGGCATCGCGGCGGCGAAACGGTCGGGTTGTGCGCAAACGGCGTTCCATGTACCAAAACCACCCATTGAATGCCCCAGGACGTAGATGCGATCCTGATCAATTGGAAACTCATCGCATATTGTATCGAGCAGATCAAAGGCTCTGCCCAGGTCGCCCTTTGAAAGATCGTCGCCCCGATCCAGCAGTCGCTTAACGCGCGTCTGCCAGATACCGGAGAGCGAGTCGATATATTCCTGTGTGATCTCGGGCATGGTATTGGGCATCAGCCAGCGCAG
>JAJEAX010000041.1 GCA_022822565.1 Candidatus Latescibacterota bacterium
TCCTACATTGAAGGGTGGTATAATCCGCACCGCAGGCATTCTTCCATTGCCTACCATGCGCCGATAGCTTATGAAAAACTGCATCTATCACAGGCTTGATACACAAGCCCTAAACTCTCCACCGAAGCGGGGTAACTCCAAAGATTGGTATGATTTTTGCGTCCCAATAGGGTGTTGCAAATTTCACCACCCAATAAGCGGCAGAAACACAACGCATTATTTTCAACTCTTTTTCCGTGTCTGCTTGTTTGTTTTCTGCCAACTTTCTCATCTTTTCTGACACCCTCGCCCTTTTTTCTGACTTTTCTCGCTGCGATTTTAGAGTTTTGTTTTCCCTCTGCAATTCTATTATCTGGTCATTGTTGAGCAGTGGCGCGGGCAAAGTGGGCAATGTGGGCAATGTGGGCAATGTGTGGCGGCCTAATAATCGTCCGAGTTCTACAGCGTCATGGCGATGGCGGCTATGTGGTAGCGCAGCTCGCTTAGCTTCTTCGATTGCAATAGCAACTCTTTCTCTTTCGTCCATAACAAAATCTCCTTTTGTATAAAGCGTGAGCCAGTTAAAAAAGCAGGGTGCAGACCTGCCTTAACCGGCTCCCTGTTCGGTTAGCGTTTGCGTCTGCGTGGCGGGATCCTTTCCCTCACTGTCGTTGACGGTCGCCGCTCAGCTTCGCGGCTGGGCACGTATCGTCCAGTGCGCGCATCCCGAACTCTGGTGTTTGTTCTACGTCTTGTTGCCACAGCAATCATCTCCTTTTTTCGCTTGTGGTGAGGCTATTGATTTGTTACCTTATATGCATAGATAGCCTCTTACAGGGGCGAAATTTATTTTACCAGGCCGCGAGTCTGCGCACTCGCGGCTGGTTTTTTTATCCACCATCTTGTGGGTTTCTTCTCCCCACACACCAAATATAGATGAACAGCCAGCTTTGTGCAATAAAAAAGGCACGCAAGTATCAATATTGATATAACTTACGTGCTCTTTTTATTACCTTCAATGGTCACTATTCTACATAAGCCCCTTTTTTATTTTCATAACACCAAGCTATTCATGCCGCAACGCTTCCACCGGATTGGACAGCGCCGCGCGAAGCGCGTGGAAACTCACAGTAAACAACGCAATCGCCAATGCGACCGCGCCACTCAAAACAAATACCCACCACGAAAGATCCGTGCGATAGGCAAAACCATCCAGCCAACTTCGCATCGCAAAATACGCAACTGGCCAGGCAAACAGATTCGCAATCAAAACCATAATTGCGAATGTCCTGGAAATTAGCATCACAATATTTGACACACTCGCACCCAAAACCTTTCGCACCCCAATCTCTTTCACACGCTGCTCAACCGCAAATGCCGCAAGACCAAACAGACCCATACACGCGAGCAAAATCGCCATCCCCGAAGAGAGCAATGTAAGTGCCTGCGCCCGTTGTTCTGCTGAGTACATATATTCAAATTGCTGGTCCCACATCATATATTCAAACGGCTGATCCGCAGGAGCGAAACGCTTCCAGGTCTCTTTAAAAAAAGCGAGCGTCTCTTCCATGCCCTCGGCTTTGACACGCGCGCCCAGACTGTAAAATTGCTGATGCCGAAGCGTCAGTGCAACAGGTCCTATTTCTTCTTGCAACGGACCGTAGTGAAAGTCTTTCACAACGCCAATCACCGTCCCCTTCCGATTTCTCTCTCGATCAACCCACTCAAAAGACTTGCCAATAGGATCATCCCAACCGAGCCGCTCAGCTGCTGTTTCGTTGATGATAAATGCTTTTGACGTATCTGTGGGAAATGCAATCGGATCAAATTTTCGTCCCTCTACCAGTCCGATTTGAAACACATCGAGATAATCTTCATCGACCTCCAGAAGCGGCATGCGCCAGTCCGTGCCCTCGTGTCCTTCTGCTCGAATCGTTCGGGTAATACCCCCACTCCATCCAACCCGCCAGCGATACGCCGTTGCCTCAAGCGTATTTGGATGGGCGAGGAATGCCTCTTTCACCGTGGCATAACGGGCGGCGAGCTTTTGCCCCGGATCTAATTTCGTTTCCTGATCCAAAACAAATATGGGCATGAGCACCATCTGCTCCATATTCAAACCCAAGTTCTTATTTTTAATATAATCGAGTTGCTGATAGATCACCCCCGTACTCGCAAGCAGAATAATTGAAATTGCAAACTGCACGACCACCAGCCCCTTTCGGATCCACTGTCCCCGCGAACCCGCGCGAAACGCTCCCTTTAGTGTCTCTGTGGGTTCATAAGCCGAAAGAAAAAACGCGGGATAAACGCCAGCCAACAGCCCGACGAATACGGCAATACCAATCAAAGCGATGGCGAGCAAGGGATCGCTCGACAAATTCAACTTGATCTGCTTGTAGAAAAACGCGTTAAACTCGGGAAGCACGAGTTCGACAGCACTAAGCGCGAGCACAAGCGCAATCAAAGCCGTGAGGACAGACTCGCCCAAAAACTGACCCATCAGTTGTGAGCGATACGCTCCCGACACCTTTCGCAAACCCACCTCGTGCGCTCGGCGAGCCGATTGCGCCGTGGTCAAATTTGTGAAATTGATACATCCAATCGCAAGCACCAGAACCGCAATAGCACCAAACTGATAAACGCGATCAATATCGCCGTACCAATCCAGATTGTAATCCTGTCTCGAATAGAGATGAATGCGGTCGAGAGGTTGAAGATGATACGCATTTGTGCGCGCGATCTCTGCCCCCATATAGCGATCGATAAATTCGGGGAGCTTCGCGGACAGCGACTTTGGGTCAGCCCCTTCTCGCAGCAGAAGATACGTATTGACGGGACGCCAACCATCGGTTGGTATCCAATCTTCCCAGAGATATTTCGCGCCTTCGGACGAGAAGCCACCTGTGCCGATATAATCGATATAATCGGTTTCACCGTAGCGGCTGAGTGTAGAGTTGCGGGGCACATCTTTTAATACCGCAGTGATAGTGCGCGCGCCTCCGTGATGCTTGCTTTCAGAGGTTATGGTCTTGCCAATCGGATCTTCGTCTCCAAATAACCGCCTTGCCCCTGATTCTGTTATGGCAATAGCGTTGGGATTGGGAAATGCGGTTTCGAAATTGCCGCGCACAAAAGGAAAATCGAAAATTTCAAACAATTCCGGATCGACAATACAGATACTCAGTGGAAACTTTTTGTCTCCCAGGCTTGCGTCTATAAAATCGACCCATACGCGCACGGCTTTCTCCACCTCGGGAAAATCTCGCTCAAGTGCCCGTGCCAGCGCACCCGACGTATCGGGCAAATAATTCGACTGCCCCCCAGCCCTGGTCTCCCGCATCACGCGATAGATCCGATCCCCTTTTGAGTGCCAACTGTCAAAACTCAACTCATCCTGAATATAGAGCACGATCAAAATGCACGTCCCCAGACCAATGGCAAGCCCCAGAATATTGATCGCACTAAAAGTCTTTTGCCGCTTGAGATTCCTCAGCGCGATAATCAGATAATTTCTAAACACGATAACTCTCCCCCGTTATAAGTAAAACGAACTAAAAACTATTAACCCATTAGACACTCCTGGTAAATAATGGGTAAAAAATCTTCCACCTCAAAAGAAAGCAATTTCTGTGCCAAAACCCTCTTCTCTATGTTTTACAATTAGTTATGGAAATTCGTGCTATGAACGCAGTTTAATAAGTGTCCGATTTTGATACAGTGGTGTCCGAAAATGAACACTTAAAATAAAAACAGGCACATTGTTTTGATCTCAATGTGCCTGCTGTATTATCCGTTTCAAACTACACAATATTCAAATCACCAGCCTTTTCATCTCGTGCTTCTTAGCGAAATATACGCTATTTCCCATCACAGGACCGGGGATTTGGAAAGCACCTTCTTCCTCGTACAGAGGATTAATAGCGCGGCGGGCTGGATCGAACGCATAAAAAGACCCCGTAGTAAAACCGTAGATCTTCCCATCAGGTCCATTCTGAAGCCCCAGGTCCAGGGGACGGCCACCTAAAGGAATCGCATAGAGAAAAGCCCGCGCAACAGGATCAAAAGCAAACAGAACAGAACCCTCATCGCCCAGAGCCGTACCGTACAACACCCCATCCTCGCCGACAACAAGCGCATTAATCGCCGAAATCTGTCTATCGAGCGTACCCTCCCACGCCTTCTCCTCCCGCTCATAATCCCACAAAAACAGCACCGCCTGTGAAACCCGCGGACGGGTACCAGACCCACCGTTAATCGTCGTCCCCACCGCGAGCAAATCCTGGCGAGACAGCCAGGCCAGCGACCAGCAACTCGCCTCACCGGCAATATCGCGGTAAGTACCAAACTGTTCCGTACCCGGATCGTACCACGACAACGGACCACCCCACAAACCGTAATCCGGAACAGACGCAACCCACACCCGCCCCATCGGACCCGTAACCATCGTACGAGGACGATAAGACACCTCATCCACACGCCCCAAATCGCGCGGATTGCTATCAGCCTCCAACCCAAAATGATACAGACGCGACGGATCATACACCGACAGCCTGGCACCGGGATAAGAACAAATATAGAGCTTCCCGTCCAAATTCCCCATCGAATACGCCTCCCCAGTCGCCGTGGAACAAACGCCCAGATCCGTCATCTCGCCCGAAGAAGGCACATACCGAAACAAATGCAACGGCAAAATACTCGACCCGTAAATATTGTCATCCGGACCGCGATGCAGCAAAAACAACTCACTTCCCGACGACTTGTATGAAATGGACAACCGCCTCGTCGCCCCCGTATCAGGATGTGTGATACCAACCACGCGGTACATCTGCGTATCCCGATCAGCAAAATCGACAAACGCACCATCGGACATCGTCGGCAGCGGTTCAGGCTCGGGAAGCGTATCCACCCGAACCGCATCAAAACCCGCCAAACGAAAATTGCCCTCGAACGACTGAATATAAAGCGACCCATCAGACGCCCGCATCAACGACGACGCCCCGCCATCCTCCTTTGCCACAACCGGTCCCACCACCTTCCGAACACCCGTCTTCGGATCCAACACCACCACATGGGGGCGCGTCATCTTAATATCGCATGCAATCGTCCCATCAGGCGCACACATCGGATAACAATACATATCCGTCTCATCCATCCGCCCATATCGCACAAACTCACCCGTCTTCGGATCGTAACTCGTCAGCCCCGCCGAACCGTAACACCCGATCCACAGCACGCCCTGGGCATCCTCATCAATACGGCACGGAAACGTATCGTGCGGCAAATTAATCGCCCCCAAATTATCCAATCGCCCCGCCTTTGGATCATAAGAAAACAAATAACCCACGTACGCCGCCCCGATATAAATCACACCACTTCGGCTCAGCAACGTAGCCGTCGGATAATGCGCCGAAGACATCGCCGCCGTCACCTGATCCGTCTCCCCCGTAACCGGATCAATCTTCACCACCATAAAACCATCTGCCTGCTGGCCCATCACAGCCACCAGACAATCGCGATCCTCTGCATCCAGCGCCGGAAAAATACGCACCCAATTGACACTGCGGATCGGCACGCCAAGAGATTGGACAGAAGACATATCTACACCCCAAAAAAAATGGGATGACCCG
>JAJEAX010000045.1 GCA_022822565.1 Candidatus Latescibacterota bacterium
CGGTCTGTGTGCAGGATACAATCGTAGTGCAGGGCAATTTCTCTGCGGATGATTTCGTGATCGGGATAGAACGATGGCACGGGTACCGAGGCGGGATCGATGCCCGGTCCTTTGAGCAATCCAATGCTTTTGCCACCCCGAAGCTGAATTTGTCCGAAGAACGGTTGGTCAGGAGGACATCCGGACCAGTCGCTTCCATCTTTTGCCCCTTTGAAATCCATGCTTCCATGGTGGTTAAATAAAACATCTAACTCGAAGACAAAATTGTAATGTGTTTTGCCCTCGTTAAATGTGTAATATCCGGCGTCTCGAAAATACTCGGGTATTGTTTTTATCCCTTCGGGTAAAAGGGGGTATGAACTATTGTGGTTGTGCGCGCCTATGGTGGTTTGATACATTCCCGTAATTGTCGCCGAGCGAGAAGGCGAGCACACGCCAGAGGTTTGATATGCCCGATCAAATTTTACGCCCGAAGCAGCGAGCGCGTCTATGTTCGGCGTTTGTATGGTCTGGTCGCCATAACAACTCATCCACGGGTTCACATCTTCGAGAAAAAGCCAGAGGACGTTCGGACGGGGGTTCGACATTTTTTGCTCCTTTGATCAAGGATTAAATGGATGACGCGGATTGTAAACCACTCCATTGATGAGTTGCCAGCGCAGTTGTATCCATTCGTCTATTCGTCTATTCGTTTACACTGGCCCGCGCGAATTGCTTGTGCGAAACGCGCCCAGGTTGAGTCGGAGACAATTGGAATGGGATCGACTTTCAGGGAATCTAAATAGGGCGATAGTGAACGAATGCGATTTTTTGTCAGGGGGTGGGTTGAAGCATAGACCAGACCATCTGGCATATCTCCCATTATTTCGAGAAGGATTTCAAATGCTTCGACCATTCCTTTTGGATCAATTTTTGCATCCAGGATCATTTTCATACCCTCGATATCAGCAGAAGACTCGTGGTCTCTCGAAAAACGCAAGGAACCCGCCAGGGCGGCTCCGTCAAGCACGTAGTCCAAACCTTCACCTCCGCCGGAAATAGCTGCAATAAGTGTGCGCGTGGACATTTCTCGCAAGACGGCCCGGGTGCCGTGTCTTTGCACAACATGTTGCATCTCGTGTGCGATTATACCGGCGATTTGCTCGGCGGATTTTACGCGCTTTAGAAAACCGGTTGTAATTGCCATATAGCCGCCGGGAAGCGCGAAGGCATTTACGTGGGCGTTCTTGACGACGTAAATGCGAAATGTATAGGGCAGGTTTGTCGGTGCGGTCAAACGACTGGCGATTTCATCAAAGACCTCAGTATAAATTTCATCCTGGCAGCGGTTTTCTTTGGGGGCGATATACGCGACAACGGATCGGCCGAGTGATTCTTCCCAGGCAACGGGCGCAATGTGTGCGATGCCATCGATGAACACGGGTAGAATATGGCCGTAGAGCAGCCAGATAATAAACACAATAGAAACAAAAGAAAAACCGACAAGAGGCACTCGATACCGGCGAAGTCTGGGATTGTGAAAGCCCGAAATGGGGTTGCGTTCTCGAATGACCTCCAGAATTTTCACATCGTCTATTACCAGTGCTTGCCCAAAGGTATCGCTCTTTTCAAACCTGACCAATTCTCCGCTGTGAAAGCCCTCGGTCTGACGAAAACTGCCGTAAGCCCAGATTTCAGATGGGCGATCTGAAAATATTACCTCAAGGCCATTCGCCAAAACTTCTATCTGCACGGTATGGGGCTGTGCGGTTTGTCCATCGTAAAAGTGCGCGTGCCACATGTGTGTATCCCGAGCCATAGCTCTAAAACTCAAATTCGAAATCCAGATAATCGCTCAAGCCTTCGCCCGTTGCTCCGGCGTCTGAAAAGTCCTGAGTAATACTGGAAAAATTCGGTTGGTCGGACAAAACGAGATAGTCGCACAGAAATCTGTTGTTGCGAACTGCAACCCAGGGCCATGCCAGCCCCAGGGAAATGGCGAGTAAAATGAAATTTTCGATTTTTAGAAACAGAAGGCGGCTGCCAACAACGGTCGAGTGAAATGAGATGTTTTCAAATGTCGTGCAAGACCAATAGTAGCGCGTCTTGAGTGCAGTGTACCAATACCAGCACAAACCCAGTGTAAAAGGCGTGAGTAACAAATTTAGCACAAAATACCAGAATAGCTCGCGCCCTGTGCCGAAAAACTTAAAATGTCCCGTGCCAAATCGCACGTTCCTGGTCAGGAATAGGCGAATCTTCGTTTCAAAATAGGGATAGTACAGCCCCAGGGTGAATATTGTTTTTAGCAGCCCGATATAATAGATTTTGAAAAACGTTTTGACATTGCCCCTGAATGAAAAACGAATGCCTCGATAGGAAGTTCGGCTGAGCCTGAAACGCAGGGACCCCACAATTGCCAGGGGCAAAAACACAAAAAGCAGAAGCCCGTAAAACGCGAGCAGGGTGATCCACTCGTGCGTCATATCTTCCCAGAAAAACGAGGGTATTTCCGAGATCAATACGATTGTGAGGACCAAAATAATGGCTTTAATCCAGCCGATACAGAGTTCGCTGCCGGTGGTGTGATTTGAGAACCGACTGTTGTGCAATTCCGTTTGGCTGTGCATATAACGCCGAATTTTTGCCTTGCCCCAAAAATAATACACACCGAGGGTGAGGAGAGTGAGCAACACATTGATTACAAAAATGCCAAACAAGCTACTTCCATTTCCGTGAAAACGAAGACGGAGGGGGTTGTGTGCTTTACTCAGTTCGGGCACTTTGAGCGGTTGCACGGCGAATGCGCGGATGACGATATAGAGCAAACTGGCGAGCACTATAATTATAAAAAGAAAAAAAACAAGTCCGAAAACGGTATTGCGCGTTTCCAGATCGGCAACCCAAAAGGGACGAATATCCACGCCACTGACAGTCTCGTTAGGGGCTACGACTATGTCGCGTTTTCCACCCCATGCATCTGGTACTTGAACCCTGTATTTGCCGGGCAAGACCCTCATTTCGTAAAAACCTTGAGCATTGGTTACAGTGCTCGCTTTTACATGTCCTTTGGATGTTGTGAGAGATACTGCAATGTGATCTATAGCTGTTCCATCTCGATTTTCAACATGTCCCGAAATACGCGCCCATTGCGTTGTATCGGGTTCAAATATTACAAGTGATTGATTGGACATTTGCAACGGCGTTGTGTCTGACTCAAATACCCTCGATGTTGATTTTCGAATCTGTAATAATAGCTTTTTGTCCATCAGTTCAGAAATTTTCAGAACGTGATTGCCCGGTAGTCCGTCTCTTTCTGTCAACACAAGCCACGATTGACCGTCAAAACGCACCAGACCGCTTTGTTCTGGATCTGTTATATCATCATAGTGTACACCAAACCAGAAGGTGCCATCTCGCGCACAAAGTGCTGCCCGTATTTCCCTAACAGGCATACCGGAATCCGTGTTGATCACGCGCCATTTATCACCGTCATAAACGGAAATATCATCGCGATTGCCATGCGTACACCATAAGTCGCCATTTTTTCCCACTGCAATTCGATATACTTTCTGATTGCTTAAACCGTCTCCCCGGCCATAAGTGTGCCATTGCCCATCTCGATATTGGCTTACACCCCTGTAAGTCGCGGCCCAAAGGTGGCCTTTTTGATCTACGGTCAAGTCGTAAATACGGTCGTTGCTGAGTCCTGCTTCAGTTGTGTGGTGAAACCAGCGGTCATTGGAATACTCAAAGATGCCGTAGCCAGCGCTTGATCGGCGTTCATATAGGGGGTGAGCACGCATCCAAAATCGACCTTTACCATCTACAACCGCAGGGGAACTCACAATCAAATTCCACTTTAACTTTGTCTTTGTTGTCTCCCGTATCACACCGTCGTAGCGCGTTGCAATGAGCGAATCGCTGTGATGCCCAAAAAACCACATGGCACCCGTTGAATCCTGCACTATCGCACTCACCTGCCATCCTATGGTTATCTTTGACAACTGCCTCTGCTTCAGCACAAAGACATCTTCTTGATATCCCCACCACATGTTGCCTTCCCGGTCTATGTAGGGCTGTTCACCAGCATTCAAAAAAGCGGTGCCGGCTATAAGGCTCCAGCGGCCAGCAGCCGTGGTGTCTTGAGGCACTACAGCGACTTCCTGTGCAATGCCGGAGGAGATGGATCCCCAAAGGATAAAAAAATAGAATGTCAATTGAGAAAATGATTTCAGGTGCATGAAATTCCCGCGTCACAAATTGGAGATTGAGCGGTTATTACAACGGGCGGTTTAACCCGTCCGATCATTGAGCTTGAGCCATTCGGGTGGGCCGTATAGCAATGGTTTTTCGTTCCAGGTAAATAGCGGTTCCAGATCTCGCAAAATATCGTCGAGGGCTTCGTGATCGTACGCATCTTGAGTTGGAAAGCGGATTGTCAAACGGCTGTGCGCGCTCTTGATGACCTGGCGTCGGCGCAGTATTTCGGGATAATTCGTACCTTTTACTGTCTCGAGCGCGAATAGGGGCGCCATGATGCCATATACCCGTTTTGCCTCTTTCAAGTCTCCAGCTTCCAGAGCATTCCACAGGCGCACCACAACGTCTGTTATGTGACAGCCCGGCATTTGTCCGGCCGCGCCGCGCGGATGTTCGAGCAATAAATAGCGGCCACTGGCTCCGCCAAATACGCCCTTCAATTTTGGACCGGCCTGTTCGATTAAGCCCGTAATCATGTGTGTTGGGGGGAAGACCTCTTCTTTGACGTATTCTATGTGTTCTACTTCGTTGATCAAGCGCACGACTGTGTCGATTGACAACTCGCTGCCCCTCAGGTGATTTTGTACAAAAATTGGCATATCCACTTCGCGGTCTATTGCCTGATAATAGTGTACCATCGCATCTTCGTCTTCAATTGGCTCTATGTAAGGGGCCATTGCGATGACGCCATCGGCTTTCAGTGCTTGCGCGTGACGTGCGAACATTGCCGCGTGATGACCGCTCGCTCCCTGTACGCCGAGAATGACTGGAACGCGCCCGGCGATGTGTTCTACGACCATCTGCATGCCGTGCATGCGTTCCCGGTCGGTCAATACGGGAAAACTGCTGGCATTTACGGGCCAGACAATTCCGTGCGCGCCGCAGGTGATACAAAAATCCAGCACGCGCTTGAGATCGCCCCAATCGACATCTCCATTTTGCACAAATGGCGTTGAGGGAATGGTGAAGACCCCGCGAAATGTATCAGAACTCATGTTGTCTCCTTTTTTAGTAAATACGATTGCGAAACAATATGCAGAAATAGAAAATAAGTTATGAAATTTTATCTCCAAATAAAAAATTCCACCTGCGAATTATACCTCATTGGACATTATTGGCGTAAATTATGGCTGTTTATTCCAATATTTGGCGTAAATTATGGAATAGAAGTCCAAATTTTACGCCAAAATGGGATATAACGCAAAAAATGAGCGAAACCCAAAAGCCCCCCGGTGATGTACTCAACGGGGGGCTTTTTTTAATTTTTTTTCAGGATATAGAATATCAATTCACTTGGCGGTGGGATTTTTTCTCTGGGTCTGTCGCGGTTGCGATCCAGTGTTTCCCAGCGCAAGAGGTATTGTTCACCGGGGCGTGTTCCATTGCCGCGAGCACCGCGAAGGTTGACAGTCATGCCCGGATAATTAGATGTTACTTGTTCCAATTCATCGGGGATATCGTTATCGGGTGGTGGGTATGTCCCGATCACTTGCAGGGTTTGGGGGTGTAATTTCCAGATTCCCTGGCCTTCTTTTATATGCCAGTAACTGAGACTGAGATTCCCATCGGCCTCTGCCTGGACACCGCCCAATCGAATTTCTGCACCGATAGAGCCGCCGCCCCCAAATTCCCATCTGTAGGTCCAATTGCTCACCTTGTAAAATACCCACTCGCCATCTTCCAACCGCGCACAATAGGCCTGTGTGTATCCATTTTCGTCGTGTTTGTGATAGCTGATCACGGCGCGTTTCTGGTCGTCAAAGCCCAGTGATTGCGTCATGTTGATCAGTCCACCTCCTGGAGGTACGGGATCGACAGTGGCGCCGCTTTCTATTGTAATTGGTAAATTCAGTGTGTCGCCGCCGCCTGTTTCCCAGGACAGGAGGTCTGAACTGCGGGCATAAGAAATACTGTGATTGGTCGCACAATCGGGGGTATCGCGCCAGATCCAGACCATGTGATAATTTCCGTCTGGTCCTTTTTCCGGCATGCGCGCGTAGGCATTCATGCGGTCGAGTCCATCGAGCAATGGTGTACTGTGCATTCGGTGCCATGTTTTTGTCTGGACATCATACGCATTGTAAAAATCGACCCCATTGCCGCTGCTGCCGTCTCGATACCGGAAAATCAATTCATTATTGGGACCGCGCATAAACACGGGGTAGGTACAGCGATCCTCATTTTTGCCGACCATAAAGTCTATGCGTTCAAAACTCGCGACATCGAGTGGGCGCGTTGTGCGAAAGTAAATCAGCGGATCCACATGCATATTTCCGCACAAATGAATATGGCCATCGTCGTCGATGGCCATGGTCAGTGAATTGTGACTGTCCCATCCGACCTCCGAAGATAGTCGCCCTCGATTTTCCAGCCATACACCTTTGGGGTGTGCAAATGTCCATATATCTTCATTTAACTTTCGCATTCCAACGGTCATCTTGCGTTCGGCATTGTAAAAAGCGATAAACTGCATATCGCCGTGGGTCAAAAGATCAAATCCGACGGGATGACCAGACCAGACCGTTGCGACAAATAGCGAACTGTAAACGGAAAGTGTACTGGAACTCATAGTTTATCCTTTGATTCGCTAAAACAAAGAGCGCGTTCTCTGGTCAAAGATGTAGTGTTTGGGATTTTCGGATCTGCCATTTTTGATGACTGAGTAGTGGAGATGTGAGGCTGTTGCGCGTCCTGTTCTGCCCATCTCGCCGATCTTTTCACCGCGTTTGACGCGCGTTCCGGGCTTGACATGTGGCTTTCTGTTCAGGTGCCCATACAGGGTTTGCAGGCCATAGCCGTGGTCGATAATCACATACCATCCCAAACGATTGTTATAATCAATTTTATCTATTTTTCCATCGGCTGTGGCGATAATGGGCGTGCCCCGGCGACCGGGATAGTCGATGCCACGGTGAAATTGCCTGCGCCCGGTGAATGGATCGCGACGGATGCCAAATCCCGATGATATTCTCGGATTGTCCATCCGAACGGGGGTAATTGAAGGTATGTGCTGGCGCATTTGGATGTCTTTGCTGAGCACTGCCAAAATCGTATCAAAACTGGTTTTCAAGAAGTGCGCTTCTCGCAAGAGTTGGTCCATATTGGTGCGGTTATCCGTCAGAAGGTCTGATACGTCGTCTGAAACGGCGGTTTCCCATTCTGGCAGTATGGCATCGTCGCCGCCGCCCACACCTATTTGACGGACTTCGTCACTCGGTTCGGACAGGTCAACCCAGGCGCGCATGATGCGATCTTTTTCCTGTAGCTGATCCATGTTGTGGCGCATGTTTTTCAATTCTTCTTGAATTAAGGCAAATTCGCGTTGGAGTGCTGTATTTTCCTCCTTGAGTTCGGCGAGCCTTTCCCGCTTGCCTATTGTGGCAACATAACCGAGCGAGAGCAATAAGAGCAGGCACAATGCACTCACGATGCCGATAAATTTCGGTTTTGAAAGATGGTACTCTTTGATATAACCTTCATTGTGGGAGATAAACATTAAAGTCAGGTATTTTTTCATGCAATAAATCCAGGTAAAGGTGAGAGACGTTTAGGAGTGGGCAATATATAACTTTTTGTTTGTTTTATCAAGTGCTGACTATTGCCCAATTTTTCAGGAAGGCGAAGGCTTCGTCGCGCACGGCCTGACGCAATTTGGGAATATCGTCGCAGAAAATGCGTACCACTTTGGCCTGTGCTTCAAAGTTGTCGAGCAGATAATTTTTGAGCAAAGAGACTTCCGGGTCGTCAAAGCTCAGGGGTTCTGGTTTTTCTACGGGGATGTGGGCATCGAAAAAGACTTTGAGATCTACTTCGGGGCTTTTGTCAAATTGGAGAATATCGAGGAGTATTTCATTGCCACAGAGATTTAGTTTGAGCTTTGAGGAAAGATGGGCACAAAAGGCTATTTCGAGTTCTCGCCGCTGGTCGGGCGCATCATAGAGGTGGCGAAATAAATTTATGAAGTGTTGCGCGTATTCATGGGGAAAGAATATGCGTGCAACTTTGAAGAGTTTGCGTCTTTTGAGACGGCCAATCAGGCTGGTTCGGTAGGAGATCCCGAGTTCGGTGTGTTCTTTTTCGAGACGGTGAAGCAGGTCAGATTCGGTGGCGCGGTCAAAGTCATTTTCTGTCAGCGAACAATTGGGATGCGCCAAAAGGTCCTGTATCCCGCGCTTGAACATGGCATTGGCAGAGCGAACCGCGTGGTGCCAATAGACGTTGCGATACATCAAATAGCTGGTAAAGATGAGTGCTTCAGCTGCAGATACGCCTTTGTAAGTGATGGCCGGTCGCTGTGTCGCGTGATGATATGTAATTGAGGACAGGAGGCGATCTCTGTTGACGCTCTCGCCAAATGGAACACCGCAGTAGCGCGCGTCGCGCAGAAGATAGTCGATTTTGTCGGGGTCGAGCGTGCCGCTGAGAATATGGGCAAGGCGCGTATCGCGGTCGGGAATGGTGCGTTGCCGGTAATCGATAACATTTGCGACGCGCTGGGGATCAATGCCCACTTTGAGAAGTGCGGCGTGGACCTCTGTACTCGGATCTTCAATGATGTAGCGCCCCCGCGTTTCATGGTCAATAAAAAACATCTGCATTTCTTCGAGCAGATGCGAAAAGGGATAATGGCCGATGTCGTGCAACAAACTCGCCGCGAGAAGCACGCGCACGTCATCGATGTCGATATTGGGAGGGGGCTGAGTTTTGAGTAATTGTTTGAGGAAATGGCCCGCAATGTGAAACACGCCCAAAGTGTGTTCAAAACGCGAGTGGCGAGCGCCGGGATATACGAGCAAGACGTGCCCGAGTTGCGATATATCGCGAAGGCGTTGGAATTCTTCGGCATCAACGAGGGGTAAAAAATCGGGCGGTATGTGGATATAGCCCCAAATGGGATCCCGGATTGCTTTGCCTTCTTCGAGAAAGCGTAAATCGATCATGAGAGGATTAGCTTTTGTGATTATCTATTCGCAGTCCGCGCACAAAAATTGTCACGAGGTTTTCGATCATGGCGTCATCGCGTTCTGGCATATCGGTTTCATTTCTGGCAACAAAACGACTGATGCAGTGTTGCAGGAGTGTATAGAAGAAAGAGCGAAGCGATTCAGCCGGATCAACCGCGCAAAACAGGCCCTGATCGACACCGGTTTGAATGGCCTGGCGAATGGATCGCATGTGGGGGTTGCTGTAAATTGCGAAAAATTTTTCTCGGAATTTGTGATCTTCGAGGGCGCTGTACATCATCAGGCGTATGAACGTCGAATCTCTGCGATTGCGATTGACAAATGTCTGGGCAAAGCCGCGCAAGAGGTGTTCGATATTGCGCGGGTCTGGCGGAGGTGCTGTGTCTTGATCCCACTGTTCCGAGCGTTTTTCAACTGTGTATGTGATAATGGCATTGTAGAGGTCTTCTTTGGTCGCAAAGTGCCTGAAGATAATGGCTTCTGAAACATCTGCCGCACGGGCAATGGCACGCGTGGTGGTTCCGGTAAATCCTTTGGTGGCGAAAAGCGTCATCGCCACTTCGATAATTTGGATGCGCCGTTCGGCCTGTGTAAGTCGTTTTCTGGGCATGTGCGGACCAGTACTCTTGAGGTGAATGGTTAGACAAAAAATATCATCAGGGAAAGAATGGTTGTCAAGTTTAAAAAAAACTGGCATTTGGCGCAAATTGAAGTGTAAAATATGCCACTTATCGCGTGGGTCTGAAGCCTCGCGAAGGATCGGTGAAAGTGGGGAATGGAGCAAGAGACGTTACTTTTACTTGACACTTTTTGATCAATATGATAATTTTGCTCTCAATGCGATGTGTATTATATCAGTGTCGCCCTTTGATAGAATCCTTAAGGGCAGGTTTTTTGCTCCCGTAGCTCAGCTGGATAGAGCAACTGCCTTCTAAGCAGTAGGTCGCAGGTTCGAGCCCTGCCGGGAGTGTTTTGCGTTTTGTGTGGTGGGTGTAGCTCAGTCGGTCAGAGCGCCTGGTTGTGGCCCAGGAGGTCGGGGGTTCAAATCCCCTCACTCACCCCACACTTTTACTATGTCTTGGGCTTTTAGCTTCTCTATACAAGGGGTTAAAAGCCCTATTTTATTGTGGGATGGGGATAGATGCTTAATTTTTTTCGACGAAATAGATCCAAATTTAGCCGGGTCGTTGTTCTGGGCTTAGACGGCATGCCGCATAGCTTGTTGCAACGTCTGATTGCCGAGGGGGCTATGCCCAATTTTCAGCAGTTGATCGTTCAGGGATCATTGATGTCTATGACGTCGGTGCTGCCTACGGTATCGTCAACGGCCTGGGCGTCAATTGCGACGGGTTGCAACCCGGGTAAGCACGGGATTTTTGGTTTTATTGACCGCGTACCCCAAACATATGAGATGTTTATTCCATCTTCGAGAACTTTGCGGGGCAAGACATGGGTCGATCTGTTTAGCAATATGGGACAGCGAGTTTTTTCTATGGGGGTGCCGACTACTTTTCCCCCTCGCAAAGTTAATGGTATCTTGATTTCGGGATTTTTAGCACCCGATTTGAAGCGCGCGACCTATCCGGCTTCTATCGCATCTGAGCTGGAATCCATGGGGTATTTGATCGATATTGACGCCTGGCAGGCGCGGATAAACCGTCATAAATTTCTCGATGAGATCTTCTCGGCACTCGACCGACGTGCAGAGGCTATGTTCAAGTATTATGCCCAGGAATCATGGGATTTGTTTGTGGCGCATTTTATGGATACCGACCGGTTGCATCACTTTCTCTGGGGCGATGTGGAACGAGGAGATGTGTCGTACACCGCGTGGTTCAATCAGTTTTACGCGCGCGTAGATGAGATCATCGGAGAATTGGTTTCGCGGTTATACAGCGATACGTTGCTCATGATTGTGTCGGACCACGGTTTTTGCACCTTGCAGCGCGAGGTGCATTTGAATTTTTGGCTGCAACAGATGGGTTTGTTGTCTTTTTCATCGCCCGAACCAAAACAGTTGAGAGACCTGGATCCCCGAACGCGGTGTTATTCATTGTTGCCCGGGCGATTTTACGTGAATCTAAAGGGCAGGGAGCGCGAGGGCTGCGTTCAGGCAGGTGCTGAATACGAGCAGGTCCGGCGAGATGTGGCAGATGCGCTGATGGAAATTCGCGATCCCGATCGTGGGGTACCAATCATTGATCGCGTGTTGATGCGCGAAGAGGCTTTTTCCGGCGATGACCTCGATGCTGCACCCGATCTTATGGCAGTGCCTGCGCGGGGATATGATTTGAAGGGTGGTTTTGAAAAGCGCGTTTTGTTTGAATCCAGCCCTGTGAATGGCACGCATACTTTTGATGATGCGTTGTGGTTTGCCAATGCACCTGGTCTGGCATCTGATGACGCGACTGTGATGGATATTTTGCCTACGATGATGGCTCTGTTGGGGCTGGAAAGTCCTGAAGGGGTAGATGGTCGAGTCGTGAGAGGAGCTTTGTGAAACGTTTTGTTTTTTGCTGTGCGGTTATCTTGCTTTGTGCCGATATACACGCGGACGACCATCACGTTCTGGATACGAGCAAAGAGGGTATGGAAGCGATTTCTAATGCTCTGGGGGTAAAATGTAAGTATTGCCATCCGTCTGTGACTGAGGCTGGTGAACGCGATTACAAAGAACCGTCTCCGTTTAAGAAAACAGCACTTTATATGAAGCATCATTTTGTGGATGGTCTGGTTACAACAACTGGGAAATCGATTGATTGTGCTTTTTGCCACACGGGCACGGTGCGGTTTGTGGTGCGCGATACGAGTGCGGCCAAACCCTCGCGGTTGGCGGGTATGTCGCGTGGAGAAATTGTGGCGATGATGAAAGAAATGCAGAAAGCTCTGGGTGTGAAGGCATGCGACTATTGCCATGTGAGAAGGCGCGATGGCCGGCTCGATCCGGTCACGCCTACCCCCAATAAGGTTGTTGCACGCATGATGATGGAGAAGTTTACAGATCGCTTATTGGATATTAAAACGGGCAAGCCCGCAACGTGCCAGACTTGTCATGAGGGGAAAGCGAGGTTTTTGGAGAGGTGAGTACCGGCTCTTTACACATCTCATCTTTCAAGTTGCCTCAGTTCTTTTTCAAAGTCGCTGAGGTCTTTGAATTGGCGGTACACAGAGGCAAAGCGCACGTAGGCAACGTCGTCGAGGCGTTTGAGTTCTGTCATGACAAGTTCGCCAATGTGCTCTTTGGCTTCTATTTCGCGTTCGCCTCTGCTTACGAGTTGATCTTCGATTCGGTCGGCGATTTCTTCAATCTGAGCTGTTGAGATCGGACGTTTGGTGCAGGAGAGCCGGATTTTGTCCATGAGTTTGTTTTTGTCAAAGATTTCGCGTCGTCCATCGGATTTGATAACGGTGAGAGGCGTGTCTTCTATGTATTCGTAGGTCGTGAATCGACGTCCGCACCCTAGGCATTCTCGGCGTCGTCGAATGGCGGTGCCTTCTTTGCTCGATCTGGAATCGACTACTTTATCTTCGATCACGCCACAATAAGGACATTTCATAAGTATAGAGTTCCTTTCTTGAAATCAACATGATATTGTATATTGCCCAAATTATAGCACTAAATATAGGGTACTGTCAAGAGAGGAATTGCAGATGTGCGTTAAAATCAATGATGTTTTAAAAAAAGGGAAATACGTGAGCCATATATCGCTGGAATCTGAAAATGACGCCGTCAAGCGCGCGCTTGAGTCGTCCTATTGTCCCGAACCGATTAGAGAAGCTCGGCAAAGGCAAGATGAGATGCTCTGTAAGCGGCTTCGGCATGGCCCATACAAAATTGCGGATATCGGATGTGGTGATGGCTACCACGCCGTGTTATTTGCGCCGCACTGTCTTTTGTATCACGGCTTTGAAATATCGTCCGCAATGGCTGAAGAAGCACGTGTGCTGTGGGAAAAAGAACGCATTGACAATGCACAGATATTCATAGGCGACGCCGCCGAGGCAGTGGTTGAGGAAGCGTTATATGACCTCGTTTTCTGCTTGTATTTTACCCCGGGCAATATCAGGGATAAATCCGATGATCTCAGTCTGTACAGCGATGCGTATCTCGACCGCAATCCGCGGTTTATTCAGACGATTTCTCGTTTTTATCGCGCTCTGAAAATCAGTGGTTCCGCATTTTTCACTATGTATAAGGATGTGCCGGAAACTGAGGCCGCACAAGTCGATTTCTACGAGCATACAGGGCAGCGCGTTGTGACGCCTTTGGGGTCGCGATTTGTGGCGACTGCCGAGGGTTTTTGGTCTGCGAGGTGGACGCGAGATAGCATTATGTCCAATCTCGGTGCGTGTGGCATTGGGGCAGAGGATATCGCGTTTCACGACCTGAATGACATTGCGTGGTTGGTCGAGGTGGTGAAGAGTTCTGAATAAAAAATAATTTCTTCCTGCCGACGAAATTTCTATAAGGAGTATATGCATGACGAGGCGAGAGCTTTATAACAAGGATATAGCAGGTGAAAAGATTCGGCGCTGGCAACGCGAATCGGGTTTACAGGGCCAGGAGATCGCCAAAATGGTTGGGATTAGTGCGCCCTATTACAGCGATATTCGAAAGGGCAAACAGCGCGGGTCAATTCCCGTGTTGGCAAAAATTGCAGATGTGTTGGGCAGGAGTGTCGAAGATTTGTTGACAGATCAAAATACCAGCCAGGAAACAATACAGGTCGCCGAACTGAGGAAAGCGTTGCAGCCGTTATTCAAATCAGAAACCGATGATATTATTGAGGGGATTCAACTCTGGCGGCGAGCACCACATAATTTCAAAGCTGCTTTTCGATCCTTGCTCGATGGTTGATGAAGATGAAGAGAAAAAATAAAAGGGAACCGACATTTATCTCGTTTAATTACAGATTATTGTGATATATAACCAGCTTTTACCTATCTCATAAGGTATTTTTTATGATCCAATCACTCAATCGCACGGGCACCTGGCAGACTTATTCTATGGCTGATGGTCCGGCAGGACTGCACATTGAGCACATTGCCGAGGATAGCGAAGGCTGTCTTTGGTTCGCCACACGGGACAACGGCGTTAGTCGCTTTGATGGAGACATGTTCGAGAGTTTTACCCGACAGGATGGCCTTATTCATGATAGCGTTTATTTTGTTTCAAAGGACAGTCGTGATCGGTTGTGGTTCGGTACATTAAATGGGGTTTGCTGGTACGACGGATCGGATTTTCACCATATCAGGACGGTGATGGGTTCAGCAAGTTTACCACTGCCGATGGTTTGCCCCATCAGGCAGTCAGAGCTGTGTTCCAGGATCGCGAGCATCAGTTCTGGTTCGCTACCTGGGACGGCGTAGGACTTTACGATGCACACAGTATCAGCGTTTTCGACCTCGGTTCGGTAGTCTCTAAAAGAGTGAGCGAGATCTCGCAGATCGCGCAAGACCGGAAAGGTGATATATGGATTGGTTCTGCGGATACTCGAAGATCGCGACGGAGCCTTCTATTTCGGTACAGCTCAAAACACTCTGTTGCGCTACCGTCCGCGACAGACACCCCCCACGGTTCGTCTGCTCCAGGTCGTTGCTAATAAGGTCTATGAGAATCTGAAAGAAGTCGTATCATCTACGCTAGACCAGAATGTGATATTCGAGTATAAGGGAATGAGTTTTTCCACCCATCCCCACGACATGCTCTATGTCTATCGCCTGAAAGGTTATGATCCCGACTGGCAGCCTGCGACGCGAAAGATGCGGGCGCATTACCGGGACTTGCCACCGGGCGACTACACCTTTCAGGTCAGGGCGATAGATCGCGATCTGAATTACTCAGAGGTGGCGCAGGTGCAACTCCTGGTAGAGCCGGATCCGCGTATTGAGGGCTTGACTGCGGCACTCAACAGTCAGGGGAATAAGGAGTTTATCGGTCAGAGCCCTGTCCTGAATGAGTTTCAAATTCAGCTTAGAAAGGTGGCACCTACTGATATAACGGTACTGATTATGGGTGAGACGGGTGTGGGCAAGGGACTGGCTGCACGAGTGTTACACGCGCTGAGTCCCTATTGCGATGGTCCTTTTATCCAGGTCAACTGCGGTGCATTGCCTGAAACGCTGATCGACAGTGAACTTTTTGGTCACGAGAGAGGGGCGTTTACCAGCGCAGTGTCTCGCAAGCTGGGCAAGGTGGAACTGGCTAAGGGCGGTACACTCTTTTTGGACGAGATCAGCGATATGGCTGTGGGAACACAGACCAGGATGTTGCGCTTGCTGGAAGAGGGTACTTTTGAGCGCGTTGGAGGTAGTGAGACGCTGTCGGTGCAGGCGCGCATTGTGGCAGCGACGAATCGCAATTTGGAGGAGATGGTCAACGCAGAGGCTTTCCGCGAGGATCTCTATTATCGCTTCCTGACCTTTCCGATTTATTTGTCGCCTCTGCGCGAGCGCAAGGAGGATATACCAGACCTTGCCGAGTTTTTCAAGGATCGCATGGCGACACATCTGGGTAAGCAAATCGGTGCTTTGACGCCAGAGGTTATCGAGGTGTTGCAAGCCTGCGATTGGCCTGGCAATGTGCGAGAATTGGAGCATACAATAAACCGGGCCGTGATCGTGTGTCGGGAGTCTCAAATCGAAGTGGATGATCTTGGAATGATGGGTTCTCAAACCACAGTCTCACCTCTCAGGTGGGGTCATATATGTTCTTTTATTATTAAATTGCTGTTATTAAAATGCTTAAGAGCCAGACTGATTATTTTTGGGACCAAATATGTTCTCGAAAACAAAAACTACAGTCTGGTTCTTTTATTTTTTTGAAACTGTATATCATTTAAAAATAATACTTTAATCGTATAATTGCCTGAGCAAAGTCCTGTTGGCACGAATATTGCCTATATTTTGTGTGCGGCCTCTCTGGTCGGTGCTTTTTCTTTACCGCCTTATTTATGCAGAGATCCTTTCTGCGCTGGGAGTACCCTCAACCGTTCTGGCCAACCTGGCATCTCCCGATCCTGCTATTGCCGCCCAGGCTGGTGCCGATGTCCTGCAGACACTAATGTCCATGACATTCTTTCTATAAGGGAAGCGAACAATCACCCCTTAAGAAATGCGAGAGGGCAAAGAGACAGATGTTGTCCCCACAGGTGTGAGATACGGATGAAACTCTATATAATTGAGGAGGTTCCATGACTTTTTGGCACAGATCTATTCCTATTCTGGTATGCGCGGCATTGCTTTTTGGCATGAGCGAGGCGCAATCTGTTGGAAATGTTACTGGCACAGTGACCGATGCTGCAAGTGGAGAGAAGTTGGAAGCGGTGCAGATCTATATTCCGGTCTTGAAACTGGGCGCTGTGTCGGATGAGCAAGGCCGCTTTATTATTGATAATGTGCCGGTTGGCACATATCAACTGAAGGCCGATTTGATCGGCTATGAGAGTGCGACAGTAGCGATTACTGTGATGGCTGGACAGACAACGACTATTGCCTTGCAGATGGCGTTGTCCGCGCTTTATCTGGATGAAGTGGTGGTGACAGGTACGGCTTTTAAGGAATCGCCTATCAATTTGCCCTATGCGGTTACGGTGGTCGGGCGGGAAAAGATGGCAGAACAGGGTTCCCCGCAGGCGGTTGATTTTTTTAAGAATCTGGGGGCGAGTCACGGCGTAATCGGCGAGGCGAATAGCTGGTACAACGACCAGTCTGTTTCCGTTCCAGAGACCGTTGCCAATGTGAACCTGCGCGGGCTGGGGGCTTCAAGGACGCTGGTATTGATTAACAGCCGACGACAGGTGTATATCCCTGCGCGTTTGTTCGGCGGTCGCTTTGTCGATGTGAATGCCATCCCATCAATTGCGATTGACCGCGTGGAGGTACTAAAGGAGGGAGCCTCGGCCATCTATGGATCGGATGCAGTAGCTGGTGTCGCCAATTTCTTGACGCGCAACGACTTTACAGGTTTTGAAGTCTCGGCGGGGCACGACTATTTTGCCGGTGCAGGCGATACAAATTTCGGTGCAATATGGGGTGGAAAGCTCGGCAAAGCACATGCAGTTTTTTCTGCGGAATGGATGGGACGACAGGAACTGAACGCGCGTGAGCGAAGCTGGACATTGCGCGGGTACCCATTTTGGGGATGGTCGGGGACTGGTAATCCCGGTGCATTCCTCATGCCGTCGCTATCGGGTGCGGAGAATAAGGATGAATTTGTTCAGACACTCGTTAATGCGCCCCGGTTTATTGATCCCAATTGCGAGGCTCTCGGCGGCCATGCCGAAAGCTGGACATGCCGTTTCCGATACCAGCCCTGGGATATTTTGATCGAGAAACAGCGCCATCTCCGAACTTTTGCCGAGATCAATGGGCCTTTGGGCGATGACGCGAAGTATCATATAGAGGCCATGTGGGCCGATACCGATATGCCTCATTACACGACGACACCTTCTTTTCCTCCGATCACGCTGTTCAACGGCAATCAACTCATTGAGAGCAGCCACCCGGGACGGCAGGCGTTTTGTAGTGCAAGTTATGAGGCAGCGGGGTTTGCATCTCGAGAAGACTGTCTCAAAGACGACTGGTACTTTTTTGGTCGGCTCGTTGGCAACGAGGGACCTGGACGTTCACTGAGCCGTCAATCGCAGACTGGGCGCATCTCAGGGTCTGTCACGCGCGATTTTCAGATTGCAGATCGAGACACCCGGTTTGATTTTGGCATCAGTTATTCCCGCAGCAGTGGGAATATGAACCAGCCAGCGGAATACGCCTACCGAAAGTTTCTCGCCTTTCGCGGCTTTGGGGGACCAGATTGCGGCGTTGAGGCCATCGCAGATCCAACTGCTCCTGAGGGGATGCGTCTGGGACCTCTCAATGGCAAAGTGGCTGGGCAGGGGGATTGCATGTACTACAACCCGTTCAGCAACGCGATTCAGTTTTCCACACAAGCCCCCGACGGATTAGATCCCGCTGCGTTTGTATTTACTGGCAAACAAAATCCCGATTATGTCCCTGGTCTTGAGAATAGCGCGTCGTTGATCGATTGGATCAACGAAGAAGTCGATTTGGAAAACGACGCTGCGCTGCTGGTTGCAGACGCGACACTGACGGGAACATGGACGGAAAATGTCTGGCTCAACGCGAGTTATGCCGCCGGGTATCAGTTCCGTCGCCTCGACGTGTCTGCACAACCAAATGATCCGGGCAATCTGATTACTAATCCCTGTCTGGTTCCCGGCGATAGATCGTGTATTGACGCGGCCGGGCGGCAGATCGGTTTTGGATCTGGTCTGTTTACGCTTATCAACGGATATTATCCCTATGAAGACAACCAGATCGTGCATCGGATTTTTGGCGAACTTCCCCTGAGTATGGGTGAGGATCTCGACGCGCAAATTGTCGCCAATTACGAGTTCCACAAGGAAGCGAGTAGTTTTAATCCCAAGGTGGCGGCAAGCTGGCGTTTCTCGGATTCTGATGCACACTCATTGGATTTGCGCGGTTCGGTGCAGACGACTTTTCGCACGCCTTCGGTAGATGATCTGAACACAGATGTTCGCACGACGCTCGAATATCTCGATCCCGTAGGGGTCTATAAAGCGATAGACGCTTATGGAAGTACTGATCTCAAACCCGAAGAGGCGTTTACCTATAATTTGGGGATTGTTCTGCTTGCAAATCCAGATATCGAAATGACCGTCGATTACTGGCATTATGACTTCAAAAACGTGATTGCCACGCTACCGCAAAACGATGTGGTGCGGCTCTACGGAGAAGGCTATAATGGCGACGAAAGAAAATTAAACGCGGTAAAGGATCGCATTTCATGCCCTGGCAATGTCACGGACGGTTCTTGTGTCCCTGGAGATATTGAGCGCGTACGGATCGATTTGATCAATTGGCCCGGTGTTCAAACTTCGGGGTTCGACTGGCATATAGGGACGCGATTCAATGCGGGAGAAGGGCAACTTTCTGCCAGTCTGGATGGCACGTACACGCGCGAGTATTACATGAAGGAACTTCGCATAGATGGCGTGGAATACCGCGCTGCGCTGGATGGCGCGGGATATTACAATAGAACCCACCCGCTGGCATCACCGATTCCCCAGTGGAAATGGCGAGGCTCCGCTGGCTACCACTGGGGCAACTACAGTCTGGTCAATTACGTCAACTACATATCTGCGTATGAGGATCGCGACGTATGGACGCTGGATGGTCCCATTGACTCATTTCTCACCTATGATGTCAATTTTGTGTGGCACTTGCCCAGACGCGGTATGAATATCACCTTCTCCGCGTTGAATCTGACCGGAAAAGTGCCGCCTCTAGTCGATTTTGAACTGGGGTTCGACGGCTTGACGCACAATCCCAAAGGCCGGCGGTTCAAGCTGGCCGCTACATATCAGCTCGGGCGTTGACGAAAGGAATATTTTGAAAACGCATTTAGTCTGAAAAATGGCAGGTATTGTGCAGTAAGCGATCCTAAAGCACATAGTACCTCGAGTACAAACAAAAGCCCGTCGATCACTACGATTGACGGGCTTTCTTATTTTCTTGGTAGCGGGGGGGGGATTTGAACCCCCGACCTTTGGGTTATGAGCCCAACGAGCTACCAGGCTGCTCCACCCCGCGACCTCATGTCCAGATAAGCAATAAAAAGGAACGGGATTTTGGGGTTATTGTCAAGCTATTTCTGGGGTTTGTCGTTTTGGATTTGTATCTCTTCGTCGCGTTTTGGCCCGTCCTGTAAAGGCTCTTCACGTTTGGTAATTTTTACTTGTGTAATGCGTTGTCCAACGACTTCGAGGATTTCAATAAATAGATTTCCGTGTTCTAACGTTTCATCTACCTGAGGTACGTGTCCAAGTACGTTGTATATAAATCCTCCGAGCGTTTCGTAACCGTTTTGTGGCAGTTCGACGTTGAGCACGATATTGAGGTCTTCAATGTCAATGCGCGCATCTACGACGAGTATTTTGCCCTCTTCGCGCCATTCAAAAAGCGGTTCTTCATCGTCGTATTCATCTTGAATCTCACCGACAATTTCTTCGATAATATCTTCCATTGTAATGAGGCCAGACGTGCCGCCATATTCTCCGACAACAATCGCCATGTGTACTTTTTCGCGCTTAAATTCGGCCATTAGGTCAGCGAGTGTCTTATTTTCCGGCACAAAGTATGGCGTACGCATGATCTCCGGAATAGACCACGGCTGATTGGTCGCCAGATTGAGCAAAATATCTTTGACATAGACGACGCCCTTGATGTTGTCGATTCGTTCTTCATAGATGGGGATTCGCGAATGCCAGGATTGCTGGATCAGTTCGAGAAGCTCCTTGGACGTGGCCGTTATTTCGGCAGAAATTATATCTATGCGCGGAATCATCACCTCTTTGACCGTTGTTTCATCAAATTCAAAGATGCCCTCAATCATTTCTCTTTCTTCTGCTTCGATTGTGCCTTCTTCTGTTTCCGACTCGACGATATTTCTCAATTCTTCTTCTTTTAGTGCTCGGCTATCGTCTTCGCTCAAGAAAACAGTTTGCGCTTTTAGCAACAAGAGTGTGGGAAGGACAAGAATAAAGTAAAAGGGCAAAAAACATAACGGCAAAAAGGGCAGCGGACGGTCTGATCCCTCTTCCCTTCGGTAGGGGGGAACGATGCTGCGAATGACCAGGGCGATAAATACATAAAGTGCGATGAGCAATGCTGCACTGGGATATAGCCAGAAACCCGGTTTTAACGTCTGAAAAAAAATGGATAGCAGTGCCAGAGCGCCCATAGATATGGCGATTGTCTGACCGAGCAAAACCATTTGTGACACAAAATCGCGGGAGCGATAGAGCCAGAGGTAAAGCCCTGCACGTCCTATTTTTTCTTCGTGCAGGCGTTCGAGAGTTGTGCGCGAAACAACAATTGATCCGAGTCTGGAGAAAGCTGCTGTCAGGAGAATAGAAGCGATGGTTATAAAGATCGCTGGCCAAGGATCGTCCAAAAAAATCACGCTCCTTTCGGGGGAATGATTGTTTGTAGCAAGGGTTATCCCATCGAGGTCAGGTATTTTTTTTCTTCGTTTTGCATTTGCGTGTACCCTTCGGGGGTATCGTGTTCAAATCCCAGCAAATGCAGGGTCCCATGCACTGTCAGATGAGTTATTTCTGTCTGTAGAGATCGGTTATGCGTTTTTGCTTGCTGTCGTGCGCGATCTACTGAAATGTATATCTCTCCACAATAATGCGCTTCTGGATGGATCGCATCGGAAAGCTCAAATGAAAGAACGTCGGTCGTTTTGTCTATGTTCCGATATTTTTTGTTGAGTTGTCGGACATGGGCGTCATGGGTTAGAACGCACGAAATGGGAAGATGCACCTCGTTGTCTGAAAGAAGTTGTTTCACTACAGCTTCTAATTGAGGGATATCCAGATCGCAGACATCGACCAAAGTTGTGATTTCCAGGGTATTCATCCGCTCGCGCTTTGGCGTTCTTGTTGTTGTACTTGCCAGGGATAGGGGACTCGGTGATGGTGCGAAGCTTGCAAGACAGGTAAAAAGGCTTCCTGAATTCGGGTCAGGTCGCGCAATGTAAGATCGCATTCATCCAATTCCCCAGCATCATAACGGCCTTTGACAATTGTATGGACGAGTTCTCTAATTTCGTCTGGATCATTGTTGGGCAGAGACCGCGTCGCAGATTCGACAGCGTCTGCGAGGTTAATAATGCCCGCTTCTTTGGTCTGGGGTTTGGGACCAGGATAGTGGAAGTCGGCATCGCGGACCGCCTGTTCGTCTATGAGTTGTGCCTGATGCTTAAACGAAGTCATTTCTGAAGTCCCATGGTGCTGTGGGATGAGATCAATGATTGCGAGAGGAAGGCCTTCTTCTTTTGCCAATTCGATCCCGTCCCTGACATGAGAGATGAGAATCAGGGCACTTATTTGAGGTTGCAACTCATCGTGAGGATTCACGCCGTGCTGATTTTCTATAAAATAGTGTGGACGTCTCATCTTCCCAATATCGTGGTAATAGCACCCAACGCGCGCGAGCAAGGGGTCTGCACCTATTGCGACCGCGGCTTCTTCCGAGATATTGGCCATATTTATGCTGTGACTAAAGGTGCCAGGAGCACGAATGGCCAAATTGCGCAACAGCGGGCGATTTAAGTCTGCCAATTCGAGCAATGTCATTGATGTTACGACATTGAAAACACTTTCGAATACAGGCAGTAATCCAATGGTGAGGATTAGGGAACCACAGGCAGACAAGATGCCCCAGAATAAATCTTCGCGTATTTCCGTGAGAAACTCGGTGGTGTTGGCATAAGAAAAAAGGAGTCCAACTGTGGAGGTAATCGTCAAGGCATAAGCGGCAATCAGATACAGACCCGGACGGTAAAAATCCCTGCGATGGCGCACCTGATGTACCGAAAATGCGCCAATAATGCCTGTGGTGAGAAAGATGATCCCGTATTGGAGTTCGCCGAGTATGCTGGCACAAAGCGTTGTAACGACAAGGGTGATCACCATGCCGATGACGGCATCAAAGAGCACGGTTGCCAGCATTGCAGATAGTGCAACGGGGACGAGAAACGGCGATATGGCCTGACTTTGGGCGGCGTAATCAGCCACGGCAGTAGGGATTAAAATAATGATGCCAAACAGTACGATGTTTTTGGACGGGCGATAAAGGTCAGGACGATAAAATTTTAGAAATGCAAAAAATATGATTAGCGTCAACGCGCAAAGTGATAGTCCAGCACCTCGTTGAATGAGGTCAATGAATGGGTCTTGCTGGCGGCGTTGGTTGATATGTTCTGCCAGCGACCTGAGTTTGTCTATGTCGTCAGATGTGATGCGGTCGTGTTTGTCAATAATGCGCTCGCCTTCGAGAACTGTCCCAGGCTTGGCGCGTTGGACATTGCTGGCTGCTTCATCTCTGCGCCTCTGCGTTTCGGTAGCGTCATAGGCAATGTTGGGGGATAGATAGGCCAGGACCAGTTCACTACCCGCTCTCATTTCCATAGCGCTCGCTTTTGGCACTTGTTGTTCTATGGTTTGTTGAAGTCCCGAAGTAAAATTTTCTATATCGACCAGTTCTTCAAGGCTAATTTGGCGTTCTGAGCCATTGTTGAGTAGTATAACCTCTGCGTACCCTTCTTCGACGGTATTTATTTCCTGGTCGAGAATTCCGTTCTGATAAGTGCTTTGAAGAATTTTCTCGACTGCGGTGGTCAATTTACTGTGGCTGGATGATCGTCTCCGGGATACGGGTATGAGATATCTCAGAGTGGATTCCGACAGTGGGCTAATCTCTGGGTGTGAAAGCCGCAACTCGTGTGAGAGAGATTCGCTTAGCCGGGAGCCCGTGTGCTTTTTTGTGTCGTTGAGAAATGTTTTAAATGCATCCAGTTTACTTTTCTCCACTGTGCTGTCATAGCGCAAAACCGGCAAAATCTGGAGGCGAGCTTCTGCGACTTCATTCTGGTATTCTTCCTCACTTTTATATACAGGGAAGGGTTCAGGGGCAATGACTTCATCTGGCGCAATCGCGCCTTCGCGAAACGCACTGTACTCGTACTGCTGTTGCGTGGGAAATAAGACGGTTAGTACGCCTAAGAGGGCGAGCATCAATGCAATGCGAAAGGCTTGCTTTCCTCGCTGTTTCCACTGTTGTTTTGTCCGGCGCGTGCGTTCGCGCTGATGTTTTCTAAAGAACATCATGGTTTTGGCAGAGCCTCTTCTGCGTCTGGTTCACTGGAATGTTCGCTTTGCTCATAAGCTGTTATGATTTGTTGGACCAATGCGTGTCGTACGACATCTTTTTCTGAAAAACTGACAAATTTGATGGCTTCTATATGAGACAGGATGTGTTGGACGTGTATAAGTCCAGACTGAATACCCGGCGGCAGGTCTATTTGTGTTATATCACCCGTAATCACGGCCTTGGCATTGTTGCCCAGGCGGGTGAGAAACATCTTCATCTGGTTGACGGTGGTATTCTGAGCTTCGTCGAGAATGACAAAAGCGTTATTCAGGGTGCGTCCTCTCATAAATGCAAGCGGTGCAATTTCAAGTGTGCGCATTTCCATAAGGTGTTGCAATTGTGTATCGGGTAACATGTCGCGCAGGGCATCGTAGAGAGGGCGCAAATAGGGATCGACTTTATCCTGTATATCTCCCGGAAGAAATCCCAGAGTCTCACCAGCTTCCACGGCCGGCCGTGTCAGAATAATTCTGGAGATGTGTTTGCTTTTTAGTGCAGCAACAGCCGCTGCGACTGCCAGATAAGTTTTTCCCGTGCCCGCAGGCCCAATGCCAAAAACAATGTCGTGGTTTTCTATAGCCGCCGAGTAAGTAACCTGAGTCCGAGAGCGGGGGCGAATGAGAATTTTGGGTGTTGATAGAATGGGCTTTGCGTATTCGCCAATTTCAGATTCACAATTTTCCGGCGGTGGCGCAAGCAGGTGCAGAGGGTCAAACTGATCGCCACGCCGAAGGCACGAAATCATTTCTTCTAACAGACCAGAGACGTGTTGAACTTTGTGTGGTGGCCCCTGGACATTTAGCTGATCACCGCGGGCGGTTAAACGCACGCCATAGCGGTCTTCAAGGGCGAGCAAATTTGCATCGTTGTGACCGTATAACGATAGGAGGTCAACACCGCGCAACGATAGTCTATGGGAGAGTTCTCTATTTTCCACGATTTGAGTATTTAAAAAAGAAAACTCTCATTCCCAAACAGACTACGGGAATGAGAGTTCTATTTTAGAGTTAAAGGTTTATAGATGAACCTTCCATTGGATTTATGAAAGATCCAAATTCTGGGATCGAAAAGGTTGAGGTCAGTTTGCCGGAATATCGAATACTTGAGCGGGGAAAATCATGCTCGGATCAAAGATTTGTGTTTTGTTGGCCTGGTAGATCCGATTCCATTTGGTGACGTCATTGTACACCTTGCCAGCAATGGACGAGAGGTTTTCGCCGCTCATTACGAGATGTTGATTGATATCGACGCCAAAAGGAATATTGAGAACCCACTTGGGATAAATTATATCGGGATGTTTAATTTTGTCCCGGTTTTCAACATAGATACGGGGCCAGAGATAGGGATCGCCGTAAATATCGTCTTTTTTGGCGATTTTCCAGAGATTATCACCTCTGACAACCGAATATTGCCGAATGCGCTTGCGAGGCATCTGCGCTTTGACTTGTTCGAGTAATTGATCAATACTCGCCAGTTTTTCCTGTGCAGCTGGAAAACAGGATCTTTTGTCTGCTTTAAGCTCTGATACGCGGGCTTCTATTTGATCAATTTCATCTCGAACTTCAAAAAGAGCATCTTCTGCCAGGCTGCGCAAGCCCATGAGGCGGCCTTCAATGCGGCCGAGTTCTTGCATATATTCGTTGACCCCTGCTTCATCGGACTCAACAAGACTATAGACTTGCTGTTTGATTTCACTAATCTGGGTATCTATACTCGAAATCTGGTTCGAAAGGTCATTAGATGCTGTTTGGCATTCAAGCAAAGACTTTTTGAGTTCTGCAAGCCGTTGCTCCTGTTCTGTAAGTTTCATCCTGTATTCATCATAGGTCATTTCCATTTGGGCAATTCCCTTTTGAGGGAAAACCAAAAGGGTGACTGCACAACAAACGAGAAAGAACCCGAAAAGCTTCAAACCTGTCATCCGACCAACTCCTTTCCACACACCAAAAAAAATTACTGGCTCAAGACCTGTTGCACTGACTTAAGATATTTTGCCACTCGGCCAGAACCTGCTTTTTCTGTGCCAATTGGCGTTCCAACTCGGCTCGGTGTTGCTTACAGGCTGCGAGGTCGGCTTCAGCCGATTCTGCGGCTTTACGCGCTTCTTCAAGCATTTGGAGTTGCGATCTTGAGGCCATTGGCGTGCAACATCCAGATAACAGAACGAGTAATAGACCACAACCTGCCGCTTTTTTGAGTCTTTTCATAACCCAATTGCCTCCTCAGGGATATTGGCGTAAGTATTTAAATTATCAAGGCGTAAAGTAAAAACGAAAAATCCAATAATACAACTTTCAGACAAAGTACTACATAAAATACAGAAAGTCAAGAAAAAGTTTTGAATGTGTTATGACCCTCTGTGATTACAATAATCGCAGACCGAGTTCGCGGAGTTGGGCGGGATCTACTATAGATGGTGCACCATCCATGAGCGATGCTGCTGTATTGGTTTTTGGAAATGGAATGACATCGCGGATAAACGCTTTGCCGGCCATGAGGGCGATCAGGCGATCGTATCCAAACGCGATACCGCCATGAGGAGGCGCGCCGTATCGAAAGGCGTCGAGTAAGAAGCCAAATTTTTCCCGTGATTCACTTTCGGATATCCCCAACATGCGAAACACGCGCTCCTGGGTTTCTCTGTTGTGGATACGGATACTTCCGCCAGCGATTTCGTTGCCATTGAGAACGAGATCATAAGCTCTGGCGCGAACATCACCCGGGGCTGTTTCAAGCTCATTGAGGTCTGCTTCCAGGGGGGACGTGAAGGGGTGGTGACAGGCAACGTAGCGTTTTTCAACGTCATCAAATTCGAGGAGAGGGAACTGCGTCACCCATAAAAAACTAAAGTTACCAGTCTCCATAAGGTCTTGTTGTCTCGCGAGTTCTAAGCGCAGATTGCCCAGTGCGTTTGCGACGACTGCGGGTTGGTCAGCGACAAATAAAAGCAGGTCTCCTGTCTGGGCGTCGAGTGATTCCCTTAGCATTTGTTGGGCTTGATCGGGGAAGAACTTGACGATTGATGATTCGAGACCCTGGTCGGTCACTTTGATCCAGGCGAGTCCCTTAGCACCGTGTTGTGCAACAAAAGCCGTGAGATCGTCGATTTGTTTGCGCGAGTAGTTTGCACATCCTTTGGCATTAATGGCGCGAACTTGCCCACCGGAATCAATTACAGATTTAAAGACCCGGAATTCCGAAGCGAAGGCAGCTTTTGCAATATCGACAATTTCGAGGCCAAAGCGCGTATCCGGGCGATCGGTGCCAAAGCGATCAATCGCCTCGCGGTAGGTCATTTGTGGTATGGGAGAGGGGATATCAAAGCCTAATACATGCTCAAACAGGTGCCGCGTAAGTCCTTCTGCGAGTTGCATGACATCGGATTCTGTGACAAATGCCATTTCAATGTCAATTTGGGTAAACTCGGGCTGGCGGTCGCCCCGCAGGTCTTCATCGCGGAAGCAGCGCACGATTTGAAAGTAGCGATCATAACCGGCGATCATGAGCAACTGTTTGTAGGTTTGAGGCGACTGGGGCAGGGCATAGAAGTTGCCTCTTTGAACGCGAGAAGGAACGAGATAATCTCTTGCGCCTTCGGGCGTGCTTTTCATGAGGAAGGGAGTTTCGATTTCGAGAAAGCTCTGACCAATCAGATATTTGCGCGTCTCCTGTGCAGCGTTGTGTCTCAGGAACAGAGCTTGTTGCATATCGGGGCGGCGCAGGTCGAGATAGCGATAGCGCAGACGCAGTTCTTCGTTGACGTCAATGTCGGGTTCTATGGCGAATGGTGGTGTGTCCGCTTCGTTGAGCAGGCGCAGGTCTGAACATTCGATATCAATGGCGCCAGTGGGCAATTTGGGATTTGTCATGCCTTCTGGACGGGGTTCAACTCTGCCTTTAATTGCCAGGACAAATTCGTTGCGAATTTTTTCGGCAATGGCGTGTGTCTCTGATTTGAGATCGGGACGAAAGACCACCTGGGTGATGCCGTGGCGGTCGCGCAAATCGACAAATATGACGCCTCCGTGGTCGCGTCTTTTGCCAACCCACCCCATCAGGCAGACTTCTTCGCCTACATTTTCGATGCGCAATTCGCCGCAGTTGTGTGTGCGTTTCCAGTCGCCGAGCGACTCTGACATGGCTGTCTCCTACGCTTGGGTAATTCCGTTTTTAAGCGTTGTTTTTATCGCGCACAGGTCGTTTTGTGAAAAAATTTGTTGCGCGCGCGCTTTGAGGTCTTTGATTACGATGGTATTTGCAGATGCCTCGTCTGGTCCAATAACCGCTGCAAAGGGTATATTTTGGCGATCTGCATATTTAAATTGTCTGTCGAGACGCTGTCCCGGAATGAGATGCAGTTCTGTTGCGATACCCTCCTGGCGCAGTTTTTCGGCAAAAGAAGACGATTGGGCGAGAAGGTCTTCGGAGAATACCGTAACGAATACGCGGGCACCGGGCGTTTCGAGTTGGGGATAAGTGTCTATTTCTTTTAGTAATTCGGTGATGGCCATATCGCCAACTGCAAATCCCACGCCAGGTACCTGACGCTTGCCGCCTACTTGACGTGTGAGATTGTCGTAACGACCACCTCCAAAGAGGGCGCGGCGCAGCGAGGTTTTGGCCCAGGCTTCAAATACCGTGCGCGTATAATAGTCAAAACCTCGTACGATTTTGAGGTCGAGTTCTACGAGGTCTATAACACCATTTTGGTCGAGTTGCTCAAAAATGCGCTGGAGATAGGGGGAAAATGTCAGGTCTGTCGTGTGGAGGATTTCGTAGAGGGTGTCGATTTGGCCTGCACTGAGATTCAGGTCATTGGCCAGATAGGTGCGGAATTTTTCCTCGGGAATTTTGTCTATGCGGTCAATGGCCCCAAAAACGGGTCTGATATCCTCGGGCGATAAGGTCAGTTTTTTGGCAATTAAAATTTCAAGGGCCTGTCGGTCGTTGACTCTAATCGTGGCGTGTTCGTTACTGAGACCGAGGTGTTTGAATAGCGTGCAAGCTATGGTGATTATTTCGGCATCAGCCAGATAGCTATCGCTGCCGAGGGCGTCGATGTTCCATTGAAAAAAGGAACGCCCGCGCCCGCGTTGAGGACGTTCATAGCGAAAGAACCGGCCATAAGATTGCCAGCGAATGGGGAAGGTGAGTTCGCCTTCTTTTTGGGCGACCATGCGCGCGAGTGTGGGGGTGAGTTCTGGGCGCAGGACGAGTTGTTTATCGTCTCGATCAGATAGCGTGAATGTCTGCTGTGTGACGATTTCTTCGCTGCTTTTGCCCAGGTATAGGGCCATATATTCGAGTATTGTGCTTTCGTATTCTCTATATCCAAAGAGAGTGCCAACGCCGATAAATTTTTCGCAGAGCCACTTCTGGTAGGCCCAATCTTCGGGATAAAAATCTCGGGTGCCTTTTACCCTGGGGATTAACTGGGGCATAAGTGTATATCCGTTGCAGATTATTTTTTTATTAAGAAAAAACGAAAATAAAGGTAAGAGGTGGTATTGTCAAGGTTTAAGGGGTGAAATTTGGGTATTGGTCTAAGCTGTAAAAGCGTTTTCGTAGTGGCGGATGGTAGGGCGCGGTTGTGTCAGGTCAACGGCAATGACGTCAAATCGCGGTGCCGCGTGATCGGGGTGTTGTCTCAGGTAGGCTTTTGCGATTTTGATGATTTGCGCCTGTTTGGCTGGTGTTACCCGGGTCTCTGGTTGTCCAAAATGTGGCGTGGTCGCGGTTTTGACTTCGACAAAGATCAGCACGTCGTTTTTCACCGCAATGAGGTCGATTTCACCGCCCAGGGCGCGAAATCCGCGCGCGCGAATTTCGTATCCCTTTTGTTCTATAAATTTTTCTGCCAATTGTTCGCCTTTGGGACCGGATTGTTGCAGGCGGGTGCGTTGTTTGCGAAATAGCAGGCGCAGGGCCTGTACCTCATCGTGTTGAATATGTTTGCTGGCGCTGGCAATGGTTTTTCCTATGGCTTGAAGTTGGTCGAGGTTCATCGCTGCGCGAATGCCTTCGGCAAAAATTTTAAAGCCTTCAGAACTCCTGGCTTCAAAGACACCCCGGAAAGATTGGCGGTGGATGGGACAGGGGCCGTGTTTTTGCAAGGCGGCGAGGTGATCGGCGCTGCCGTATCCCTTGTGACCGGCAAAGCCGTAAGCGGGGTATTGTGTATGGTAATCGATCATCAGACGATCGCGCGTTACTTTGGCGATGACAGACGCGGCGGCTATAGAAAGCGACTTCCGGTCACCGCCTATGACCGATTGTTCGGGAAATGGACTGCCCGGGAGGGCATTGCCGTCGATGAGTACGCGGTTGGGTGAGATGTTGAGGGCGGCGAGTGCCTCGCACATGGCATGGTGGGTGGCGTTGCGGATGTTGTATTTGTCTATTTCCTGTGGCGATGCTTTGCCTACACCAATGGCGAGGGCTGTATTGTGGATGGTTTCAAAAAGTTCTGCTCTGCGTTTTTCGGATAGTGCTTTGGAGTCGTTCAAGCCGGGGATGAGTGTATCTGGCGGGAGGATAACCGCGGCTGCGACAACGGGACCCGCGAGGGGACCTCGCCCGGCTTCATCTACGCCTGCAATGTGCTGGATGCCCCGTTCTCTGAGTTTTTTTTCTATGATGAGCATTTGTTCGAGGCGCGCTTTTTCACGTGCCTGTGCTTTTTGTTTTTTTCTCATCTGTTCTGCAATTGCGCGAACACCAGCGCGAGGGTCTTGTTCGAGTGCGCGGAGGTATGCTTCGCCAGGGCGATTGATAGATTTGATGTGGGCGCGAATTTGCGCGATGGTCATTGTTGAGAGATTTTTCATGGCTGAAGATGCACGCCTATCGGATGAGATGGGCTTGATTTAATTAAAAGGTGTCTTTATATTTTTACATCTATTCTTAAATATTATTTATGTTTACCCAAAGTTGTCTAAATAAAGAAGCGTCGAGATCCCAAAATCTGCAACTTATTTTTGAGATGAGATCGATATGGCAGAAGAGAGCAATACTGACAAGCTACGCAAGCTCGCGCATTTTGTCACCCCTTACAAATCGCGCTTGATTTTGCTGTTTTGTCTGACAGCGACGATGACGACACTGGGCATGCTACCCCCTCTGGTGATGAAGTTTATTATCGATGATGTCATTACCCTGGGCAACTGGCAGTTGCTGGAAGTGCTTCTGTTTATTTCGATTTGCCTGCCTATCATGTCCGCTGCAATGCGCGTTTGGGTCTCATTCACCAATGCCTATGTGGGATGGGGCGTGACGACGTTTATGCGGAAGCACACGTATGAATATATGTTGAAATTGCCCATGCGCTTCTACGACGAGATGGGTACGGGTAAGATTATGTCGCGCATTATGTCTGATATTGCGAGTGTGCGCAGTATGGTGACGTCGCGTATGCTGGGCATTCTCGTCGATTTTGTGTCGTTCTGGGTGGCACTTGTGCTGTGTATGGGCTTGAATTGGAAGATGGGGTGTCTGCTGCTTTTGCTGATGCCCCTGTATTTTTTTAATTATTACGGATGGCGCACGCCAATGAGGGAGTCGTTCAGTCTCTGGCGCAGGAAGATGGACCAGGTGTCGGTTGGGCTACAAGAGCGGTTGGCCGGGGTGCAACTGGTGAAATCTTATGGAAGAGAGCGCAGAGAACACCGCTCTTTTGCGGAAGATACGCACCAGAGTTTGGATGCTGCGATGCAGACTGCTGTACATCGCGCTGGCTATATGGCGGGATCCTGGGGGGTGTCGGGATTGCGCAATACGGTGATTTTTTGTTTGGGGTGTTATTATGTGATTGAAGGTGAGATGACTTATGGGGCTGTGATGGCCTTTTTTTCGTATTCCAGCCGGATGTTTCGGCCGATTCTCAATCTCACGCAAATAGCCATGCGCCTTCAAGCCGTGATGGTGTCTGTGGATCGCGTTTTGGAAATTTTAGATTTTCCCATAGAGATTGCGGATAAGGAGGATGCCGTTGATTTGCCGCCGATAAAAGGGCATATCAAATTTGAAGATGTGCATTTTGAGTACAAAGAGGACGAGCCGGTTTTGAAGGGTATCAACCTGGAGGTGCAGCCGGGGCAGATGGTGGCGCTGGTGGGGCATACGGGATGCGGCAAGACGACGTTGACGAGTTTGTTGATGCGCTTTTACGATGTGAAGAAAGGGCGTATTATCATTGATGGGCACGATATGCGAGATGTGAAGTTGCGTACCTTGCGCACGCAGATCGGACAGGTGTTGCAGGATTCAGTGATGCTGGATGGGACGATTCGGGAGAATTTGCTATATGGTCGGACAGATGCCACAGATGCCGAGTTGATCGAAGCGGCGCGGATTGCCGAGATTCACGAATTTATTATGCGTACGCCCGAGGGATATGATTCGATGTTGGGGAAAGATGGCATTAAGCTGTCTGTGGGAGAGAAACAGCGCCTCGCCATTGCGAGAGCCGTGTTGACCAATCCGTCGGTTTTAATTCTCGATGAGGCGACTTCGTCGCTCGATTCCCTGTCGGAAGCTCTGATACAAAAAGCGATGACCAGGGTGTTAGAGGGGCGCACATCTTTTGCGATCGCACACCGATTATCGACGATTGTCAATGCGGATATTATTGTTGTGATGGATCATGGCGAGATTGTGGAACAGGGAACGCACAGTGAATTGTTGCAAATACCCGATGGAAGGTATCGCCAGCTTTACGAGCAGCAGGCTGCGGGTTCTATTGAAGAGGCTGTAGAGGCTATGGCGAGTTGAGGCTATGGACAATTTTAAGCGATTTGTAATTTTGTATATCAAGCCGTATTGGGGGCGCTTGTTGATGGTCATGATGATGGCCAGTATTACGTCGTCCTATTCGTTTTTGCTCGGGTTTATTTCAAAAATTACGGTTGATGACGTTTTGCAACTCAAGCCCGCTGGTGAGGTTGTTGCAGATGCGCGCATGCAGTCTTTGATTCAGGAGGAGACACGCCCGAAGCGCGATCCTCAGGCGACGATTCCCGGACTGGGCAAAGAAGGCGGGATAACGCGGCCCAAGACGCGTACGGAAAAGTTGGAATGGCTGGGGTGGATTTTCATTCTCTATCTGGTTGTGAGATCGTTTTTCGCCACACTCAACTGGTTCTATACCTATAGTATTTCCTATGTGGGACAGCGGATTGTTTACCGCATTCGTCTGGCACTGCACGAGAAGGTGCAGCAGTTGCAGATGACGTTTTTTGATCGGCAGCAGACCGGGCGGATTATGTCGCGTATTTTGGATGATGTGGGGTTGTTGCAGAGCGAAATTACGACGACATTTGTAGAGACGCTGCGGCATGTTGCGCGCATTTTAATGGGTACGGTGATTCTGTTTACGATTGATGTCAAACTCGCGCTGTTGGCTTTTGTGGCTCTGCCCGCTTATGTCGTCACCTATAAGGTGTTTCAGCGTCCGATCGCAAATGTTTTTATGCGGTTTCGAGAGGATTATGCCGAAGTTTCTGCCTTGCTGGAAGAGCGCGTAAAGGGGATTCGCCTCATTCTGTCTTATGCGCGGGAAAGACGAGAGTTTCGGGATTTTTTCAGGCGTCTGATTGCGTTGTATCGGCTGGGTGTCAAGCAGTCTGTTTTGAGTTCTGCTCTGGGATCCGTTAGTTCGGTGGTGGGGGGGGTTGCAATGGGGTTGATTTTTTATTTTGGCGCGTTGCAGGTTCGCGGCGGTGTGATGACGGTTGGGGAGTTGATTTATTTCAATATGTCGATGGGAAACCTTTTTTCGCCACTGGTCGCACTTGCCAGTGTGAATGCGACCTTACAACAGATGCTGGTGGTGATCAGTCGCGTGTTTGAGGTGCTGGATGAAGAGGTGATTATTCGGGATAGGGAAGATGCGAAGACCCTCGACAAAGTGCGTGGGCGGGTGTCGTTTCGCAATGTGTCGTTTCGCTATACAGAGGCGGGTGATTACGTTCTTCGAGATCTCAATTTTGTCGTGCGACCGGGCACGACGGTGGCTGTGGTTGGGCCTTCGGGGTCGGGGAAGAGTACGCTGGTTAGTTTGTTGATGCGTCTTTATGAACCCACAGAGGGGAAAATTATTCTGGATGATTACGATATACAAGATGTCAAAATTTCTTCACTGCGCCAGCACATCAGCATGGTACCTCAGGAACCCGTTCTGTTTTCCGGGACGATTGCCGAGAATATTCGCTACGGTCAGCCCGATACCACGCCCGAGCAGATAATGGCTGCGGGTAAGGCGGCTGAGTTGCACGATTTTATTATGACGCTGCCAGAGAAATACGAAGCGCCGGTCGAGGAGCGCGGTACCAACCTGTCGGGCGGGCAAAAACAGCGCCTGGCTTTTGCGATGGCTGTTGTCACCGATCCCAGTATTCTGATTTTGGATGATACGACTTCGGCGCTGGATGCTAAAACGGAGGCGAAGATTCAGGAGACGCTGGATCACTTGATGGAGGGGCGCACGACGTTTGTGATTACCCACCGGATTTCTACGGCGATGCGGGCAGATCGCATTCTGGTGCTGGACAATGGTCGCATGGCGGGCTGGGGTTTCCACGGCGATTTGATAGAAGAGTGCGAGGTCTATCGCTTACTCTATGAACAGCAGCAAAAGCAGAAAGACGATATTGCAGATGAATTTATTGAGGGGATTATGACGGCGGTGGAAGAGGTTGAAAAGGGGAAGAAGGAATTGCATTCAAAATTGAGGTGAGGTGCTCGCTCTGTATTTTTCCGAACTGTAAAATCGAGCTAAAAAATCCCCCATCGCGTATTTTTGCGATGGGGGATTGATTTTTGGGGTAGATGACTGATCGCCTCATCAAACTTTCCCTTGCTCGAGCAATTTGAGAAATGTCTCGTCTTCGCCCAGGTAGCGTTTGTTGCACAAATCGCAGTCGAGGCAGGAGCGTTCGTAGCAATTTTTGTGAATGCGAATGGGGTATTGTTTTTGGAATGCTTCGTTGCATTTGCTGGAACAGAAGACATAGCGCATCTGGGTGGTGCCGAAGGCCGCATAGACAATGATATTTTCATCACTATCATCTGCGAGCGATTTTTCGCACCAGCTACATATCCCCGTTTCTTCTTTTGCACGGGATTCGCGTTTGCGCTGAATTTCTTCGTCGGTCCAGGAAAATTCGATGTATTCGACATTTTCTTTTGGGACTTTGGCGCGAACAACACCGCTTGTGATGCCGAGTACAAAGTCGCCTTTGGTGTCAAATGTGGTGCCGCATTCGATGGTGCGCCCACTTTGCAGGTGGATGTGAGATTTGCCTTCTTCGGGTGAGATGAATGAAAACCAACCGCAACTGGAACACACAGTTGTAAAGAGAAATTGCCGCAGTGTTTTGTGGCCGCAGGATGGACAGTGGCCCTCTTGCATGAGTCTCAGGTCTCGGAGGGAGGCTCTGGCGGCTTCTCTTACGGTTTCATTAACTTCATCAAGGGCTTCGTCGAGATCATCTTGATCCTCTTGTGCGAGGAGGTCCATGGCTTCCTGAACGTGCTCGTCTTGCCCTTCAATGTGGATTTGTCTTTCTTTTGTTGTACCATTGTCCGGTTCTTCGTCATTTTTATTAAAAAAGCGTTTCAGCATTTGAGTCCTCACTTGAAAGCGTAGAATTGCGATGTTTTATGATTGTTTATAAGGTACGATATAAGAGAAAATATGTCAACCTCGTACCGAAAAAAATCAAAGGCCGAATTGGGTGTGAACTATCAAAGCCGGTGCATGTGGAATCCACCGTCAACCGGGATTGCCGCGCCGGTTGTGAAGTCGAAATAGCCGAGTCCGATGGCCGCTACGGCTTTGCCGATGTCTTCGGGCTGTCCCCACCTGCGGATGGGGGTCAGGCCATCGGCTATCAGGTGGTCGTATTTTTCTTTTACGGGTCCTGTCATGTCGGTCTGAATGATGCCCGGTTGGATTTCATTGACGGGGATGCCGTGTTCTGCGAGCCGGTCGGCAAACAGGCGCGTCATCATGCTCAGGCCGGCTTTTGAGACGCAGTATTCGCCGCGCGCTGTTGAAGAGGTGTATGCCGATATAGAGGTGATGACGACGATGCGCGGTGTTTGTATTTTTCCCTGTTTTTTGAGTGCGATCATGTGGTTTGCCGCGTATTGGGTTAAAAAGTAGGGTCCTTTGAGGTTGGTGTTCATGACGTCTTCATAGCTTTCTGGCGTGGCTTCGAGTATGTCGGCGCGCACGCGGGGGGCAATGCCGGCGTTGTTGACGAGCATGTCGAGGCGGCCAAAGGCGTCGAGTGTGGTATCTACGAGGCGTTTACCATCTTCTATGCGGGTTACGTCGCCCTGACATATATGGACGTTTTGCCCGCGTTCTCGAATACCTGTTGCGGTTTCTTCTGCTGCTGCCTGGTTGCCTGCGTAGTTGACGAGGATGTCGTAGCCCGCGTCGGCAAGACAGAAAGCTATGCCTCTGCCTATGCCTCTGCTGGATCCGGTGACGAGTGCTGCTGACATGTTTCCTCCTGTTTTTTGTTGCGAATTTTTTATATGGGGATAAGATAAGACATAAGGCGTTAAGTGCGAAGTGCAAAGTTGGAGGTAAAAGTATGGCGATTGTAGATTATAGCCAAAGTGGTGGTTGCGATGTGTGGGTTTTATCTGCCGGGTCTGTGAGGATGGATGGCGGCGCGATGTTTGGGGTTGTGCCCCGTCCACTTTGGGAGAGGTGCTATGTACCCGATGAGCGCAATCGCATTGGGTTGACGATGAATTGTTTGCTTGTGAGAGAGCAGGGAGAGGTCGTGCTGGTTGAGACGGGGTTTGGAGGTAAGGTGACGGAGAAGCTGCGGGAGATTTACGCGCTCGATGAGTCGGATGGGCTTTTGGCGTCTCTGGAGGCGCTGCATATTGCGCCCGAGGAGATTACGCGGGTTGTGTTGACGCATTTGCACCAGGATCATGCCGGGGGTTGTACGGTGCAAGAGGGTGGTGAATATGTGCCCGCTTTCCCAAATGCGACTTATTATGTGCAAAAGGGGGAATGGGAGGATGCTGAGAATGCCGATGGGCAGACTGTGAATGGGTACCGATACGACGAGGTGATGAGGCCATTGTCACCTGTGCTCGCGCTGTTGGAGGGGAATGAGCGTATTTGTTCTTTTGTTGAGGTCCTGGTTACGCCAGGGCATACCCGCAGGCATCAATCTGTGCTGGTGCATACAGGCGAGGATACGTTCTGTTTTGTGGGGGATTTGATTCCTACGACCCATCACTTAAAGCCGATTTATGTGATGGCGTATGATCTGTATCCGCGGCAGACCTATCTGGTTAAACAAGAGATTATGGAGAGGGCCGTTTCCGAGAACTGGGTTATGGTGTGGCCCCACGATCCGGATATTGCCTGGGGACGATTGCGAAGAGATGATGCGGGTGGTTATGAGGCCCTGTCCCTTTTCGCCGATTGAGTTGACAAACGCGAGTTCTATGACTATACATTTGTTTAATATTGGGATCAAATCTATAAACACAGCATAATTGAATGGCAAACGATTCAACCAGATAAGCGATTGGACTCGTCGGGTTAAGACATCCCTGCAAAAACTGAATTTAAGCAATTATGAGGACTCGCACTTTCGTTCCTCGTTGTATCGTCCGTTCTGTAAAAAACATCTTTACTTTGATCACTTATGGAATGAAATGCGTTATCAACAGTATCGAGTTTTTCCCACGTCTGAGACAGAAGCAGAAAATCGAGCGATTTGTGTTGCTGGCATTGGCGATAGAAAGGGATTTGGTTGTCTTACAACAAACACGATCCCCAATTTAGACCTCGCTTTTGAAAAAACCCAATGCTTCCCCTTTTACACCTACGATGAGGACGGGACAAATCGCCGTGAGAATATCACCGATTGGGCGTTGGAACAATTTCGCGGGCATTATGAAGATGACACAATCACGAAAGGGGATATATTCCATTATGTGTACGGTCTGCTCCACCATCCGGATTATCGAGAGCGGTATCAGGCGAATCTCAAGCGAGAATTACCGCGCATTCCGTTCACACCAGATACTGGATCGGAGTCCAGCACAGGCTTTTGGAGGTTTGCCAAAGCGGGGCAACGGCTATCGGAAATCCATGTCGGCTATGAGGACATGCCCGAATATCGGCTTGAGTTCATCGAAACGCCGGACATGCCGCTTGATTGGTGTGTGGAAAAGATGAGGTTTTTCAAAGACAAAACGCAGATTGTGTACAACGATTTTTTGACTCTCGCCGGGATTCCACCAGAAGCACTGGCCTATCGGCTCGGGAACCGGTCGGCATTGGAATGGATTATTGATCAATACCGCGTCAAAGAGGACAAACGAAGCGGTATCATCAACGACCCAAATCGCGAAGATGATCCCCAATATATCGTCAAGCTGATTCAAAAGGTGATTACGGTGAGTTTGGAGACTGTGGAGATTGTGGCGGGGTTGCCGGGGTTGGGGATGAAAATAGCGAAAGGAGGAAGTGATGAGCACTGATTCAGATCGAAAACGGCTATCGCAAGCTGAGATGCTGGAGTGGTTGCAACGCGATCTAAAAATGACTGAGATGGTCACTGTGTATCTATCTGACAACCAAGAGTCCCACGATTACGGCATTTATTGTGCTTTAATTCCTTCTGAGCAGATTGATCAGGTACTTTCTTCTTCGAGTTGGGACCTCCGTTGGGGTGATGGTATGCCTGCTGCCTCTATGTCTTATGAAGTTGGAGAAAAGCGAGTTCAATACCTTCGGTACGGTGTTACAGATAGGGTTGAACCTTTGGTTTTGGGGCGCGAATTCTCTGGTTTATATGATGCCTATATGGAAATATCTGAGGAGTTCCGCCTTTTCCACAAGCTCTATCACGACAGAAAGACGGATAAATACATCAAGATTGATGATGAAGGTAATGAATACACGGTGGCGGTTGTGGAGCCAGATTGTATCAAGATAAGGCTTAAGGAGATTCGTCAGTTTTTGGCAATTAAGGAGATGTATTTATCAATTCAATTTGCTTGCACAGAAAAATCAGAATACAATCTACAAGAACTCGGATTGGAGCCAGAAGAAAATGAATATCAGAAAGATCTCATGTGCTGGGCGCATGCCTACGTTGACTCCAGTTTGGGAAATTATCGCTCATTTAGTACACTCTCAGGCAAACGACTGGTTAAACCTCTGGCGAAATCCAAAAGCGGTTTATGGGGATTTGCTGAGGAACAGAAAGAATATGCGGAATTTATCATTGATGTTGATGAGAATGGAGATGAAATTATCCGCACATCCGACCCGGATGCACTGGCAAATAATTTCGGCGCAAATCCTGATGCGCCCCATTTTCTAACCCCAGTGCATTTTGACAAACAGGTTTTAGACAAATACTACCAACAGCCCAGTAAGTACAACGTAGATGCTTGGAGTCTGAGCTGTGGTAGCCTATGGCACATGTGGATTGACAAAAACCATGATGACAAAGTTTGTGCGTGGTTAGGACATCTTGGAGAAAGATTGCCTTACAAAGAGCAACTACACTGGCGGACGCACAATATCCCTCCCCAAGGCGGTGTGAGTAAGGCTTTTTTTGATTGTGGAATCAAAGGAGAAGCGGCGAAATCAGACCGGCCAGAACACTTGTTTAGGGAACGTTATCAGGATTTACAAGATGCCTGTCAAGAGTATCTAGGTTGGCAGTTGTTGTTGCCACTGAGCACAGGTGATGAATACCATTTTCAAGGCTTGCGGATTCCAGCCACTGATGAGCAACGCGATTTTGATGAGTTAGTTTTGAGTCTCACAAAGATACTCATTGATTCCTTAAACGAGAGGCGTCTAAACACGCTCATTTCTAAAGATCAAAAAGCAAAACTTAAAGGTAGCATTGCACGCCTTGAAGCTGTCCTTAGTTCCCATGAGGTTGAAGGTGCTACCGAGCGTATCGCCTTTCTGCGGAAGCTTCAGAGCCTGCGTTCCAGCAGTGCCGCACATCGCAAAGGTCGCAATTATCGAAAAATTGCCAAGGACTTCGGCGTTGAGAGTCGGCGTTTGCGCGATGTATTCACCGGAATTATTTGGCAGGCATTAGACGTGCTGGATTATTTCATCTTTCTTGTGCGAAGTAGCCCAATTAACCCTGAAATCGTTGAAAAAAATAAAATAGAAGAAGGATATGCGATTCTCGATGAGATGGTTGGATTTGCAAAATCTGACCGAACTGACGGATCTGTCAATCATGATGAAATCATCTATGAATTGCGATCAAAACCATGATTTTTGTCGATAGCGGTGCCTGGATTGCCTTTTTAGATCCGACAGACCAATATCATAACGACTCTGTTGTGATTTACAACGATTTATTACAGCAGAAAATGCGGCTTTTAACAACAGATTATGTGGTTGATGAAACCATAACGCGACTTCGATATGACGTGAGCCACTCAGTAGCGGTGCAGTTTCTCGACTTTATTGAAAGCGTTGAAAAAACTGGTGTTTTAACGATTTCGGAAATCGATAAAACCCTGTTTCAAGAAGCAAAACGGCTTTTTCGTCAATACGATTCTGCAAAGTTATCGTTCACAGATTGTACCAGCTTCGCGGTTTGTCAGAAGCATAAAATTTCTGAGACGTATGCTTTTGACGATCATTTTGCGATGATGGGGATAACTGTGCTCAAAACGGTTGAATAATGATGCTCAATATCAAACCAAAATATGTCGTGGATGAAAAAGGACTAAAGACCGCAGTCGTGCTGTCAATCAAAGATTATCGCGCTTTGATGCAACGGCTTGAGGATTTGGAAGACGCTTTAGATCTGGATCGGGCGGTTGAAACGGCAACGAGCTTTCGGGAATATTCTGAAATACGAGCAGAATTACAGGTAGATTCTGATTGAGAAAGGAAAATGGATGCCTCGTGGGCGATGTCATTTTGCGCTGGTGCTCGGGTTGCAGGAACTGCTCGAGCGCGATTTGCCAGAAGTGGGCGCATTGAGCGGGCGGTATTTGCCGGAGCTTGTGGCGGGTTCTATGGCGCCAGATGCGATGCGTTTGCTGGGGAAGATGGGCAAGTACAGGTCGCATTTTTATGAAGAGGATCGGCGCGAGACATGGGGCAAGTCCGTTTCGGGTATGTTTGAAGCACATCCCAATCTGGCGGATTATCGGAATCTGGATCCGCCAGATCGCGTTTTGTTGATGGGGTATATCGCGCATTTGACGACGGATGAAGCGTTTCGCGATGAGGTGACGATTCACGTACATGGTATCGAAGATTGGCGGCCCATTATTTATGGGTTGTGGTCCTATGTAGATGAGTTGCCCATTGTGTATCCAGGTGTCGCGGAGGTACTGGATCGGTTTGATGGGCGTGGAGTGGTGGGGTTTATCAATCGCGAAACAGTATCCCGATTTGTGATGCGCGCGCGTGGTTGGGCCGAGAGTGCAGACCCCGTTGATCTCGAGCGTATATTTCTCAAGATGATTGGTCGTCCCCCGTCCGATGATTTTGAAAAGCGTCTTGCTGAAAACAGGGGACGGGCAGATGCGTTTTTTGATGAGAATATAAAAGCGCGTTTTGTCGGTGAAGCGATTGCGCGTGGGCGAGACGAGATTGAGAAATTTGTAACTGGGGCATATAGCAGGTGAGGTATTATCCGCAGATATTCGCAGATAAAAGGCAATAAATAGCAGACGACTATTTCTGTATCTGTTCATCTGCGTTCATCTGTGGATGCATTTTTAGAGATGGTTCGTTATGGGAATTAAAGTGTGGATCGCGCTTATAGGTGTTTTTGCCAGTTTTGTACTTCTGGTGCAGGGGATGGGGTATGTGGCATTTTACCTTTCGCCGCGCGATCCGGATGCTATACAACGGGCATCGGAATTTGAGGCTATGATGGGTAGTCTGGTGCGTGCGCCCGAGGATGGTGCTGTGCCTGTGGTGCAGGCAGATGGGACGCGGGACCTCGAGGCTGCGATGGCGGATGTTGAGATCCCCAATCGCCATCCCGAGGCAACAGGGGCGGTGCATCGGGTGATGGAATGGTCGGGGGGACGATTTGGCGAAGCGCCTATGCTCGTCCAACGGGTGCGGGACGGGATCCTGCCGCCCGTATCGGAACGCCTGCCGGAAGATCCTCTTGTTATTGTGCCGCCGCAACAGCATGGGCCTTATGGGGGGACGTGGACGCGGTTTGCTACGGGTCCCCGCGATGTGGGGATTGTCGAAGCCCGGTTTGCGTATGAAGGCTTGGTGCGATGGGATGCGATGGCGCAGGAAGTGATTCCCAATCTGGCCGTGCGGTGGGAGATTGCCGATGGGGGCCGCAGTTTTACATTTTATTTGCGGCGAGAAGTCAGGTGGTCAGACGGGCATCCGTTTACGGTTGATGATTTGATTTTCTGGTATGAGGATGTGTTGCAAAACGAGGAGATAACGCCTGTTGTTCCGCGCGATTTTAAGCGGGGTGGGCAGGTGATGGGATTGGAGAAGGTCGATGATTATACGGTGCGGTTCACGTTTTTGGAACCCAATGGGTTGTTTATAAAGAAGTTGGCGTCGGGGCGCGGTTATGAGATGTTGCGCTATCCAGCCCATTATATGAAGCAATTTCATCCGAAGTACACGTCTTTGGAAAAGCTCGAGGCGATGAGCGAGGCCGCGGGTTTTGATTTGTGGAAGCAGCTTTTTGAAGATATGCGCGATTGGCGCAATCCGGATATCCCGCGTTTGTGGCCGTGGATTGTGGTTGCGCCGCCGCCTGCACGCCCGGCGGTTCTGGAGCGCAATCCCTTTTATTGGAAGGTTGATCCCGATGGGAATCAATTGCCGTACATCGACCGCATGACGTTTGAGATTTTTGATCCTGAGACCATTAATCTCAAGGCGATCAACGGGGAAATAGGCATGCAGGGGCGGCATCTCCAGTTCCAGAATTATCCGCTGTTT
>JAJEAX010000038.1 GCA_022822565.1 Candidatus Latescibacterota bacterium
AGATCATATATAACCTTAAGGATCATATATGATCTTTTGTTGTTAAAATACTGTTATTAAATACTATAAGTGCCATATAAGAGTTAGAATGGTCATTTTTGAGATTATATATGATCTCGAAAATATAAAAGCCAGTCTAACACTTATTTTTTATAATAATTCTATCCTGATTAAAAATAACATCTTACGAGTATAATTATTCAGACTGATTCACATTGGCACGATTTTTGCAGTATATAATAATTCGCAAAAAAAATCAGATAGCATCTTCGGGATCAGAAGCATTGACGCTACAATTCTACCCTAAAGACAGAAACTAAAGGGATCATTCACAAGGCAACATTGAAGAATCCAGTGCTAATAGCAGCCCTATATGTGAGAACTGCATCCCATTTTCAGGCGCGAAATACCATGTACTTGAATGTATATAAATTATTAAAAAACAATATATTACCCTCCATACCCTCGCATCTCTTAAACTCGATAGTCCACAGTCTGCTGTTCTTGATTTTCCCCTATTCTCTTTCCTCAAAGACGATCAGCTTTCCCTTTCTTTTGATTTGGATAGTTCTGAAGGAGATCGAGCTATCCACTCTCTCGCTGTATTTCTCAATCAGGTTATTTCCCCTCAAATTCGCACGACAGACCTGCTGCCCGTGACTCGCACAGATGGGCACGATTCGCTTTTGCACCACAGAGGCGTTTTCGGATACAAACATACGTCTGGTGCAGATGAAGATAAGAGTTGAAGGAGAGGAAAACACCAGGATATTACCCCTGGATCAGAGGATTGCTTTGGGCAAGGCTACCCCGCTTCCTGAAGACTTTGATGGCAATGGGATCGTTGATACCTCTGACTTTTTGCTTTTTGTCGGGGCATTCGGTACCCGGAAGGATCAAGAAAGGTATGATGAAAAATAGGATATAAAGCATGAACTTGCGAAAAGGTGTGTGGGGCGTCGTGGCATCGTTTGCGATATACACCGCGTTGTACTGGTATCATGTGATCGCAGCAGCAATGCCGCTTGATGCACAATTTTCTTACTTCGCCGGTTCCTGTTCGGTAATCTGCATGTCGATGGGGCTACTGCTTTCGGCACGCCCGCGCGTAGTGGAGACATCGTTCGGCGGCCTGGACCGGATGTACAGGTTGCACAAGCATCTTGGTATCGCCGCCCTGTTGCTGTTTATCGCACACTACGCGACCGTCCCGGGCGAGCCGGAGGGAGATGCTGCGGCAGCCAGCGTCGTGTCTGATGAGGGTAGCACGGCACCGCCGCTCGAGTCTCCGGCCGAAGAAGAGGACTTACCCATTGACCTCTTTGGCACGATCGCGGCGATCGGCTTCACGTTGCTGATTATCATCACGCTGAATCGCAAGATTCCCTATCACCGCTGGATTACGACCCATCGGTTCATGGGGGTGTTCTTCATTGTCGTCAGCGTCCATGTCTTTCTGGTGCTCTACGATGGCGAAGAGATTGCGCTCTTCTCAGCTCCAGGCGTGGTTCTTGCGTTTCTGCTGCTCGCCGGGATAGCGGCCTATGCCTACCAGCAGTTCATTTATCCAAAGAAAAAGAAACACCCCTTCACCCTAATTGCGGTCAACAGGCTCGAGCGCGCCACCGAAGTGGTGCTACACCCGAAGGACGGAATGTTTCCCTTCGAGCCTGGGCAATTCGCCTTTATCACCATCGACGCTAACGGTTTCAGGGAAGCGCATCCCTTTACCATTTCATCTGGCGCGAAGGAGGACAGGCTGCGCTTCACAATGAAGGTGCTGGGTGACTACACCCGCCGGGTGCGCGACAATTTAACCGCGGGTGCCGATGTCGCCATCGAGGGACCCTATGGACGATTCAACCCTCTCAGGGGTTACGAGAAACAGGTATGGGTGGCGGGAGGAATCGGGATTACGCCCTTCCTGTCCGTACTGCGCACGATGGTGCCGGGGCACGGCAAGACCGTTCGGCTTTATTACTGCGTGCGGATGGCCAGGGAGGCGCTGTTCTTCAGCGAATTGGAGGCGCGAGCGGCTGAATTGGGCGGTATAACAATCATATTGTTCGAGTCCGACGCTGGCGCGCGGATCAACGCGGACGTGATTGGAGCCGACCTTGGCGGAGCACTGAGGGATTGGAGCTATTATCTCTGCGGCCCAAAGCCGATGGTCGCTGCTGTTTCCGACGGATTGAAAAAACAGGGTGTGCCCGTGCGGTGCATTCACAATGAGGAATTCGAATTCCGGTAATATGGGTGGTAACGGTCCTGTTGTAAAAGTCGGGAAAAATATGAACCCAGATGCGGTTACTACATTACAAGATATTCTAAACAATTGTGACTACTCCCAACGCTGAAGCAGTTGGGCTTCTTGGTGGTTACCCGATAAAATCATTCGGGCACATGCATTCCACCTGACGTTGTAGCCCCAACGTCAAAATGTTTATCGCGGCGTTGTGGTCTCTGTCGAGAGACACCCCACACGCACATTCATGCCATCGTTGGGAGAGTGGCTTTTTCTCTACAATACCACATCCTGAGCATGTCTGACTTGTGTATTTGGGGGTGACGGCTTTGAATCCAATACCAGCTTCTTCCGCTTTGTATTGGAGGCAATGCCGAAACATTGACCACGCTGCATCGCTTATGGATTTAGACAACCGACGGTTCTGTTGCATGTCTTGAACATCGAGTTTCTCTGCCGCAATGAACCCGTGGCGATTGACCATTTTTCTTGCTTCTTGATGCACAAAATTATGTCGTTTATTGCGGATACGCTCATGCACTCTGGCAACAGTCTTACGACACTTTTCTTTTTGTGGCGATTTGGTTTTCTTAACTTTGTCCCACTTGCGCTGGGCTTTCGCAAGCGCTTTTTCCTCTTTTCTGAAAAAGCGAGGATTGTCAATATGTTCGCCGTCACTGGTCACAGCAAAGGAATTGAGACCCACGTCAATGCCTATCGCAGAACCAGCGTCCGTTTTATCAGGCGCGTCGCCCATATCACAAGAAATAGAGACAAACCATTTGCCCGTCGCCGTGCGTGTGATTGTGCAAGATTTGGGCGTTCCTGCAAGGGGCCTGTGCTGGACAATC
>JAJEAX010000430.1 GCA_022822565.1 Candidatus Latescibacterota bacterium
CAACTCGCTCGCAATCACACAGATTGGATTCGTCCCGTTGAGGATTGGCGGCCAGATCACAACAGGCCCGTGCGCCAATTTTTCAGCCTTGCGCGTCATCTTCTGGCCAAATACGATGTGCCCGCATTTTTTGATACGGCATTTTTACAGGGTAATACGCTACAGGCGCGACAGCAACAGGCGTGGTTTATTCACGTTGGCATGGGGCAAAATATTCGCACTGCCGGTGTGCAGATGCGGATCACAAAGCGCATGGCGCATTTGCTTTTGCAAGAAAAACGCAGTTATCACACCGTTGTTCAGTGCCTTCGCAAAGTTCAGTACATAGCTTATGGCGGCAACCCGAAAAGCGCCTGGGAAATTGCCCACGGGCCGCTGGGGGAAGGTCTCGATAACGAAGATTTTTGGGAGACTGTTGTCCATTTTCTCGCCAACCAGGCTTTTCTCGAACGCAGCTATATCAATCCCATCATAGACTATATCCGCAATCAAAAATTTACGCCTCAGCGTATTCCACAACCCGACGGTACGGAGATCGAAGGGCCACCGCCGCATCCCAATTTTTGTATGAAGGGCCGCAGTATTAACAAGCTTCTCCGTCAGGTTGATCAGTGGCATCAAGAACTCACGGGTTTGGAAGATGTCGAGTTGGAAATCTGGAAGCCCTCTGGATTCAGAGAATTTGAACACGTTGCGCTGGATCCCAAGCTCAAACGCAATATTCAGTGGACGGTTCACGAACTCATTACTTCGCAACAACTCTACGCCGAGGGGCGCATTATGCATCACTGCGCGGGGTCTTATACCAGACGCTGTGCCTCGGGTGAGAAATCCCTGTGGTCCTTGCGCGCGCTCGATCTCGACGCTGCTGAGGAAAATCAGATGCAGGAACATGTGCTTACCATTGCGGTCAATAATAAAAAAAGAACTGTGGAGCAGAACGCCGGTAAATTCAATCTCAAACCTTTTGGAAAAAAACATATCTCCCGGCAACGCCAAACAGGAAATGTTTACCTCCATCTCCTCCGCGAGGCGCCGACGATTATGCGCCTGTGGATGAATCGCGAAGGGTTGTCCCATGGATGATACTGCGATAGTCGGTCATGCGTTTCCTTTTGTCGAAGTGTCCGGTACGGCGTACGACATGGGGTATCAACACGGCAAACAGGCCGCAGATCTCGTTCACAAATATCTCGTGTGGATTGATAAACTCACGGGCAAACCCCGCGATGAACTCTGCCAGAATGCGCGCGCTTTTCATTCCTTAATTGAAAATCTGAGTCCGTTGCTTATGGAAGAGATTCGCGGGCTTGCCGATGGTGCGGGTATTTCTTTTGACGAGGCACTTTTGTGTCAGGCGCGGGGTGAAGCCGCCAGTGTTCCTCCCGAGGGGTGTACGGCTTTCGCGCTTACTGGTTCTGCGACTGCCGATGGGTATCCTCTGGCTGGTCAAAATCAGGATCTCGCGCCCGAATATGCCGATGTCGCCATTCTTCTGCACGTCTGTCCTTCTGATGGTCGGCCCCGGGCATTGCTTTTCACTTTTGCGGGACAGTTGGGTTATTCGGGTATGAATCAGTACGGTCTGGCTCATTTTGCCAATGCGCTCTACGATTGTCCCTGGCAGATGGGCTTGCCTCACTATCCGCTCAAACGCATTATGCTGGAGCAGAGGGATCTGGATGCGTGTCTTCGGATTCTCAGACAACACCCCACCTGTTCGGCTGGCAATATGGTTTTTTGTTTTGGCGATGGGCAGATTGCCGATCTCGAGATCCGTCCCGAAGGTGTGATGCAATTTACCGATACACATCCCGATGCGATTGTTCACGCCAACCACTATCTCACACCCGAATTTGCACCCTGCGAAACCAATAGTCTTGCGGATTCTTGCCCCCGACGCGATAGGATGCGCGATCTTGTCAAAGAACACTGGGGCGATATCACGGTGGATACGATGAAGGCCATTCTCTCGGATCACGATGGCGATCCGGCAGCGATATGCCGCCACGGTGCTGTAGATATGTATTCTGTATCGGGGTATATCGCCGAACCTGCAAAGGGATTGCTCCACGTTAGACGCGGATTGGGTTGCACGGGTACGTGGACGGCTTATGAGGTGTAGTATTTTGAACGGAAGTTCAGATGAAATGGATTCTAACAGTATTTTTGCTGTGGCCTCTGTGTGGGCAGGCTGAGGAGAGAACAGTGATGCAGATTGAGACGACGATTGATTTTGGCAAAGATTTGGGGCAAAACTGGGGTACGCTGTTTGAGGCGCGAGATGCAGAGGGGCGCGTGGTGTTGGGCGCTGGTTTTACGGGTGTGTATAATACGGCATTTCGCATGGATCGATATACGTTGCAGTTTTTTGTGCGGGATGATGAAGCGGAGATGAAATTTGAGACGCTGCCGCCTTCGACGGAGGATGGGGGGAGTTATTTGTTCGACCTGGACGGCCGGGTGTACGCGTGTAGTTACCATCAGGACCGGACTGCGAGAGCGTGGGACGATGTAACAGGTGCCTGGCAGGTGGATGAGAGTTTTGGCGTGGGTGAGACGGTGAGCGGGGAGGGCAAGATGCGGGTTGGCGGGAAGGTGCTTCAGTTTAAGGGGGGTGAGGTGTGGTATGATGGGGAGCGGGTTCTCGCAAAACCGGTGTCCGGATATTATCATCATTTTTATTACGCGCTGGGCTATCTGACGTTTTTCTATAAGAATGAAGAGGTGGAACAGCCATATACGAAGTTGTACGCGGTGCCCTATGTGCCGGGAGATGGGGCGGTTGATCTGGGGAAAGCGGTGGTGCTCGATCTGAAGTACGATCGGGAGACGCCGTTTGCCATTGGGCAGTTGGGAGATGAGATTGTAAATTCGTCCAATATGGGCGGGATTTATGCGTTTGACGGGGCGAGGTGGAAGGTGCTGCGCGCATCATTGGAGGGGGTGAGTTTTCAGCTTTATTCGATGCTGAACTGGTATGATAAGCTGTTGATGTCGCAGTATCCAACGGGCAATTTGTTTATTTACGATGGGGAGGAGGTTCGCCATATAGAGGATTGGCCGCCCGTGATGCCGGGTGTGTCGGGTAGGGTGCGAGAGGCGCAAACTACGGGGTTTTATGGCGGGGATCTCTATGTGGGCGTTTGGCCGTGGTCCGAGTTGTGGCGGTACGATGCGCACAGGGATCACTGGCAGTTTGCGAAGCGGATGTTCCAGCGTCCGCCAATTACAGATGAGATGAATCACCCGTGGGAAGACCGGGTTGTGGCGTATAATGAAGAACATGATGGAGATATGGTGCTTAATAATTGGGGGCAGCGCGTTACGGGGCTATCTCCGATGGGGGACGCGCTCTATCTTTCCGTGAGTGCTAAAGGGTGTCCCGAGCGAGATATGCGGCTTGAATTTTTGCAAGATGACGAGGTGTGGGATGAATACCGCGTGGTGTATCGGTTGAAAAAGCCGGGGCATGTTTCTGTGCCGGTTGTGTGGCGCGAGGAGCCGACGACGCTTATGTTTACGGTTGGCGAGACAGAGATTAGTGTCGTGCAGGACGGGAAACTTCTGGGTTCGGCGCCAGTCCGACAAGAACAGGTGGAGCGCGTGGTGGTGGATGCAGAGTTTCAGTGGGGATATGGGATGTATGGACCGCTGCGAGCGGAGTTGCAGTCAAAGGCGGTGGATCGGTAGTTCGAGCAGGGATGGCGGTTTTTGTGGAGAACCACATTCTAAATTTGGAGGAGTTGCATGGCTGTTACACGTGAGGATTTACAGGCCGCTATTGATCGGTTTCCGCGTACAGAACTGGCGGATTTGCCGACGCCGTTGGATGATTGTCCGCGATTTTCAGAGGTGCTGGGCGGGAAGGTGCGGGTGATGGTGAAGCGGGATGATTTGACGGGGTTGGCTTTTGGGGGGAATAAGACGCGAAAGTTTGATCTGGCGCTGGGAGATGCGGTAGCACAGGGGGCTACGGCGGTGATAACGGGCGCGGCGTCACAGTCGAACCACGCGCGGCAGGCGGCGGCAGCGGCTGCCAGGCTGGGGATGAAGTGTGTGCTGGTGAATCGGCACGATCAACGCAGTCAGATGGGTATTCAGGGCAATCAGTTGCTGGACAATATTCTGGGGGCGGATGTACGGCTGGTGGTGGATGGCGTGAATCAGAATGAGGTGAAGGAGCGGGTTGTGGAGGAACTGACGGCGCAGGGAGAGAAGCCCTATCTGATCGGTCAGCGTGCGGTGGTGTTGGGGACGGTGGCTTATGTGGGCTGTGTGCTGGAGATTGTGGCGCAGCTTGAAGCGATGGATGTACAGGCGGATTTTATTTGTACCGCGTCCGGGCACGGGACACATGCGGGGCTGGCTTTGGGGGTGAAAGCGCTGGGGTTGCCAATTCGGACGCAGGGGTTTTCGCCGAGCAAGGGGGATGAGGCGCAGCGGAAGGCGAGGCTGGCAGAGGTGGCCAACGAGGCGGCAGAGCTTTTGGAGTTGGATATTCGTTTGCGGGCAGAGGAGTTGGAAAATACGGATGCGTATGTGGGCGAGAATTATGGGATTGTGACGGAGGCAGGGCTAAATGCATTGCATTTGCTGGCGCGAACAGAGGGGATTTTGCTCGATCCAGTATATACGAGTAAGGCGATGTCGGGGGTGATTGATAGAATTCGGACGGGAGAGATTCCAGAGGGATCCACGGTGGTGTACGTGCATACAGGTGGGAATCCAGCGCTGTTCGCTTATGCGCCAGAGTTGATTTCACACGGGGATTATCGGCAAAATCTCGTGACGGGTTGAGGCGGGTCGCAGGTAGTACGTACCCCTTATATTTAGTGGGAACTGTGTTCAGAAATAAAATGTGTTTAAAATGATGTGTCGATGATCATTTGTCCTTGCTATAAGCAAACGTTTCCTATATATTATTAAGCGAACAGAACGAAACAAAGGCTCTCACTTATTGTGTTGTGAGAGCCTTTAGCCGTTTAATGTATAACATGGTGTATATGTAGATAGCACCTTGCAGGAAATAAAGAGGTCAATCAACTCCTTTTTTGCATATAGTAGAGGTGCTGGAGGGTGGTACGCTCCTCCAGCGATTGCCAAACTTAAATCATTGGAGGATTCAGAATGGCAAAAAAGAAAGATCCAACTATATCAATGAATCTCGTAAAAGCGGTGAAGGGAAAAGGTATCCCTCTCAATAAAGCAATAACGCTCGTAGCCAATAAGGCAGGCATAAGTGAGCAGACTGTGGCGGAGCATTATGGCAAGCGTAAACTTCCGCCGGGTGAGCAGTCCAAAAAGAATCTCGACCATTATATTAGTGATGGCCGATTCATTGATGAGCTTGCCAAGAATCATCCAGATGACAAAGATCGTATAGAGAGTGAACTTAGACCTCTATATGTCTAAGTTACGATGGACTTGACCCACAGAAGTTCTGCCAAAGATTCGGTCAAGTCCGAAAAGTTCTATAAAATTGTAGCCCCGTGATAGGGGTCACAGGTTTTGTTTCAAATACCTCATGTCCAGATAGCGTCTGCCAGCGATTCACTCTTCAGACCATTCCATACACAAGGTGCCTATGAGGCGTTCACAGGCTTGCTCGTTGGGAAGTCGAAGCAGGTCAAGCAATGGGCGACATCGCAATCGAGTTTGTCAACAAGTTTGGGTAAGACATTTTCATAGGTATCGATCAAGGAGAAAATCATGTCAAGATATTGTTTTCTGATCGGATTGTTTTTGTGTCTATGTCTCGGATCGGTTGGTGCGGAAAAGATTCGAGGGACTCATTGGGGAATGACGATGGAGCAAGTAAAGGCTGTGGAGAAGTGGGAATATGTCCAGAAAAAGAAAATTGGGAATAAGGACTATCTTGCTTTTCGTGGGGAGTTAAAGCCTGGGGTTGATACAGACGTGCATTATGAATTTTACGATGGGCTGTTGGTGAAAATTACATATCTACTGGATAAGAAAAAGGAGACATATCAGTATTTTTTCCCAATACTGCTCAAGAAGTATGGATATCCTTATGATCGCAGAGTAGAATGGGAAGTGCGAAAGAAAGAAGCTGAAACGAATCTGAAGGTATTGCGAATTAGAGAGTTAGGACTTTCTTTGCCCTTCCCCCCTAAAGTTCCTCTCTTTTTATATGAGAGATGGAAAATACATGGTGCTAAGAGTGAAGAGAAAACATACTTGCAACTTTATTATTCAGAGGGTTTTCGTAATACTATAACATACGAAAATCTCGAATATCAGCGACAAAAGAAGCAGTTAGAGAAAGACAAAAAGCGAGACGGGGTATATTCGCTTGAAAACAGTGACGACCTTTAAGACAAGGAGAGTGGAGTTACCCCGTTTTGGATATTGTTGCCGAATTGGTCGAAAGGGAATCTGTGGCTGGAAAAACGGCTGTTTGCAGCCTGAATTCAGGCTCTGTAAGTCCTATGTTTAGTTGCATCGGGACAGATTCGGAATTCGGCAACAGCATCGTTTTGGTGGAGTATTTAGGGTTTGTGTTTCAAGTTTGTGATTGATGCAACTTTTCATAAGCCATCGGCGCCTGATAGACGATGGCTAAACCTTTTAAATGGACTTACGCGGGACGACCTTTGAAAGTATAAACCGACGGCATACTTCTGCCAAACAGCACTAGCCGCTGGGAGAATTAAGCACTACTTCACCCGCAACAAAAGGTGCCTTGTAGTCCACAATCCCTACATCATCCTCTCGGATATTCTGGGAAGGCTTGAACTCAGGTGGCAAGATTTTTTCCAATGCCTCCGTAACAGCACTTTGATTTGAAAACATGGCGACCAATTCTACAGTCCTGTTTGTAACCAGTTGATTGTATGCATAAATCACTGCTAAAGCCCTCTCAGTCATTTCTTTGTCATCACCAATCATTTCTATAAACTCTTTAAACAGGTCGTGGACTTTAGAAGCGTGAAAGTCGATATGTTCCGCAATGGGCAGATTTTTTTCGATCAGTCTAATACCTATTCCGACGCCAATGGCCTCTAAATATGGTAAAAGGTCTCCAAAGTGGATGTCTTGGAGTTCTGACATTTCAAAGGCTAAAACCTGGTCTTCTGTCCACCCAAGAGTATCAGCAATCTCTTTTTCGGTGTACCCCGAAGAAATTCGGCGAAGGCGCAACCACCTTAACATCTCAGAGCATCTTTTCCATTGTTCAAATTCTTGGGCACCATCCTCGCCAATGGCTTCGTCCCATTCTTTTTGGAAAGTTGCATAATCAACCATTGATTGCACTCCCTTATTTTTGTCCATCTGTTTTTTTCACTTCTTCTTTGCAATACTTTATATCTTCAGATTGACGTGTCTTTGTGCCAAGGCACAACAAATAAAGAATTTTTTTCGACTCGTCAATGGAGAAATATAGGCGGATTGGCTTCAGCCCCACTCCCCCTCCCTGCGGGGATAACCTAAAAACATTTCCAAATTCACATTTAAGAGGGCCAAACTTGATCTGATGAATTGGAAGCGACAACTCACCAAGCATTTCGAGTGTGCTGTAAAGATTTTTCCTTATAGCCTTCATCTCCTTCTCATGCCTTTTTGTATATCTTTTGAAGCGCGAGCGAAACCTCTCAGATTGCTGAACTTTGAAGCCGTACACAAATCATTCCTTTCTGGGGAAGAATTTTCAAAAATATAAAGGAATCCCGTCAAGCATGCAAGCAGAGGGATGTCGCCCTTATCAAGAGACGTTTGAGACTGGCTCTGGAACTGGAGGCGATTTATGAGCAAGAAAATTAAATTTGAAAAGAGTTCGGGTAATGTGTTCAGGGATCTGGACTTGCCAGATGCGGAGGAATTGTTTCTCAAGGCAACTCTTGGATTTGAAGTGTTTCAGATTATAGAAGAACGGGAGTTGACACAGACAGAGGCAGCGAATATTTTAGGCGTGAAGCAACCCGAAATATCCCGACTAAAGAAAGGGAAGTTTAATCATTACAGCGTTGCGCGATTAATGACATTTCTCAATCGACTAAATCGCGATATTGAGATCCGCATTATTCCTTTAAAAGATAGACAGGGACAGCAGCGAGTCGTTGCTGTTTAGTCCCTTTTCGTTTGTAAAACATTTATCTAAAAAGTTTGTAAGGCCCAAGCGTTTTTAATCTTAGAACGCCTTGCTAACTACTCCTAAGGAACTTACTGTGTTGCAGTAACTTATGATGCCTATTTCAGCACGGGCGGGCATAGGGACACCGCCCTTACATACCACAGGACACGTTCCTTTCATACATAACCCCAGGCGGGGTCACATGCTGATAAGGTGCCCGCCGAAACGGGTCAAATCCAAGGCCCTGTCGCTGCATTATTGAAAAGAAAAACGGCATCAATGTCTAAAATGGAAGATCGTCGTCAGCAGCGTAGGGGGGAATATCGTTGTCAGCAGTGTCGGATGGCAACGTTAAGTCAAGGTCTTCTTGGTTTTCCAAAAGCCACTTTGCCGCCTCGTCCGTAGGAGTGACGTACATAGAGCCATCATCCCCTCTTCGCTTTTCAAGAAATCCGTCGTGAATTAGCTTTCTAATTGCAAGATTTGAAGCCAAACTATTGAATCCCGCTTGATTCATTTCTGTGTCTATATGACCAAACCATACCCCCTGTCCTAATTCCGTATTGGACATGACAATCACCAGGGCTGTCAAAATATAGGGAGGCATTTTATAATTTGCGGAACCGGAAATAACATCGGGAAGTTTTTTTATATTTGACTCTTTGTCCAAAGCCGTCTTTATAGAATTAGTGATGTCTTTTTTTAATTTTTCAAAGTCGCTTTTAGATGCTGTTTCGTATTGAATAACACGCCGATGCCGTATATCAAAAGGGAGTTTACGGCTTGCTTCGCAAACCATTGTTACACGCTTTCCGTGAGATATGGCATAACCCAACTCATACCAAACGTTGGGGTTGTCCGATGTTATTTCGGCGAAACACACATCAGATTTTTCAATTTCTTTTTCAATAGTAGATATAATAACATCAGCGCCGGGGTCTCCATCTACTCTATATGGTTCAACATCCGCATCTCTTATAGCTGGTTCAAAAGTATCGACATATCGTTTTTCGTAAGTTTTCTCATCGAAAGGCTGAATAACAAAACACCTTCTCTGGCTCATGGTTTTACCTTTATAGTTGGGATTAGAATAGCTTCTTGTCCGCTGTGTTTAAGTGGTTGACAAAACAATAACAAATAACAAAAAACAGACAACTAAAATCTCTGCCCGCGAAGCCCCTCTCGTTCCTTGCGGTAATTTTCCTTAAGCACTTCGAGGTCGTCCCATTGCCGAGGGAAGGGTATGGATGCCCCCGCAAACCCTTTATGATCTGGCTTTTTATGCCTCGCTGTCGTCACTGCCGCCATCAGCATCATCCATCTGACTTCCGAAAGCACTTTTTTTGTACAGTATCCGGTGCTTGTCATTTAAAAGTTCTGTGAAATCTATACCTTCAAAAACGGCGTATTTCTCAACTAAAGGTTTGAAGCCTGCCTCTCTTTTGCTCAAACAAACGTAAAAGAGAACCTTCAATTCATCGTCCGATAGCAGTGCGCGAAGAAGGTCGGCATAACGCTTCTTGCTACCTTCTTCAATCAATTCACTTTCGTCCACAAATTTGAAGATATTATACAAATGCCTAATGCAATGACCAATATGTGATTGATAATCAGAAAAAAATTGTTCGTATGCCTCATTTATACATTCACGGATGTGCGAATGTATAAATAAACCCTCATTATCCTCGCCGCTTTCTCTATCTGTTCTGTTATAGAAATACCTAAACCACCCAAAGATGGGAGAGAAACACTTGCGGCCGAGATATTTTTTCTCCTCTGTCCCCACAAACTGTATCAACTCTATTGAATTAACAATATCATTATGCCGACTGAGAAGTTGAAAGAAGGAGTTCTCAAAACTTTGAAGCTGAAAAACTCGGGTTTGTGCTGCGAATTGTTCCGTTTGCCCCGCCATCTCTTTTCGCGTTTGTTTCAATTCTTCTATTTGGACTTCCAGTGCTTCCTGTTGAACCGCAATTTGTTTACTTCTGTTTGTCTGTTTCTTATTGGTAGATACCATCGATAAGCGTCTTTCCAAATTCTGCGACAAACAAAAGAAAATCGCTAATACTTATTGTTCCATCAAAATCTAAATCGCCATGTCTCGCCCTGAAAAGAGAGTCTTGTGTCGCGGTAGAAATAGGAGCTATGCGGTTCGGGTCACTCCAAACGCCCTTGCTTTGGGCCTTGGCTTCCTCTTGTGCTGATACAAACTCATTTCGCTTTTCGTATTCGTGTTCAACGTCTGCTACGCCATATCCCTCCCTCACCAATTCAAGGTTAAACAAAACGCTGCCCAAATACACATAAACGAGCAACCTGTCAAAAGCGTCTTTTTGCTGGTGATCAAAAGATAATTTTACTTTTTTCCCATGCAGTCTTTGTCGTGTGTATTCTTTCGCTTCGGGGCCGTAAAAACCAACGGGTTCGAATGGGTGATTTGTCTCTGGCGTATCTACTCCTAACAAGCGCACGGTCACTGTGTATTCTAAATGCGTAACGTCTATTGTATCGCC
>JAJEAX010000144.1 GCA_022822565.1 Candidatus Latescibacterota bacterium
TCACTGCAATACCGTGCGCTCCTGCGCGCATCACCTCGCCAGCATTTTCTACCCCAATCCCCCCAATGGCGATGATCGGGATATTGACCCCACTGACCATCTCGCGCAAGTCCTCCAGACCTCTCACCATACCCGCATCGGCTTTTGAACCAGTTGCATAAATCGGCCCAAAACCGATGTAATCCGCACCGTCAGCAACACACTGCTGCGCTTGAGAAAGCGTCTTTGCCGTCCCGCCAATCACTGCATCTTCACCGAGCAAATCGCGCGCCTTTGCAATGGGAAAATCATCCTGTCCCAAATGCACCCCATCAGCCTCTGCGGCAATCGCCACATCAACCCGGTCATTCACAATCAAAGGTACATCGCCACACGCATTCTTCATTGCAATAGCGGTCTCAACCAACGCGCGAGTCGAACCCTCTTTTTGTCGAAACTGAATAGCATCCGCCCCCCCAGCAACAGCCATTTGTGCCAGCGCACTGTGTGAAAAGCGATCTTGCAAAACAACATCGGTTATGACGTGGAGTCTGCCAATTTTTTTCATGTTAGAATTAGCGTTCAGTACAGTCTAAAAAATAAAAGTGATTCACAGGACCGCTACCTTTGCCAATATCCAGACCATGCCGGATAGCTTCAGTAATATAATTTTTTGCCCTATCTATCGCATCGCACAACCCGTATCCCAGCGCAAAATTGGCTGCTATCGCCGATGATAGTGTACAACCCGTCCCGTGTGTATTCTCTGTATCTATGCGTTCACGTTCAAAAATCGTTTCACACGCCCCATCCCATAACACATCCACCGCCGCATCCTCCAAATGTCCCCCCTTCACCAGCACGGCACATGTGCTCAAATCGGCAATTTTCCGCGCAGCAAATCCGGCATCTTTTCGCGTCTTTATTTTTGTCTTACTCAATAATTCCGCTTCGTAGAGATTAGGCGTCACCAATGCAGCAAGCGGCAACAAACGGTCCGTAACGCATTGTATGGCATCATCCTTGAGCAAAGAAAATCCACTCGTCGAAATCATCACCGGATCAACCACGAGCGGTTGCTCACTGCGAACGATCAACTCATCGGCCACAGCCTCTACAATCTCACGCGAAGACAACATCCCCGTCTTCGCCGCAGCAATCTCAAAATCGTCAAATACGGCACTTATCTGAGCGCGTACAATCTCCTCGGGCAAATCACAAGCCGCACACACCTCTTGCGTATTTTGAGCAGTGACCGATGTAATCGCAGCCAAGCCAAACACGCCGTGAGCGTGAAAGGTTTTCAAATCCGCCTGAATACCCGCGCCACCGCCGGAATCCGAACCCGCGATTGTCAGGGCTTGTTTCATTCCCACGCCTTCAAAAATTCACATACTGCCTTAGCCGGATCTTTCGCACCCAAAATACCCGACATTACCGCGACACCCGCACATCCCGTTGCGCGGCATCTATCTGCGCGTTGAGGTGTTATACCACCCAGCGCGTAAACGGGCAAGCGAGAGTGCTTCACCGCATTTGCCAACCCCTCAAGCCCTACTTCCACACCATCATACCCGGGCTTGGACCCCGGCGTAAAAATGGGGCTATAAGTCACAAAATCTGCTCCACCCGCGCAATCTAATTCCGCATGGGTATGCGCGGAATAACCGATTAAAAATGACGGCTCGACCCGATCTCGAACCGCCTGCGGCAATGCACCACCTGGCAAATGCACACCCTGCGCGCCGATCTTCACGGCAATATCTACTGCTGCATTAATCAACAGCATCGCATCATAACGCGCCGCCAGCGACAACACCTGCTCAGCCAGAGCTTCTAATACATCTCTATCCAGATTTTTTTCCCGCAACTGCATCAGACGCACCCCGGCATCCAGCGCACGCGCGAACACATCCAGCATTGGTCGATCACCACACGTTGCCCGGTCGGCAATCAGATAGAGGGATGGCAATGAATTCAAATTTCCACCCGTCCTTCCATCGCAGTCGAAGCCGTCGCATATAGCTTTCTCGGAATCCGCCCGGCTTCAAAAGCCAACCGCCCGGCTTCAACCCCTTTTTTCATAGCCAACGCCATCTCCACTGGATGTCGCGCACCTGCCACTGCTGTATTCAACAACACGCCATCGCAACCCAATTCCATCGCCAGAGCAGCGTCCGAGGCAGTCCCAACACCCGCATCGACAATCACAGGCACATTGACCGAATCCAGAATAATCTGAATATTGTACGGATTGCGAATCCCCATCCCCGAACCAATGGGCGCACCCAGCGGCATCACAGCAACACACCCCAAATCTTCCAGCTTCTTACAGGTAATTGGATCATCATTGCAATAGGGCAACACAGTAAACCCATCATTCACCAGAGTCTCGGCAGCCTGGAGCAATCCCACCACATCGGGAAACAAAGTGCGTTCATCGCCAATCACCTCTAACTTAATCAAATCGGTTTTCAGCGCTTCGCGTGCCAACCGCGCAGTAAGCACCGCATCTTGCGCCGTAAAACATCCGGCAGTATTTGGCAAAATGGTGTACCGCGATCGGTCGAGTAAATCGAGAACACCCTCGCCAGATTCGTCATTCATATTGAGCCGCCGAATGCCCACCGTTACAATCTCTGCGCCACTGGCTTGCACGGACTTCAGCATCACCTGCATATTGGGATAACGCGAAGTGCCTATTAGCAATCTTGAACTATATGTTACGCCTGCTATCTTAAAATCGCCAGTCATAATACCCTCACTTCTCTACCCTCCCTGAACCGCATGAATAATATCCACCCGGTCGCCATTGCACAACCGCGTATTTGCCCACATCGCACGCGCTATGACCTCGGCATTCAGAGCCACGGCAATACCTTTTTGTTCGGCTTTAAAATTCATCTCAATCAGCAAATCGAGTAGCGTTGACGCATCATCCACTGATTGCTCTTGACCATTCACTATAAGTTGCATGACTTTATAATCCAAATCGGGCAATCCCAAAAGGCCGAATAAGTGCCGGGGTGCGCCGCTCCAAAATCACTTCGGCAACAGATAGCGCTGTCAGCGGCGTCAGCAAAATACCTTTCCGATAATGGCCCGTTGCCATAATTAAACCCTCGATAGGCGTCTCGCCCAAAATAGGCGCGTCATCTCGGCTACCCGGACGCAATCCCGCCGCGGACTCAACCACAGGCAAATCGTAAACCCCCGGCACCACCTCCCACGCGGCGCGCAACAGCTCAAACATCCCCCCCGCGGTCACATCTTCATCAAACCCCATCTCTTCTGACGTAGCACCCAAAACGAGATGCCCATTATCCTTCGGTACGAGATACGCCACCGTAGAAGTCGCCACCCGCGAATACCAGATCATTGTATTGAGCGCGAAATCCTCCGTCATCGCCAGACGCATAATCTGCCCTCGCACGGGTCGCACCGGCGGCCTGGCACAATCGGGCAAACCCGGTATCAAACGCGACCAGCATCCCGAAGCCAACACCACTGTATCGCCCTCGAAAACTTCCTCGCCAACTCGCACCCCGCGCACCCGCGTCCCATCTATCAAAAGTTCATCTACCTCCGTCTCTTCAAACACCTCGCCACCAGCCGCCACAAGCCCCTTCCTCAATGCCCTCACCAGACGCCGATTATCCACTTGATGATCGCCCGGACACCACACAGCCGCACTCACCTGAGCCGACAAATGCGGCTCCCGTTCCCGCGCCTCATCGCCCGAGAGATAAGCTACAGACAATCCCAAATCGCGCTGATAGCGATACCGAAATTTTAGGTACTCCAGATCGTCTTGCGTAATGCCCACCAGCAGCACGCCATCGCGGCGATAGCCTACACAACACCCGGTGTCAGCCTCCAATTCACTGACAAATTCGGGATAAACCGCCAGTCCCTTCAGGCCGAGATGCAACAGATCTTCCTCTTCAAATTGCACCTCTGACAGCGGTGACAACATACCTGCCGAAGCCCAACTCGCCGAGTGTCCAACGCGACCCCGATCAAACAGAGCCGCAGCACACCCCGCACGCGCCAATCGCCAGCCAATCGCCAGTCCAATTGCCCCACCGCCCACAATGAGCACGCGCTTTTGTGCCATCACAACCTCAAAGTAAAAAACCACCCTTCGCGCAGAGCCGAAAAGTGGTCTTACCATCCAGTCAACAAACTCCCTACGCCGGCACGATCCGGATCAGGTACAAAGGGTATAATCTCAGCTCGCAACAGCAAGCACCCCTGTCTTCTTTCAGTTTTGCAAAGATACCATTTTCACATCCTCAGGTCAAGATATTCCCCTTATGACTTG
>JAJEAX010000340.1 GCA_022822565.1 Candidatus Latescibacterota bacterium
CTGGCAGGACGCATTAATACCATTGAGGCGGGGGTGCTTTCGCTTACCGAAATCGGTGCGTTGCGCGAGTTGGAAACGCCGGAGCCATTCCTGCAGGACAACGGCCTGCGTTTTTTGATTGACAAGAATTTCTGGCGGGAACTGCGTGCTCATGGTGAGGATAACACGGGATTTCGGGATGAGGCGTTTCGACATTTTTCAGAGCGCGGCGGCTATCCCATCGTCCACAAACAGAAGGATGTTGAATGGGCAGTGCTTGCAGATCAGTTGAACGAAACCGTGATCCAGCGCGTGATCCAACACGATCTTCGGGTTGGTGATCGCGGGCGAAAGAGAGATCCTCAATTGCTTGAAGAACTTTTTCGACTGGCTTGTCGCTACGCTGGGCAGACACCGACGGTTTCAATGCTTGCGGACGAGGCGCGCCTGTCGCTCGGTGCAAATATCGGCAGTCAGCGCGTGACGCACTATTTGAGATTTCTCGGCGAGACACTTCTTCTTCGATTGATTCCTCCGCTTGAAATACGTCTTAAAAGAAAGCGGGGGAGTTCCAAACTTTGTCTGGTTGATCACGGATTGCGAGCCAGTTGGCTTCAAGAGCAGATTCCATTGACGTCGGAAGCCCTATCAGAGCGTCCCGAACTCACCCCATTAGCCGGGCATCTCGCCGAGAGTATTTTCGGCGCAACTGCCTCGACGATTCACGGATTGGACATCGCCCATTTTCCCGAACGAGGAACAGACCGTGAAGTGGATTTCGTTTTGACCGTTGGTGCTCAACGCGTGCCGGTAGAAATCAAATATCAACGCAGGATAGATTTCTTAAGGGATACGCTGGGCATTCGGTCATTTCTGGAAAAATCGGTGAACAATGCCGCTTTTGGCCTGCTGATCACCCAGGGCGATTCCGAAGAAGTTGACGACCCCCGAATTGTTAGCATGCCCCTGTCAACCTTCATGCTTCTCAGATGATGGGTAAGAAACTGTCTGAATCAGGATGGAAGGATGAACAGGATGAGGGCTTGGCGGGATAAGCGCAATGAATTGCTTGCCCAACCTGGAGAGGTGCTGAAAGGATGAAGAGATTCGCTACACACTGTGTAGCGAATTAAGCGGGAGTATTTTGGGCTAAACCTTACTGAAAGAAGCGTTTATATCAGCAGGAATGAAAATTTCTCAGACAATGACCAATTGATGTGGCCGGTTCTTGATGCAACGTAGCGACAGGTATTGGACGCGCTAAAAAAAGAACCGAAGGATTATATGACAAAGTGTAAAAAGAAATACTTACATCTGCGAAAGAATTTGCAGAAGGCACGATATAGAGTCTTGGAAGACGGAGAAAATTGGCTCGTAATAGTGCAAGCAATTGAGGTAGTGGGAAAAGTAGTGTCATCCCAACCCCCAAACGGCTTCGGCGATTTGATAGAGCCGCTTCAAAAGTTCGTAAACAAGCATCACCCTGGTCAAGGAAAAGAGGATTTTGAAGACCTACTGAACGAGGTTAAACGAGTAAGAAACGACATGGGACACACGGGAGCGGCAGCACGAGCAGCAGCGAAAATAGCAACCATGGTAGGAATCTATCTGGAGGATACTTTGATGGCAGCAAGTGGTGCTGGAGACAACGTGAAGGCATATATACAAAAAGAGGTAGTGCGAACCTATACATGGCAAAGATTGGAAGAATGCAGACGGCTAATGCTAACGCACTCTTTCTCATATCTGCCCATCAAGATAGGTACAGAATGGAAATTATTAACGGACGTGAATTTGGCAAAATATTTGGCACAGGCGAAAAGCAATAGGAAATGGAAAAAACTGATGTGGGAGACCGTAGAATGTGCGAAAGAAAAAGCAGGTGGGGAAGAAAAGAAGCTTGAATTAGAATGTGTTAAGACAGTAGAACAAACCGACAGCAAGAAATGTGCTCTTGATAAAATGAGCGGGACAGCAGCAATTGTTACCGAAGGAGAAGGGAAGAACAAGGACTTGGCGGGGATCATTACCCCATTCGATTTACTTTAGCGGCGCCTTGAGGTGAAGATGATAAGGCGGTGGGTTTGCGCTCGGCTTTGTCAGCTTGGAATTTTCGATTGTAAAGATGTGCGCCACCCTGGGGCGAGTGTGATCACGCCTTGGAAAGATTCTACGAGAAGACCACAGAGTATAAGCAAAGGTGGGCAAACTTATTCGATCATGTCGGGCGTTCCTTGAGAAATAGCGGAAAGCATCTTGAGGAAAACTTGAGAGATCGCATGTTCGCTTTCTTTGATTGGCGATTTGAAGTTGGGGAAATAGAAGAACTGCGAGGCTTCACTTTCTGGCTGGAAGCGGAGTGTCTTGATCCTGATTGGCGATTGGATGCTTACGCTAAAATTCTCGATATAAGTCAGACGGGTGACAGGGTTCACTCAAGCGTTCTGACTGTATTGAACGAAATGCTCGAAAGCCACACTGAAAAAGTCGTTGAATGCTTCGCAAAAATGACGGATGCTATTGATAAGAACGGTAGCATCTACATTCGGACAGACAAAGCGAAGCCTATTCTGAAGGCAGGTCTGAACAGCGAGGATGAGAGCGTGCGCGAGAATGCGGAGCGTGCGCGAGAAACCCTTTTGAATGCTGGGCGCTACAATTTTTTGGACCTTTAAAAGGATAAAAAATGAAAAAGACTTCAGCAGATTCTAAAAAAATAAAAACCCCCAAAGTCTTTATCTCTTACAGTTGGACAAACCAACAGCATCAGGAACTGGTAAGAGAATGGGCAGATCGCCTTCTGTCGGATGGTGTTGACGTGATTCTCGATATCTATGATCTACAGGAAGGGCACGATAAGAATGCTTTTATGGAGAAGATGGTCACAGATCCCAATGTGACGCATGTATTGATTTTTAGTGATAAGGGTTATGCGGAGAAAGCTGACGCTCGAAAACAAGGAGTCGGAACCGAATCTCAGATCATTTCTCAGAAGGTTTACGAGCAAGTCGAACAGACCAAATTCATACCGATTGTGTGTGAATTTGAGGATGATGGCACACCCTATCTCCCTACATTTCTACAGTCGCGATTTTGGATTGACTTCTCTTCTCTTGAAGCAGTCAACAGCAATTGGGAACAACTAATTCGACTTCTTTACGGAAAGCCGCAATATAAGAAGCCAAAGAAAGGAACGCCTCCAGTTTATTTGAACGATATTGCCGTACCACTTAGCCCTGCACGCTCGCAATACAATTTACTTCATCAAGCTATATTGGACGCAAAGCCCGGGGTTCCAGTGTATCGCCAGCGGTTTCTTGAGGCGTGCATTGAGTATGCTGATGAGTTGCGTGTGAGAGAGCAACCGGATTTGGAAAACTTAGGTGAAAAGGTACTTGATGACTGCACAAAACTCGTTCCTGTTCGAGATCATATCGTCGATTGGGTAATCCTTGAGTCTAAGGTAGCACCATCGGAGGACTTTTCTGAAGCAGTGATTGATTTTTTAGAAAAATTGCTAGAACTGAAAGCTCGACCAGTGGAATTAAATTCGTATAATGACAATTGGTTTGAAGCTCATGGGCTTTTTGTATTCGAAACGTTTCTATATATAATCGCAGCACTTCTGAAGACCCGCGCCTTCGAAGACCTCAACAATGTATTCACATCTCATTATATTGTGTCTCCGACAGAGAGGTACCGTGCCGGGCAATTTGTGATGTTCGATGGTTTTATTACCCACGCTGAAATCCTGAATCCGATTTTGTCACCAGAAGGGCGCATTCTCAGCCCAGCAGCAGAACTTGTGAAGCGACAGGCGAACAGGGAGAACATACCATTTTTTGACCTTATCCAGGCCGAGCTACTTACTTTGCTAATGGCTTTCATCACTCCCAATGCACACTGGTATCCGCAGCTTATGTACTATTCCGGTCATAGAGCTGAGTTTCCGTTTTTTATCCGGGCCAGTCAACATAAGAATTTCGCCAATCTTGCAACCATTACCGGGATCGCTGATGCGAATACTCTTAGAGAAAAGTTCAGGGAGGGGTTTGAGCAGTCAAGTATGGGACAACAACAGCGTGTCCCTTTTTGGCAAAGTTTCTGGAAAGCAATGAACATGGACAACCTTGATACAATCAAATAGCAGAGATATGCAGGAGGTATTCAATGGCTGACTTAACTCCTCGTGAAAGCGGAAGTCTGTGCATTGAGACAGCTATACAAGCATATCGTGGCAAAGGCTATGATGTGTCGATTGAACCCCAGGGCGATCAATTACCTGATTTTTTGCAGGCTTTTCGGCCAGATTTGATTGCTCGTAAAGGCGATGAGCATATTGTGGTCAAAGTAAGAGTGCGTGGATAGGTTTCTGATTTTCCTCAAGTGAATGAATTGGCAAAAGTTGTCAGAAATGAGGCTGACTGGAAATTTGAGTTGTTTTTATTGGGGCCAGAAAATTCATTTTTTGTGAATGGAGCTTCGCTATTTACTGTCGAAGAAATTCGTTCAAAAATTGTGGAAGTGGCTCTATTTGTGGAAAACGGGCATTTAGAGGCTGCATTTCTCATTGGATGGTCTTTGGTGGAAGCGACTTTGAGAGTCCTGGCGGTGAAAGAGGGAATAGGGGGTGAAACTGCAACGCCCGATTATCTGCTTAAGCAAATGGCTTTTGAAGGGCTCATTGCGCGAGAAACATATTATGCTCTCAAACATATACAGCAAACGCGAAATGCGATTGCTCATGGTTTTAAGTCGTCACAACTCACTGTTGAGACGGTGCAGGAATTGATTGATTTGATTTATGGGGAGTTGTTACAGGAATTGGATAATGTGACAGAGGAATAGTACACGTCGAATTGCTTTATCGTAAAGATCTCGCCTGATTTTTGCGAGGTCTTTTTTTCCATAGACACAACATCAGGATGGAGTTTGGCATGTTTGGCGGGGTGTGGCGGAGGGCATCCTGCCCATCCTAAAATCCTGAAAATCCTGATTCAGACAAGAAGAGGATAGCCAGAGTGATAAGTGATGATTTGACGTACAAAATTATCGGCTGCGCGATGAAAGTACACAACACACTTGGAAGTGGGTTTCAGGAAGTAATTTATCAGAGGTGTCTTGCGATTGAGTTAGAACGGACAGGGATGGATTTTGGACGGGAGGTGGAGCACCCCATTTTTTATGATGGTATTGAAGTCGGAACCAGAAGAGCCGATTTTATTGTCGCCAATTGCGTCGTTGTTGAGTTAAAAGCCTTAACAGCCCTGGAGGATGTTCATCTGGCGCAGGCAAAGAACTATGTGGTAGCTTATGATTTTGAAGTCGGCCTTTTAATCAACTTCGGAGCAAAAAGTCTGGAATACAAACGAATATTCAATGACAAAAAGCACTTAAATCGAAACTAACAGGATGTGTTTGGCAGTTTTGGTGGGTTGTGTTGGGGGGCATCTTGCTCATCCTTTCATCCTGCCGTATGGGTTTAGCAGATTTGGTGGTGTGTGGCGGGGGTATCCTGTCCATCCTAAAATCCTGAAAATCCTGATTCAGACAAAAGGAGGAATCGCAATGTCCCAACAACCCAATATTGTAGTTATTATTACGGATCAGCAGCGCACGGATACGATGGCGTGTTATGGCAATGAGTGGATTCAGTCGCCGCATCACGACGCGCTGGCTGAGCGGAGTTTTGTTTTTGAAAATGCCTATGTGACGCAGGCGGTTTGTACGCCGGCGCGGGGGTCGCTGGTTACCGGGCTTTATCCGCATTCGCATGGGTGTGTGGTCAATGGGATTCCGCTGAGGGAGGAGACGTTGTCCATCGCGGAGATGATGCCGGATACGTATCGCAAGGGGTATGTAGGCAAGTGGCATCTGGGAGATGATGGCAACTGTCAGCACGGGTTTGACGAGTGGTGCAGTATTGCGGATGGGTGTGGGTATCACCAGTGGGTGTTGGATCAGGGCTTTGTGCCGGATGTGCCCAATAGGTTTACGCCCCAACAACGCGCGGAGATGCCGGCTTCTGCGCAGATTGGTGCTTATGTGGGCGCGGAGTCCGAGCGGTTTATTCGCGAGCATACGGGGCGTCCCTGGCTGCTCGTTGCGAGTACGTTTGAGCCGCATCCGCCTTATCGGGGACCTTATGACGGGTTGTACGATCCCGAGGAGATTCCGGTGGGTCCGACATTTTTGAAGCATCCAGAGGGGCATTCGTTGTTTAACCGGGTGCGTTCGGATTTTTATCGCAATACCACGGATGCGCGGGTCGTGGCGGAAGATATGACGCGGGATGAGAATTGGCGGAAGTTGCGGGCGCAGTATTTGGGCAATGTGAAAATTGTGGATGATGCGATTGGCAGGATGGTGCAGGCGCTGGATGAGACGGGTCAGATGGGGAATACGATTTTTGTGTTTACGAGTGATCACGGCGAGATGGCGGGCGATCACCGCATGTGGGAGAAGCGGGCGTTTTACGAGGAGTCGGCGCGCGTTCCGTTTTTGATGCATGTGCCGTGGTTGAGTGCGGAACAGACGCGGGTGGATGGGGTATTTGGTCACGCGGATCTGGTTCCGACGCTTTTGGATCTGGCCGGGGTGCCGATTCCAGATCAGTGTCAGGGTGAGAGTGTGGCAGGTGCGTTGACGGGTGAGCGCGATTTGAGAGAGCACATGGCGTTTATGGAGTGGAATGGGATTGGCGACCGCAATTTGGGGAATCCCGATATCAATTTGGTGGCGACGCTGCCGTGGCGTTGTGTTGTGACGGGCGACCGGTGGAAGTTGAATTTGTGTGCGGGCGATCAGTGCGAGTTGTTCGATTTGAATACCGATCCTTTTGAGGAGAATAATTTGTTCGATGCGCCCGAGCACCGGGACCGCGTTCGCAATATGGCGGCGGCGATTCGCTTGTGGCAGCACGAGACGGGTGATACGGCACCTTTGCCGAGTATTTGAGGGATCCGCAGAAAAAACGCGAGTAATTTGAGCGTTTTACGCAGATGGAACGCAGATGAATATACGGAACGGGGAATAGGTGTGTCTCGTGTCTCACTTTTCTTCGTGTCTTTGTGTGAGGAGAATAAAAATGGGTTTTTCGTATTGTTTGAATACGAGTACGATTCGCAATGAGGGTGTTTCTGTGGTCGATGCCATCGATATTGCGGCAGATGCGGGTTATGAGGGGATTGAGCCGTGGGTGGCAGAAATTGACGAATGGGTTGCGGGGGGTGGGTCGCTGGTTGAGATACGCGATAAGGCTGCGGATAGGGGGATTCAGATTGTCAATTTGATCGCGTTTTTTGAGTGGTCAGTGCCAGAGGATGAGGAGCGGGCAAAGGGGCTTGAAGAAGCGCGTCGCTGTTTTGAGATGGCCGATGCGCTCAATTGCACGTATGTCGCGGCGCCGCCTTTTGGGATTCGAGACCGGGATGTGGATTTGTTTTCTGTGGCGCGTCGCTATGGGGAGTTGATGGATGAGGTTGCCGGGTTTCAGGCGAAACCCCTGCTGGAGTTTTGGGGTATTGCGCAGACTCTGGGGACGCTGGGCGAGGCTTTGCTGGTGGCGGCTGAATGCGGGCGGCCAGATACCGTGCTGCTGGCGGATGTTTATCATATGTACAAAGGGAGTGGACATTTTCACGGGCTGGAACATCTGGGTCCGGGCAAATTGGGGTTGGTGCATGTGAATGATTATCCGGCATCGCCTGGGAGGGATACCATAACAGATGCGGATCGGGTTTATCCAGGGGATGGTTTGGCGCCCTGGGCAGAGATTGTGGCGGGGTTTGAGAATGTGGGGTATGAGGGGATGTTGTCTCTGGAGTTGTTTAACCCGAGTTATTGGGCAAAGGGTTCTGTTGCGGTCGCAGAAGAGGGTCTGGCAAAGCTCAGGGCGTGTGTGGAACATAAATAGCAGAAACCCAATTGATGGGTCAAGCGTCCAAAAAGTGCTTGACGTAAAGTGTTTTGCCTATTTCATTCTGTGAAAGTTGAGTTTCATCCAAATAACAATTTATGACATGGCCTTTCCCAAATCTGACAGAATAATATTCGCAAACAACCCCTTGCAGCAGGTTATTTGCCAGTTGCAGTTTCCTGAGATTTTGAAAATTGCAAGCGAACTGCCATCTAATTTTCAAGATCGGATAAGGCCGCAGTACCCCTATTACGGGGAAGAGAAAGTACATCTTCCAGAGGGAATCTCCAGAGTGGTAGTAGAACAACTTTCAAATATTGGTTCTCTTAAAATTCCCGAAGGACCTAATCATAAATTTACATCTGAAGATAAAAAAAAGCACGTCAATCTGACGCAGAGCTTTATTGCTCTCACTCACAATGGCTATAAGAGTTGGGAAAATTTCAGTGAGGAAATGAATCTGGTTGCTAAAGCATTAGACGAAGAGTATAAACCCAATTTTTACACCAGAATCGGACTCAGATACATTGATATAATTGAGCGAGAGAAAATCGGTTTGGGTGGTATAGCGTGGTCAGAATTGTTGAATTCAGCTCTCATTGGATTGCTTGGCGATACAACTCTTCAGACTGCTTTGTCTCGTATCAATTCTGAGGCAGAATTCGATATTAGCACCGAAGGAATATCGAAGGTAAGACTTCGACATGGTCTGATTTACAGAAATAATCAAGAGCAGTATTTGATAGATACAGATTGTTATACCGAAGAAAGGAGTGAGTTTGATGCAATCCCTTCAATCCTTGATTCCTTTAATCGTACAGCGGGAAACCTCTTCCGGTGGACTCTTACCCCTAAGCTCAGAGATGCCCTTGGACCTGAATGAAATACAAGATGAAAAGGGATATTGGGAGTTGAGTGGTACTGTGGGTGCTTTGGGGCAAGAGGTTAGCTTTTACAATGAGCAAGAGGGCGAGAGCAGGGAGGTCTTACAGAGATTCTTGTGTCAGGTTCTCATATGGGGTTTACCATCTCAAGGCTTAGAAGAGGCTTTGGAGACATTGGCAGATATACATCGATTTCATTTGCAGCCACCACCACCAGCCCGGTTCCAGTTGAAGAGCCAAGAGCAAGAGACGCAACCTAAAATAGCCAAAGTCGGGAAAACCGTTCCTCGACCCGAGTTGGTTCTTGACGGTTGAGGACGTGACGTGTCATTTAAATATGAACTCTCTCCTGAAGTTGGAGCCTTAATCCAGGGTGAGATACTACATGGTGTACATGAGTTTGTGGCAGATGTACCTGCTCAAGCTTCATCACAGGATTTGGAAATAACATTTAATCCTATCGAACATAACCTGGTAATGGTGATGAACCCGGCTTGTGATTTAGAGTGGGATTATGTATCGCGATTTACTGGTCCTCGAAAGCCACAAAATGAGCTTGTTCAGATTTTTTTTTGTGATGTTTATGAAGAAGAAAATATTCGGCAGCGAAGTGAGCTAAATTCGGGCTTATTTAGCAATGTGAAGAAGAACCAAAACGAAAGGTATCACCATATTCAAGAAGCGCCGATTGCAAATAGTGATAAAGTCCTATCCCTACCCGATTTGTATATGGATTTCAAAAACGTCTTTGGTATTGCAACTTTAAATATTTATAGTGCAATTGAAGAGGGCGGTATAGATAGGATCGCAGTTGTACCGCCAGTCTATGTTCAGCACCTGATGCAGAGGTTTTACAATTTTAGGGGTCGGATTGGTTTACCAGATTAAACCTCTTTTTAATTTCCCAAAGCTCCAACAAGATGAATTACTTGTTGGAGCTTTTTAGCTATATGTGTCAGTAGCTATTTTCACGGAGTAGAATTGATTTTGAAAACTATTTTTGGCAATGCGCTGCCCGCGCGTGTGCCGTTTTATTACGGTTGGGTGGTTCTGATTTTTGCGGCGGTTGCGATGGTGGCGACGCTGCCGGGCAGAAGTGTTGGTATTGGTTTGATTACAGAGCCTTTGATCGCGGATCTGGGTATTTCCCGGCTCGATTTTGCCGAGAAGAATTTCTGGGCGACGATTTTGGGGGCGTTGTTCAATTTGATCTGCGGTGTAAGTATTGACCGCTTTGGGGTTCGCGTTGTTGTGACAGGGGTGCTATTTGTTCTGAGTGCGGTGGTTCTGGGTTTTAGCCAGGTAGCAAGTGGTGGTATTGTTTTGCTTTTTTTGTTGGTTTTGATGCGGGGTGTGGGGCAAAGCGCGTTGTCTGTGGTGAGTTTGACGATGGTTGGCAAGTGGTTTGTGCGGCGGTTGAGTGTTGCGATGGGTATTTTTGCCGTGCTTATGAGTCTGGGTTTTGCGGTCGCTATTGTAGTTGCTGGCGATGTTGTGCTCACGCAGGGTTGGCGGGTTATGTGGTCGGGGCTGGGGTGGATTCTGATGGTTCTATCTGGTTTGTGTCTGCTGTTTGTTCGGCGAGATCCGGAGGCGGTTGGGCTGGATATTGAGGTTGTG
>JAJEAX010000006.1 GCA_022822565.1 Candidatus Latescibacterota bacterium
CCCAGTGTGGCTCATAAGCCACCCGATAGGAGGTCTGTTTTTATTATGATTCCCGAAAAGGTCCTCATGGCCTTGAACGAGCAACTCAATTTTGAGTTTCATTCGGCATTTCACTATCTCGCCATGGAGACGTATTTTCACGGGGTAAATCTGCACGGGTTTGCCCATTATATGCGCGAGCAATACAAAGAAGAACGACAGCACGCGCTCAAGATCGTGGATTATATCAATGCGCGGAACTGTCGGGTTCTGCTCAAGCAGATCGCCGAACCCCCCTCTGAATGGGCATCACCTCTGGAGGTTTTTGAAGATGCGCATCAGCAAGAGCAGAAATCCAGCGGGATGATCAATGATCTGGTCGATCTCGCACTGAATGAGCGCGACCATGCAACGGAGATTTTCTTGAAGTGGTTTATCGAGAAACAGGTAGAAGAGGAGGCGCAAATCAGCAGTATTGTGCAGAAGTTGAAGCTGGTGGGCGATGACGCTTATGGGTTGTTTTTGTTGGATCGAGATATGGGATAAGAGATAAAGCGATGTACACAGAAAGTGCCCTCAGATATTGAGGGCACTTTTTTTTATGCAGAACGCTACAAGGATTGCAGAAAGGCGATCAGTGCGTCGCGGTCTGTTTTGGACAGGTTGCGCACGGCTTCGCGCGATTGTTCGGCTTCGCCGCCGTGGAACATTATGGCTTCGAGTAAGGTTCTGGCTCGGCCATCGTGTAAGTAAGCGGGAACACCGCTGACGGTTTCCGTGAGACCAATGCCCCACAGTGGGGGCGTTTTCCACTCGCGGCCATCGGCTTCAAAGTCCGGGCGATTATCGGCGAGGGCTTCGCCCATGTCGTGGAGCAACAAATCGGTATAGGGGTGAATGGTTTGATTCGATAGTGACGAGATGCTGTGGTTGCCCGTTGTAAATGTGGTGGTATGGCAATTTGCACAGCCGGTTGATTCAAAGAGTGCTTCGCCTCGCAATGCCTGTGGATCATCCCAATCGCGTCGCGCGGGCACGGCGAGTGTTTGTAAGTAAAATGTGGTGATGTCCAGTGTTTCCTGTAAGATTTCCGGATCGTCGTTGCGGCCGTCGTGCTGGGGTTGTCCCAGGACGGATTCCTGAGGGAAATAGGGGTTGGTAACGCCCATGTCTTCGTTGTACGCGCCAGCGGTCTGTTGCAAGAGATCGGGGTTGTTGGCTTTCAGTCCAAAGCGCCCCAGTTCTCTTTGACCCGTTCGGAAATTGTACACGTAATTGGGGCGGCCCGATATGCCGTCTCCGTTGGCATCTCCGGGATCTGATAGGGCGAGAATATCGGACTCGGGAATGGCTTCCAAAAGGCCGCGTCCAAATACGGGCGGGGCCATGCGCGCGGACAGGAGTACGCCAGCGGGCAGTGGTTGATATGCGTCAACAATGGTGTAGATGGGGTGTTTTAAATAGACCTGTTCGCCATCGGATAGGGTTTCCGTTGTTTCGTAAAAGCTGACCTGGACACGCGCTTCGCGTGCGACACCAAAGTTTGCGCGGTCGCCGAGTTGGACGCCAAAGCCGGGAACGGGCACAGGGCCGCCGTGCGGGGTGAATCCGGGCAGGCTGACGCGCATGAGCATGGAGCCGACAAAGGGCGGTTCCGCGCCAAATGCACCGCGTCCTCGCCCGTCGCGCAGATGACATCCCACGCATGAGGTGTGGCTAAATACGGGACCTAAGCCGGGGTTGACGTCTGCAGGAGCCGTGACAAAGACCTGTTCAAAGGCGAAATCACCCGCAAAAAATTTGTCGAGTTCGTCGGGCGAAAGTGTTGGTATGGGCATTTCGAAAGCCTGGCTGGTTGCGTCAAAGACGGTTGCCTGCCCGCCAGATAGGGCGCTGTCCTCTGAGGGAGTGGGTGCAACGGGATTTTCGCTGCTGCACGCAAAGAAGAACAGCATTGCAGCAATGGTGCATAAAAGATGTATTTTCACGAGTACAAACTCTTGATCTGATTCAAAGGATGTAGAAGATGATGAAAATTGGCCGATAGGGCATCTATAATACCTGCCCTATCGGCTTTTCTTTTTTTACTGTTCCGCTAATACCAGAGACATAATATCGCCTTCGAGTGTTTGTTGCACGGTTGCAATGGCCTGTTGCGCCGCTGTTATTTGCGCGGCATCGGTGGCGAGGGCATCGCGGAATGGGAAGGAGATTTTGCCAATTTCTGTGATGGCCGCCTGAATCTCCGCTTTGAAACGCTGGTCGAGAGCGGAGTCTTTGCTGCTGATAAATTCATCGAGGCCCACTGCTTCAACATTGTACCCACCCAGGTAAACATTTTGAATGCTGCGCATGTTGTCTTGGAAATCGAGGAGGGAGTTGAAGCTGAATTGCGATTCCACGAGGCGCGTATCTTGTTCGGTAAAGGGATCGGCTATTTTGCCGTTTCCGACTTCGTCGGCAATGCCAATCATGCCGTTGACCATTTCCTGGACAGCGGCTTTTTGCGTGGTGTAGGTGCTGCTTCCCGCGCCGGCATTGACCACCTGTGCGCGGAAGTTTTCACCGGATGCAATCCAACTGGTGTGCAGCGATACTGCCGCATCTTTGAGCAATTCTGTTGCTGCGATCAAATAATCGTATTGCCGCGGGGTGAAGTCGTCGATGGTTTTGCTGCCGCCTTCGTCAAAGAGCAAAAATTCAATGGTGTGAAATCCCTTGAGTTCGTTGGCGAGGTTGTTTACGGATGTTTTGCTCAGGGGATCGCTGCTGCCCAGGACGCCTTCGAGATCGGTGCGGTTGACCGGCCAGGAATCCAGCGCGGGGTCATAGCCGCTAAAATCGACGGGTCCGAACAAAAAGCCCTCGCTTTTCTCCCAGGGAGTACGCGAGGCCACCCATTTTGCGCGGGCAGTTGCCAGCGTAGCTGCCGAGGGATTGGTTTTGAGATTTTGTACCGCTGTGAGGAGTTCTGTGGCGACGTTGGCGAGGTCTTTGTAGGTCGGGATAACGGTTTTGTCGGAAAAATCGGTCAAAATGGGTGAAAAATCGTATCCGGGATCGGGTTCTGGTTCTGGCGCGACCGGATTTTCGCCCTCGCTGCTACATGCCGCGAGAGAAAAGGCGAGGATGATACCGAGTAAGGGTTTAATGCGTTTCATGGTGATTCTCCTTTAAAAAAATTAGAATTGAAAACCGAGTGCAAAACTGGCGGTGTTTTCGCCGTTGAAGTTGCCCGTGCCCAACCGACGCATGGCATAGTCGCCTTTCAGGACGACGGCATTGCCCATGGTGTAGTTGATGCCGAGCGTGTAAACGCGGCGTTGGAAGCGCGGGTTGTCAAAAAAGTTCTGTGGCATTTCGGCCATTGTGTCATAGCTATCAAATCGAAAAAATAGGTGGCATTGATCCTCCTTGCGCGAAGTGAAAAAGGGCATGATGTCGTAACCGGCTTCGGCGTAAAATGCATACGCGGCACTGGCAACGGGCGTTCTCAAGACGTCGAGGTTATTGGACAATGTGCGGTTGCGCTCGCTGACAATGTCCGCATTTTGCAGGTTCCCATAGAGGTACATGCCCTGTGCGCGAAAGCGATTGTATCGCAGTACAGCGTGAACGTCAAAAATGGATACGTAGGCGTCCGCATCTTTCATGTCGGGTTTGGGGCGGTTGTCGGCGCTGTTGCCGCGATAGCCCGATACGCCCAGGGTGAGACCATCGACGATGCGGTAGTCCAACCGACCCACAAGGGCCATGTTGGTTGCGCGAACTTCTTCAAAGCGCGTTTGATGCCCGCCCACAATCCAGTTTTGCGAATCGAAGCCCGTGGCGTCTAAGCCGTTGATGAGTTGGATCTGATAGGTCAGGCGGTTGGTATGCCCACTGATTTCGATACCTGTTTCGTGCCATATTGCCGGAATAACCGAGGTTTCCGATTCGGGGCGGCGGGTGCCGAAAAAGTCTGTGGGATGGTATTGCTCTGTGGTGAGACCCACCGCGACGTAGAAGTGGCCCAGGCGGATGTTGAAGGCGTCGCTAAATTCGCGTTTGATATAGAGTTCTTCGAGGATGACTTCCCCGCCTTTTTCCACTTCGGTTTCGTATTCGCCAAATTCCTCGTATTCGATTTCGAGGGCACCGCCCGTGCCGCCGTGTTCGATTTCCACTTCGGTTTCCAGTTCGACACCGCGCAGCAGACGCAGTTCCATTTCGAGTGCCAATCGCGCAATGTCTATGGTGGCGCGGCTATCTGGCGGCGAACCCGATGGACCGCTCTTTTGATCGGGTCCGTAATCGAAGTAGGAGTAGATGAGTTCACCGTATCCCGTGAATTTAATTTTGGGTGCTGACTTTTCACCCTCGGCAAAGATGCTTATGGGCAACGCGAGCGTTAGACAGATACCAAATAAAAAAAGTCGTTTCATAAACCTCCCCTGTATGAATATTGACGCTGAAAAGGCGTGCTGTTATATTGTGTCGTGCAAGCGCAGAGAGTTTGATCTCTCTGACGCGTGCAGGCGGGTGATCGGTGATGGCCGGGCAAGTCAGAACCGATCGCCCTTTTTTGTTTGGCGGTCTATAAAATTGTTTTATTAGTAAAACAATAGGACATCAAATAAAACAAATGTTAGATATATGTCAACAAGTTTTTTTTATTTTTTTCTCAAATTATGATAAGTCAGATTAATTCAGCTTTGGCGATCACCTGAAAAGGGTTGAATTTTTGAGACAAGTACCTATTATAGCGCAGTGTTTTTGGATCTCAATACGAGGAGAGTAAAATGCCTGATAGATTAAAAGTCGCTGTGGTTGGTGCGAGTGGTATTGGGCAGCACCACGCGCGATGGCACCATTTGTCGGGGTCTCAGGTGGTGGCATTTGTGGGTACTTCGGAAGAGTCGTGTGCAAAGACCCGGGCGCAATTGCAGGCGTATTTTGGATTTGATGGACGCGCATATACAGATGTGGCGCAGATGCTGGCGGCTGAACAGCCCGATGTGGTCGATGTCTCAAGTCCTTTTGATCTGCACAGAGAGCATGCAATTATGGCTCTGGAAAGCGGGTGCCATGTGGTGTGTGAGAAGCCTTTG
>JAJEAX010000100.1 GCA_022822565.1 Candidatus Latescibacterota bacterium
AGATCATATATAACCTTAAGGATCATATATGATCTTTTGTTGTTAAAATACTGTTATTAAATACTATAAGTGCCATATAAGAGTTAGAATGGTCATTTTTGAGATTATATATGATCTCGAAAATATAAAAGCCAGTCTAACTCTCATTTTTTATAATAATTCTATCCTGATTAAAAACAATACTTTATGAGTGTAATTGTTCAGGTTAATTCACATTGGCACACTTTTTGCAGCATAAATAGTCAAATTTGCACGACAGATCTGCTCCCCCTGACTCGCTCAGATGGGCACGCAACGCCTGTCCCTGCCTGCCTCGCAGCAGGCCGATTTCCGCCACACCCAACCCACCAGGATAGGAATTGACACTATGATGATCTTTGGCGACATGCATCCCTCTTCTTCCCGAGGCTGCTCGCGGCCTGACGTCCGTACTGGGCGCGCCCGCCTTGCTGGTCACACATCACAGAGAAAGGACGGTTGTCCATGAATCAGTTGAGAAGTCTTCGTTACGTGCTGGTGTGCGCTATGGGATTGATGTGGGGCTGTGGCGGCGAAAAGGCGATGCAGTCGCAGATGGTAGAAGGAGAGGAGCAGGTTGGACGGCCGCTGAGTAAACTGGCTGTGCAGAAGGATGCATCAGTGGTGGCGACTGTGCTCCGAGACGACACACCTGTAATTGGCTCGAAGGTAGAGTTTGCGCGTTCTGTTGCAGGGCAGGTGGCCGATTATCAGTGGTCTGAGGTAACGGATGCGAATGGTCAGGTGCGTGTGGAGCTTGGGACGGGTTATTATCAAGCGCGTGCATCGTTAGAAAGCCGACTGATCGGTTCCTGGTCGAGCATTCCGATCAATGGCGGGTATGAGGTCATGCTCAATTTGCCCATTGGTGAGAAGGCGCGTGTGATGAGTGCATCCCCTCAGGAGATTCCCATTGGTGTTGTCCTGCCTGTTAATCTCGGAAGTATCTATATATCCTTAAAAAATGGTATGGAACTCGCACGCGAAGAGGTCAACCGATCACAACTCAGTGCGACACCGATCTCATTTATCTTTAAAGATAGTGAGAGCAATCCAGATATTGCCGTTTCCGCTTTCAGCAAGCTGATTGATCAAGACAGAGTACCCGTCATTCTCGGTCCGGGATTTTCTTCTTCTTCCGCAGCGGCTTTTCCCATCGCGCAAGAAAAGCAGGTCGTGGCTTTTAGCCCGACGGCTGGCGCATCTGGCCTGGGCGCGATTGGCAATTTTATTTTTCGCGTTCCGTCTCCAGTGGATAAAGCTGTGCCGAGTTTTGTCAATATTACCAGAAAAAAATTGGGCTATCAGAAAGTGGCGATTATAGTTGACCGCGACGACCTGTATTCCAACAGCGGATATGAAGAAACCAAAAAGGCACTTGGCGATTTGGGCGTCGAGATTCTGACCACAGAAACTTTCCAAACCGGCGATACTGACTTTTCCGAGCAATTAACCCGGATAAAAGCGTCGAATCCCGATGTGATATTTGTGTGGACGAGACCCGCAGAGCGGGTTGAGATTCCAGTACAGAGCCGTCAGCTTGGTATCCCGGATGCGATCCCCTTTCTCATTTTCGGCTTCACGTCAACCGAAATAGAAATGGCTGGCGCCGCAGCCGAGGGTATAATTACGAGTGCGTATTGGTCTCTCTCTGCTGACACGCCGGGGAATCGAGACTTTGTTCAGAATTATCGCACAAAATACGGTACTGATCCCGATACATGGGCCGCTTTGGGGTATGTCAATGTACAGGTTCTCGCAGGGGCAATCAAAAATTCTGAATCAGCAAATTCCGGTGCTATTCGGGATGCTCTGGCCGCTATTGATGTACCCACGATTTTGGGGCAATTTTCCTTCGATCCAGAGGGCGATCCGACTTACCCTGGGGTTGTGGTGGTTGTGGCAAATGGCGAATTTGAGATTTTCGATAAGCAAAAGCCCGATGATCGTGCGTTTGAGGTTGTACGCCCCACGGGGGACTTACAACCCTATTCTCTTTCACCCATTGTTTCGGTTGAGTCGGTCCGCTCTATGCCCACGGGTACACCCGTATTCCTGCGAACCGAATTTGCCAACGGCCAACTCGCGGATCTCGAAATGACGTTCATACAGGTGGTCGATGATTTTTTGCCGCCAATGCCTGTTTATATGCTTGAGGCGTCCGACCCCGTTTTGATACAGCTTGGCGGTATTGCTAAGGGGATGAGTGGTTCTCCTGTTTTTACTGAGCAAGGCACATGGGGCGCTATTGCTTATGGTTTTCCTGAACAAGACAGCCCGCCGTACTATTTTTTTGCAACACCGATAGAATGGGTGATTGGCAAGAAGGGCGCAATACCATTGGCGAAACGGCTGACTATCTGGGCGGGGCATGGCATTACCCCTCTGGCTATTCCCTTGCTGGGTACGGGATTCAATCCCAACTACCAGATGAATGATTCCCACTTTCTGCGTGAATTGACGCCTGCCGGAAGATCCGCACAAAATCAGGACAGTTTTGAGGCGGGCAGGCCACTGGCTGTTGCTTTGATGCTGGGTGAGGTTACGGTCGCTGGGTTGGGAACCATATCTTATGTCGATGGCAATCGGATATATGGTTTTGGGCATCCGATGGATGGTTCGGGTGCGGTGTCCTTGCCCATTATAGAAGCAGTGGTGCTCGGTCCAATATCCAATCTCTCTGCGCCGTATAAGTTTGCAACGCTGAATCCAACGGTGCGTGGAACGCTGACCGAAGACCGTTTGCCCGCGGTTCGCGGTGTGCTTGGCGAGAATCCAGAATTGATACCTCTCAAGAGCGTATATACGTTTCCTTCGGGGTATGTGCTTGAGCTTACGCACAATCTGGCAATGACGGATCCCTCTACGGTAGCTGGTCTCGTCGAACACGCTTTGTTCTCGCCTTTGGGCAACCGGATTGAAAACGAGCCGAATCACAGTGTGCGCGTCAGGACGAATATTTCTTTTGTCGAGACAGATTCAAAGGTGACCCAATCTCGGCTTTATGCAGAGCCAAATGGATATCTTTTGCCCTTAATCGGCGGTGCGTCTTTTGACGTGGCAAGTACACTCTCGCAACTCATGACAAGAAATGATTACGCCTTACAGATGCGCGAGGGTGAGGTACACGTTGACATATTGCCCGAATCTCGCTTTGCAAAAATCGTATCGGTTCACGCGGACACTGTTATCAGCGCTGGAAGTACGATATCTGTCAGGACTTCTCTGCGCGTGGGGCGACGTGAGGATCGGGAAATCGAGATGGCATTTAGCATACCCGATACGCTTCCTGCGGGTGTTTATCAACTCGAAGTGGGTTCTGCCGCAACATTGGGAAGTTCTGCTGGGAACGGAGATGGGCTGTTTGAGGTGTTGTTTAATGTTGAAGGGAGCGATGAGACACTCGAAGATGTTTTTGCCCGTGTGAATAGAGTAGATGAAAATGTTATCTTAAAAGCGCAGTTGACATCGGCAGGTGAAGGAGGCATGGTGTCCGACAATGGATCAGGCAGTTTTTCAGGATCAGACAGTGGATCAGACAGTGGATCAGGCAGTGGATCAGACAGTGGATCAGGCAGTGGATCAGGCAGTGGATCAGGCAGTGGATTAGGCAATCAGCAAACGACTGCATCTGTTTCTATACAGAAAGAGGTCGATCTATTTTTGGTAGGTTCTCAAACGCTTCGGGTGCGCGTGGTTGGGAATTAATAATGTTTCCCGCGCAGGCACCTGCCAAAACGGGTCAAGTCCACGCAGTCCAAATCGTGCGAAAAGTTGCTTTTGTTTTTAATTCAATTCTGTCATCGGGCCGAGTGCGACAAGCGCGGGATCCGCATCGAGAGGATATTGTTCGAGATAATCGGCAATGCGCTCTGGCGTAACGGCATCGATCTCCGCGCGTTCTTCCTCAAGCGTCTTGAGTGGCGTATCGGTACTCAGACTACCCACAATTTGAGAAAAGCGAGAAAGACCGTTTTCCCCGCTGAAAATAATACCAGTAGCCTGTTTGGTCTTGGCGCGTTGGAGCGCGTCGCTATCAATACCGTTCTTTAAATCCGCCATTTCGCGCCGCACAATATCGAGGACTTGAGATACATTTTGCGGATCCACGGACAGATAAACGTAAAAAAGCCCCGCATCGCTAAAATTGATATACTCTGCCGACGCTTCATCTGCCAGACCCTCTTGAATAACAGACCAGTAGAGCTGGCTATTGGTCGATGCGCCCAAATAAACAGAAAGCAGATCTGCAGTAGCGGCATGATCATCGGAAGATGGCGGCGCGGGAAGCGCGAGCGCGATATGTTCGCGCGCCACACCATCGCGTTGCACAAC
>JAJEAX010000282.1 GCA_022822565.1 Candidatus Latescibacterota bacterium
CTCACTCTTCATACTCGGGAAATGCCGGAGCCAGCATAAACGCGCAGTCTTCGTGGCATTTGCCGCAATAAGGTACCATAGCGCGGAACTTCTTATTCGCCTCTTTGACATTTCCCGCCTTGGCAGCCGACGCAATCCCCAAAGCCAGTGTTTGAGATGCCTGGTTGTAAATCGTGTACTTTTCTTCGTGTTCTGGCGGATAGAGATCGATCACCGCTTTCAACGCATCCTGAATCTTCTCGGCATCATCGGCAATGCCTTCAACAGTCTCGTTTTTCAGCGCGACCATAATCCGGTCTGTACTCAACTTAATTTCACGCATTTTCGCTCGTCTCACTGGCAGATTATTATCCGCCTGTTCTTGCCCACCACCACAGCCAGCGATACCAGCCATCACAACCCCTAAAATTACCGAACCCAAAGCCATAAACCTCAAATAGCGCATTGATTCCTCCTGTTTCCTTTTTTATTTATATCGCGGACCATGATAATAAACTTTTCTCAACACAAAATCAAGTTTTTCCAGAGGGGTTATTTCGGCCTCCCAATACTTTTCGCAATCCCTCCTGAACCCGGCGATTTTGATTGTGCTGACGCACCCCTGCCTGAAGCATAAACCGCGAAAGCCGGTCCTTTTTGGCCCTCATCCAGCGATTCAATGGTGGATAGGCATACATTAGAAAACCAGAAAGACAAATCGTCAACGTAATATAGGCAACAATATCGGTATAAATATACGCGTTGCTGGCACCCGCAAAAATAACCCCCGAATGCAACTCCAGCATGATTTTCCGGAAATCAGCAGATCGCACCATCACCAGAGAGGTAATAGACATTAGCACCAACAAAATCATGCCGACAAGCCCGGCCCAATAGTGTATCTTGCGATTGTACTTAAACACGGTATTGATAACCGTGCGGTCTTCCACCAGATGCTCAAATCCCGACAAGCGCTCCATCTGTGCTTCGAGCATCTCATTGCGGTGGGCCATCTCCTCGCGCCGCAACATCATATCGACCAACCCGCCGATTTGCGCGGCCACCTCGTGCAGAAAATCCTCATCATCTTTTGTAAAATACCCCGGATCACCTTGCTTGTTCAGGAGTTCCAGCACACCTATCACCTCCCCGCGTCTGTTGTGCAGCGGGAAGGCCAGTATGGTATGCGTTTCATACCCGAGTACATTGGAAAATAAAGGGTCTTTGGAGGTGTCTAAAACGTTTCTCACATCGCCGTTCTTAAACACATGCCCTGCAATACCCCTATTGCTCGGGATCCTCACCTGTGTGTCTTTTTCGACCCCTGCCCCAACATGCGTATAAAGCTCATCCGTCAGGCGGTTGTGAAAAAAGATTGAACACTGTTCCGCATCCAAATACGTGGAAATTTCATGTGCAATACCACTGATCAATCGCCCCTGGTTTGACGTCGCATTCATCAACCGACTAATTGTCAACAGCGACTCCAAACGCTCCACGCGAGCGGTGAGGTCTTGAGAAAGTTCGCTATCCTGTGCCATATACCAGCCTCGAATACAAATCCATCTCCCCATCCAATGTTTCCAATATACAAAACTCTTTGACGAAATACAAACGCCCTCCCCGTCTTTTAACTCTCACCTCACCAATTCTGCCGTACCCCATAAACTCGGATCATAAGACACGGGCAAAATCTCTTCTGCCGTCCAAACTTGTCGCCCTAAATTCTTATCGCGCAACAAATAAGTAAAACCGATCCTATTATTCTCATCGGGATCAAACCCGGTCATTGCAACAGCGGGAATATGGGCTTCCAGGCGATACCCCGTTTTAAGTACCTTTGCAGCCACCTTTAGACGCTCGGGGTCGCACAGTCTGGAATGCGCCCTTGCTCGTCGCAACCGAAATTGTCTCCCGCCTGCCTGCCCCTTCCCTTTGCCCGGCCAAAAACAAAAATGATGACAATATCGGCTTCCTCGCGGCGCATTACGCACATCGCGCGTATCAATCCATACTTGAAAGCCGTCACCGCGCAATGGACGGCTAACATCGGGCGCATGTCCCCCAGCACCTTTTACATCAACCGCAAAAAACAATCCGGTATCGTGCCAGGCCATATACACATCGGCAAAGGGATTTTTTCCCTCAATCCCGCTCAAATCTGGCACCAAATAAGCCGCTTCCCAGTCATTGAGCACACCGTCAATCGTCGGGACATCTGCGCGAAACAGACAGGGAAAAGCCACTTGAAAAAACGCGCGTTTGGGAATACCGATATTCATAACCTTAGCCCCCAGCCCCAACCTTGCGACCAAAAAAATTGACAAAGATGAGAAAGTCGGAAAAATTGACGATACCATCGCCATCAAAATCATAAGTGGAATCAGAAGTTTGAAATGCGCGGACAAAAAATAGAAAATCTGCAAAATCGATAACGCCACTACCATCGGCATCGGCTCGTGCGAGAAGATCTGGATCAACAGTATCTGAAATAGTTTTCAGACCAAGAGGTGTACCACTCGCATCGGATGTATTGAGAATCGTCAGTGTGTACCGAGCGGGAAACGGCGCGGCAAAGGACAAAACCGCTCTGGTATTTTGCCGGTCGAGTATCACAGATGTGGGTTGTCCAACGCCGCTGAGCAGATAACTTGACGGCAGGGCCGCATCTGGCCCCATCTCTTCCGAAAAGAAAATTTGAATCTGACTGTCCGACAGCGTTTCAACGCGCACGACTTCTGGCGCACGATTTGGCATAAGAGATACAATACCCGAGCGCAGATCCCAATCTGCCACAGCGACAATCTGATAGCGATAGGTCTGACCTTCCGTCAGCAAAGAATCGATGTACACAGTGCGATCGCTGATCTCATCAAAATAATCGAGCGCGCCATCGCCAACAGCGCGATAAATCTGGTAAGAAGACGCATCGGACACCTGCATCCAGTCGATTTCAACGCGGGTTGGTCCCAG
>JAJEAX010000327.1 GCA_022822565.1 Candidatus Latescibacterota bacterium
GCCAGTACTTCTCGGGAGTCGTCGGCGGGATACGCCTTTCTAAATGCTTTCAGGAAGACGTCTCGCAAATGGTGCCGCGCGACCCATAATCGCCATACGACCAGGCATGCCAGCGCGCCAAAGCACTGATAGGCTTCGGTAGGGGGATCGGCGCTGAACGAGTCGGTTGACTTTGCTATCTGGTAGCCCAGGCGGTTGAATATGCCGCCTTCTACGACGTGTAATAAGAAGAAGAACCAGACGGAAAACAAGACCTGTGTGTTGGCAAAGTACGCAAAGCCGATGGTGAACAGGTTCAGGGGTTCCAGATAGACGTGGGGAGAATACCGCGTAAAATTAAACTTTCCGGCGTGGGGAAAGATCCCGATTCCGGGCATGAGCGGATAAAACCAGGATAGCGAATTCCACAAGAATAACAAAAATGGTATTGCGGCCATGATCCAGAACAGCTTGCCCTGCATAAATCCCGGTAACAATCGCTTAGACCGTGCATCCTGCGCCATTTCCAGGGGTACGGCTACGAGGGGATAGACCAGTTTTTCGTGTTCTGCCCATTGTTTGCGCAAAATGACCATCATGCTGGCTGAGAGCGCGAATACTGCAACGATAAAGCTCGCCCACCACAGCAGGGGCATTAGCCACACTTCCCAGGGCATGGACGCGCCAGGTGGCAAGCCTTCGTAGAACATGCGCAGGGCTTCGGGGTCTATGGGCACGACCCACGAGTCGAGGTTGGGATGATAGAATTCGCCCCATCGGTTTTCAGGTGTGGCAAAGTAGATCGGCGTGGAGATGACGCCGATGAGAAATCCGGTTACGCCCGAAGCGGGTACCACGCATCCCACCATGCCGATGGCCGCAATTGCCAGCAGTTCTGAGGGCGAGAACGCGCGGTGTTGAGATCCCAGAACTTTCAAGAGCGGGTTGACGGCTGCGACCAACAAGACAAATACGGCCATCAATGTGAGTTGAAAGAAGCTGAGGTTCAGTCTGGATGCATGTACTACGGTTTCGGCATAGGTCACCCACAGGTTGATGAATACCACTGCGCCCAGCGCAATCCCCACCGAGCGGACGGTTAGTCCCTTTTCCTGCTGGAGATCGGTTTCAGTTATATAATCTGTTTGTATTGCCATTTAAGAAGTGTGAAGTGAGAAGTGTGAAGTCCACCCCCAGCCCCCTGCCTTCATGCCTTTCTCTGCGCACATCTGCGTACATCTGCGGATAACTTTTACCACCAGTGTACCGAGTGCCCCTGACCCGGCCACCAGATCGCATCGACGAGAAATGACCACGCGACGCCGGCTGTGTAGCCTACGAGCAGGCCCAAGAATAGGGGCTTGGCTTTCCGGTAGAGGTTTACGCCGCCGATGCGGAGCAGAGAGGCTTTGCATACCCAGGCGATGAATACGGGCATGACCAGCGAAGCCGTGTTATCCGCAGCGGAAATGGTCAGGCCGATGGGGTTGATGGGCCACCAGGAAAATCGGTATCTCAAAAATGTCAACAGGGCCATTGCGCCCGCGCCAATGGCGAAAAAGATGATGCGGTTTGGGTCGGGTGCTTTGGGCGTTCGCATCATTGTAAGGGTCGATCCGTAGATGCCTTTTGGGTCGCCGCTGAAGAAGGGGAAGCGCGGGAAATTATACGCCCCATGCGTATAGCCCAGATGGAGCATAAGCCATACCGAAGAAACAAATCCGGCGAGTACGCCAATGCCCACGCAATAGAATAACAAGCGGCGGTTGCCGCGGATCAGGTCGCCCAGTTTGATCGATTGAGCCAGTGCCGGTGTGAATAGCCCGCGCATATAATCGATGAGGGAGTAGGACAGCGCGATGGCCGTCATGCTGCTTCCGGATATGACATGGGTGCCGCGCAAGTCCATGACAAATGCCTGCGGCGTTACGGTGGCACCCGAATACACGACACCTGCTTCTGATACCACGCGCGCGATGCCGATGTAGATGACGGCGACGCCGGACATAAAAATCAATGCGGTGCTCAGGTCCATTCCGATTTGCATGAGCCAGAATAAGACGTAGATGAGACTAAACGCCAAAATTAAAACTGCCGACCGGTAGGAAAGAATTTCTTCGCGGTCATCTATTGGATGCTTTTTGTCGAGTGCTTTGAGAAAGACGTCTCGCAGATGTCGCCGCGCGACCCACAATCGCCATACTACGAGACAGGCGAGTGCGCCAAAACACTGCCAGGCTTCGGTGGGCGGGTCTGCGCTGAAAGAATCGGTCGATCGCTCGATCTGATAGCCCAGGCGGTTAAAAATGCCCCCTTCAAGGACGTGGAGTAAAAAGAAAAACCAGACTGAGAATAGTACCTGTGTATTGGCAAAGTACGCAAAGCCGATGGTCAAAAACTGCATGGGCTGAATGTACATGCCCGGGGAATAGCGCGTGAAGCGGAAATACCCTCCGTGCGGAAGGAGGCCGATGCTGGGCAGGAGCGGGTATGCCCATGATAGGGTGTGCCAGACAAAAATCAAAAATGGTATGGCCGCTGCAATCCAGAACATGGGACCGCGCATGAATGCGGGTAAGAAACGCGCAGAGAGGGCATCTTCCGACATTTCGATGGGTACGGCGGCGATGGGATAGGCGAGTTTTTCGTATTCTACCCATTGTTTTCGCAAGATGATCATCAGGGTGGCGGAAACGGCAAATACGGCCACCACCAGACTGCCCCACCACGCCAGCGGTGCCAGCCATACGCGATAGGGGATAGCGCTGCCGGGCAGTAAGCCTTCGTAAAAGGCGCGTACAGCTTCCTGATTGGTGGGTACGACCCACGAGTTGAGATTGGGGTGATAGTACTCGGCCCATCCGTTTTCGGGCGTGGCAAAATAAAAGGGGGTGGAAATGACCCCGATCAAAAATCCGGTGATGCCGGATGTGGGCACGACGCAGCCGACGATGCCAATGGCGACGACGGATAGCAATTCGGCGGGGGCAAAGGCGTAACGGCGGTTTACAGATTTGATCAGCGGGTTGACCACCCCGATCAGGATGATGAAGACGGCGAAGAGCGTTATTTGAAATACGCTCAGGTTCAGGCGAGAGGTTTTTACCACGGTCTCGGCATACGTCACCCACAGATTGATGAAGATTACGATGCCAATGCCCAGGGCAACCGAGCGGAGTGTTATGCCTCTTACGGGTTCACCCGTTGAATCTGATTGCAGTTCTTCGGCCAAACGTCTCTCCTTGACATCTAATCCCAATCCACCGCGACTGATCCTGCATATCGATAAATTCGATTCGCGAAAGGCCTCTTTCGCCAAAGACCGAGAAGCCGAGAAATCGTCCAGAGGGCGACCAGAGTTGTGTGCCAAATGGACATGTTCCGTTAAGAAAAACGCCCTGGCAATAATACCAGAGCGTTTTTGTTTTTTCTTGTGAAATTGGCGACTTATTTGGTCAAGAATGGCTCACTCGTCGCCACGAGCATGACCAGGTCTTTCAAGCCATAGCCCTGTGTTTTCAAGTTGTGTACGATGCGATCTACTTCGGGGCGGTCGGTGGCTTCCAGTGTGCGTCCGGTCGCGTAGGTGAGCATCTTTTCGGTCAGACAGCGGGCAAATTGATCTTTCTTTTGCAATAAGATTTTCTTAAAGCTCACAAGGCCATCGAATTTGCTGCCGTCAGATAGGACATCTGATGCATCGATTTTCGGTTTTTTGGGACCGTAACCATAGCGCCACGCGCCTATGGGGTTGTAATTTTCCAGTGCAAAGCCCAATGGATCGATGTGGCGATGGCATTCGTTACAGGTGGCGATATTGCGGTGGTTTGCCAGTTGCTGGCGAATGGTCGTCGATCCCCGAATGTCGGGTTCGAGTGGTTCTATATCGGGCAGTGGGGGCGGGGGTGTTATGCCCAACATGTTTTCTAATACCCATACGCCGCGCACCACGGGCGATGTTTCGATTCCGTTGGAGGTCGCCGTCAATACGCTGGCGTGTCCCAATAGGCCGCCGCGTTGGGGGTCGTCGAGTTTTACTTTGCGAAATTCCCGGCCCTCTACGCCTTCTATGCGGTATAACAAGCTCAGGTCGCGGTTGATGAAGGTGAAGTCCGAGTCGATAAAATGCGCGATGCTCATGTTTTTGTCGAGGATGTGATTAAAAAAGGCGTGGGTTTCTTTTTTGATCGCGTCTTCGAGATTCGCCTGATAGTACAGTCGGAAATTGCGCGGGTCGGGTGGCATTTCGCCGATTTTGTACAGGGCCAACCATCGCTCTGTGAAGTTCTCTACAAATGCCTGCGCTTTTTTGTCTTTTAACATGCGATTAATTTGCGCGCGCAAGACGTCTGGTTTGTGCAGTCGCTTTTTCTTTGCCAGACTGAATAATTCTTCGTCGGGCATGGATGACCAGAGAAAATACGATAGCTTGGACGCGAGGGCATAGTCGTCTAATTGGCCTTCGTTTTCGTAGAGATAGAGGAAATTGGGCGAACACAAGATGGCTTTTAAGCCCATTTTGATGGCCTGGACGCGCGAGGCACCGGCTTTTTCGTGCTGCTCGACCAGTTGCAGGATGTGCGCGATTTCACTGTGTTTGACCGGTCGGCGATACGCGCGCGTTGCAAAGCGGGTCAGGATATCGCGCGGTACGACTTTTTCGGGATTGCGCTTGCCAAAAATGCTCGTGTGCGAAGGTGGGGGCCACTGTTCGTAAAGGGGACCTTCGATTTCGACTTTGTATATGCGGATGGTCGGTCCCTGATAATTCATTACCGCGACTTCTGTTTGCCGGCGTACGAGTTCTTGATCTTCTCGTTGAGATAGTTTGCGCCGGTCCGTTTTGTCGTAGAGCTGAGGGTGATAGCGCCTCAGAATACCCCCCCAATAAAGTGTGACGGGTCCGTTTGGATAGGTGACGCGCGGCATATAAGATTCATCCAGCCAGAGTTCGCGTTCGTAATCGCGGGGTTTGCCATCTGCGATCATTTCAAATTCGGCCAGTGTGATATCCGATGTGTTGTTCTGCCGCAGGTCGCCATAACGCCCGGATGCGGCGACAATGCCCATGCGCATGGGTTCATTTTCATCTGTTCGCAGCATTCTGTCATAAGGGTGTTGCTGGTTGTGTGCAGATGCGCGAACGCGAACGCGGTACATTCCCGAATGCGGTACGCCTTTTCGGAATCTGTCGATGGACATGTATCCCCAGCGATCATCGGGGCGGCGGAATAGCTCGTCGTATCCCTGTTTCAAGCGGCGGCTCGCCGGTGCCAAAAATCCACCGCCTCCGCGCATGATGGGAAAGGTGAATTCGTGAGTTTTTACTTCTGGCGGCGGGCCGGGCAATAGGGCGCGCTCTACGATTTGATCGGCTGCGTCGAGATATTTTTCGACCAGAAAATCCGACATGACGAGGGTTTTGCCGATGTTGTCGAATCCGTGTTCTTCATCGTCCTGGGGAAATGCATCTGTGGGGTCAAACATGGTCATGTCCAGATGCAATAGATCCCGAATTGTGTTGCGGTATTCGTTCCGATTCAAGCGGCGCAAGACCGTTTGTCCGCCCGTGCTTTCTTCGGCTTCGTGATGCGCTTTTAGCGCGCCGGTGATCCAGTCAATCACGGGTTTCATTTCCGCGAGTTCGGGCTGCGGCTCTTCATAGGGCGGCATTAAGCCGAGGTTTAACATGTCGGCGATATTTTGCCAGGTTAGCAAGACATCTTCATTGTGAAAATCCAACGTGAGGGTGTCAAACCGCAGGTCTGCTTTTTGAAGCTCTGCGCCGTGGCAATGTTGACACCGCTGCGCCAAAAATGTCCGCACGGTGTTTTTGTATGTCGCATCCCCTTCTGCCCAGGCAGTCGCTGACAAAAAGATGCCGATCAAGAGGAATAGAACGCTTTTTTTCATTTTTATTCAAATCCTTTTAGCGTGCCAGTACTCTGGCCGAAGTGATCGATTTCCAGTCCAAAATTCTGTAACATCGATAGGTACAGGTTGCTCAGTGGAACGCGCTGGGGCTTTGCTTCTGGAAATACCAGGTGCTGCCCGTGATTGAATCCGCCACCCGCGAGCAAGATGGGCAGGTTTTTGTTGGAGTGCGAACTGCCATTGCCCATGCCACTACCGGATAATACCATGGTGTGATCAAACAGGGTTCCCCCGGCGGGGTCTTCAATGGCTTTGAGTTTGTCGAAGAACAGGCCCAGGTGTTTCATCTGGTATTTTTCAATTATTGTCAGGCCTTCCATGAGTTCGGGCAATTTGCCGTGGTGTGAATATTTGTGGTAATTCGTATTCAAGCCCAGGTCCGTGGTTTTGATCCCCTGGCCGACTTCCAGGGTTGCTATTCGCGTGGAATCTGTTTGGAGTGATAGGGCAATGAGGTCGTACATCAAGGGCAGGGTTTCGACAAAGGGGCCATTTTCCGGCATTGCCATATTGACCTGTGGTTTGGGTTTGTCCAGCCACGCTTTGGACATGCCCAGTTTTTTCTCGACTGTGCGCACAGAGGTCAGATATTCTTCCAGTTTTTCCCGGTCTCTTTGCCCCAGTTTGCGCTCAAAGGATCGCGCTTCTCCCATTACGGCGTCTAAGATGCTGCCGTGCTGTTCGAGCGCGATTGCACGCCGTTCTTTTTCCTGTGCTGTGGTATCTACAAAGAGTGCCTGGAATACTTTTTTGGGGTCGTTGATTGGCGGCACGCGCACGCCCGTGCGCGTCCAGACCATTTCGCAGTGGCCATTGATGCTTACGTTTAAGGAGGGGAACCGGGTGTTGACGCCGACAAATTCCGCGGCTTTTTGATCGATGCTGATGTTGCCTTCGGGCATCATTTTGGCATCTTTGATGCGGATGCCGCTCAAGAATGTATGCGCGGTGCGGTGTCCGCCGGTTACGCCGTGGTCCAGGTTGGAGAAGATTGTGAAATCTCGTTGATGCGCTGATAGTGGTTGCAGGAGTGAAGGGAGTGTGTAATTTGCTCCGCTTCCCGTTGGGAAGAATCGTTCGGGGATCATTCCAAAGGGGTTGCCAATACATACCAGCCGCTTTGCGGCCTGTTCGCGGGCAAGGGCAAATGCCTGACTCGCAGCCCGCCCCACGGGGATCATGGCGTCTAAAAACGGCAGGGCCAAACAAACACCTGCACTTCTGAGAAATGTACGCCGATTCAGTGGTTTCATGAGTGACTCCTTTTCTATTGCGGTTTACATTTATTTACATTATTTACATTTATTTACACTATAATGATTGTGAATTCAAAATATATAAATAACGAAAATTGTGGTCTGTGACAAGAAAAATTCTACAGGGTCTAAAATTATTACACGCTTATATGGGTGCTTTAGATTCATGAAACCAATGACCGAAACACCGAACGCCGCGGGGCATTGTTGTTTATTTTTCTCGATTGAAGTAAATTTTTGGGACCTATATTTTTCTGGAGGCGTTTTTACTTGAGAGAGACTGTTTTTAAAAAGGGAAATTATTATGCGTATCGCGACGGTATTTTTGAGTTTTATGATCGCAGTTTTTGAACTACACGCCAGCGAGATGGATCTCCCGCCGCGCGGAGAAGGATCCATAGCTTTTGAGATAGATGTGTGCAGTTTTCGATATCGGGGCCGCGAGGGATTCGAGGAAGTGATATTGAGGTTTCCGGTGGCGCAATTTGCATTTTTGAGGCAAGATTCGGGGATTTATCTCGCGCGGTACAGGCCTTCGCTGCGGGTCTTAAACGATGCCGGAGAGGTCGTGCAACAGGTGGAGGCGGAAAGCAGACTGACAGCTGAATCGCTGGAAGCTACTGTCGATACAGACCGCATGGTATATGACATGGTGCAGGTGCGCCTGCCCACAGGTCGCTATCGCGGGGAACTGACCTTGAGTGATTTGCAGGCTGACCGGGCGGGATTGGCGGTATTTTCTCTCGATGTACCCGCTTACGATCCCGGAAAGATAGGCATGAGCGATCTGTACCTGTCTTCCGGATTTAATCCACAGGGGGCTGGCGAGAGCCTTGAGATGTTCCGAAAAGACGGGCGCTTGATACTGCCCAACCCGGCGCGGCAATATCGGCGGGGGAATCCGCTTTACCTGTATTTTGAGGTGTATTATCTGGGCTATCAGAGCCACAGGGTTGAGATGCAGATAGAGGACCGATACGGGCATCGCCTCTGGCGCGATCAGCGGTCATTTCCCGGGTATCGGGGTGAAGTCAAATTCGCGGAGGGTATTCCCACTCATGGACTGCTGCCGGGGACTTATGCGTTGCGGGTCCGGGTAACGGCGGGGAGGGATACACTCGTATCGGCTCGAAAATTTGAGGTGATGGGTGAGACGCTTGTTCCCGCTTCGGGTTTTGATGATCGGCGATCAAAAACAGCGCAGCATTTATTAAAGCGGTTTGGGGGATTCGAGGTTGAAGCCACTTATACTGGCCTGGGACGCGCAGACCGCGCGGCGTTTCTCTACGGGTTCTGGATGGACCGCAATCCGATTGTGGCGCGGTCGTATTACAACCCGCTACTCGGTTTTGGTGCGCCTCCCAACCTGAATGGGGCGATAATCACAGCTCTGGACAGGCGCAAAGAAATGGCGAGGCATATCGATCCGCGCTATGCGGCCCGACAGGTGCTACCGGATACGGCAATGGCGCGGGCGGCTCTGGAGGTGCTTGAGGCACTTCTCGATGAAGATGGAAACGATTTGATGGGGCGAGCCGCGCAGGGATATGCCTATTTGTTTGCGAGCAATTTACCTTATGCGGAACAGACGTTTAACGCGGCGTTGAACGCAGGCGGGGTCTTGCCCGAAGTGTACAACGGTGTGGGGATATCACATATCGGACGCAGGCGGTGGGACGAGGCCGTGGTGGCTTATGATCAGGCTTTGGCTCTTCGTCCCAATTGGGAAACCGCGCAGGTCAACCGCGCGCTGGCCCGTTTGCTGGGGGGGAAGCAGCGGGCAGAAGACGCTTTGAAGGAGGCGATTGAAGCGTCTTCACATCACCCTGAGTTGCTGTATTTGCTCGGGCGGGTGTTTGAACGCGAGGGCAAGATTGAATCTGCGGAGAAAGCCTATACCCGACAGACTGTGGTAAACCCGATGCACGCGCGTGCGCGGTTCGATTTGGGGCGGATATGGTTGAAGCAGGGGCAACGCGCACGGGCGACGCGCGTGTGGCGCGAGTTGATGGAGACGCGTCCGGAATTGCGTGCGGAATGTCTTCCCTTGCTATTAGGTGTGTATCAACTGATGGGACAGACGGGAGAAGCGCAGAAGGTGATGGCGGAGTATTTGCGTACGGTAGATGAACACACGCGCGGTCTGCTGCAAGACATTCGTTTATTGGCGACGTTGAAAGAGACCGTTGCTTACGAGGCATTGTCGCCCGAGCAACATCCGGACTTTGTGCGGATGTTCTGGCAGCGCCGCGATCCCACGCCGGCCACGCCGAGCAATGAGCGTCTGGTGGAGCACTACCGTCGGGTATTGTATGCGATACAGCATTTTGCGTCTGGACAAAAACCCTGGGACAAGCGCGGGGAGATTTATATTCGCTATGGCGAACCAGCCCACAAGAGCCGCGCAGGCGATGTGCGCTATGAGATGGATCCCGATGTCGTGCGGGTTAAGGAGAGATTGTGGATGAGTTTGACGCCCGAGGCGCATAAAGAGATTATTGCGAGGATGGGCAGGTTGCGGACATCGACGCGGGATGTGCAATATCAAGGTGAAGATGCAGGAGATTTGATTGTTTCAGATTTTGAGTCTATCGATTATGAGTTGAATCCCAATCGCACGTTTTTTGGCGGCGGTGCCGATCGCAATGATGGAAAATATTACGACGATGTTCAGGATTCGCACCGCGACCGCGATGCGGGTATGACCAATATTCGGGGTTTTCCCATTTTTCCCATTGATGGGGGTTCGAACTGGGAGTACTGGATTTATCCCGATGTGGCAGGTGGTATTGAGGTCGTGTTTGCGGCGTTGGATTCTCGCGGGGGGTTCGATTTTCCCGATATGCCACAGGGGCGCGTGCTGTCAACTTTTAATCAGAGCCAGTGGACGGCAAAAAGGCCCGATCGGGTGATGGCGCGGGCGGTGCGGCAACAATCTGAAATTTATCGGCCCGTAACAGATGATTTGGCATTTCATTTCGATGCGATAGATTTTCGCGGAGAGAGTCCGCGCAGCCGGTTAGAGGTTTATTACGGTGTGCCTCTGGGTGCTCTGATTGATTCGGGGCGAACTGAAGGGCAGGTTGAACGGGGTATTGCTCTGTTTGACAGTACGTGGACACCGGTTTTTCGGAAGGTCGCCGGGTTGCCTTTTGCCGTGTCAGATGATGCTGAGGTGGGTAGTGGAACACTGTTGATTGATGAGTTGGCGCTCAATGTGCCGCCGGGCAAATATTATTTGGGCGTGGAAGTGCATGATCGCGCTCGCAATGCGATGGGCGCTTATACACGCGAGGTGGAGGTGGAGGCTTATGAGGGCAGTGAGTTGGGTTTGAGCGATATCGAGATGGCCGGATCGGTAGTGGAAGATGATAAGGTGAAGGTTAAAGGTGGGCATAAGGTCGTGCCTATGCCGTCCAAAACCTATGTGCCGGGACAACCCGTGACGATTTATTACGAGGTCTATGGGTTGACATCCGATGAATTTGGTCAGACGCGCTACCAGATGGATTACAAAATCTCACCGCGCAAAGGCAAACCCCTTGTTGTGACGATTTTGCGCGCGGTTGGAACACTGTTGGGTATTGAAGAGAAGAAAGAGGTGACAATTTCTTACGAGCAGGTGGGTACGCGGGAAACAGAGTACAATTATCTGGAGATCGATGTGAGTGGGTCAGAAGCGGGGCAATATGAGATGGAGGTGACGGTAACGGATTTGAATACGGGTGTGAAGGTGAGTAAAGAGGTGATGTTTTTTATTGGAAAATAAAAGAAGTGTAATAGTATTGCAAAATATAAAAAAAACAGTGTGTTATGGATTTTGGTCCGTATGTTACACAATTTGGCTTATAGGACTTGACAGAGTTTGGCAGACTCCTTAAATTGGCAGATATTAAATTATCGTAAATTTTTATAATGAGAATTAACATCACAGACCGAAAGGAGGTGGGGTATTCAAGCCCGCTTTTGCAACCACTGGGAGGGAGTAAGAAGGAGGTGATGTCAAGGGCTGATCAGATAATATTTTGCAGGTGATATTGCTCCATTCAGATGGAAAAGTTTCGCGGGAATGAGCCGGGTGGCCTTTCCCTTGTCTTTCCCAAAGCCGGGGAAAGAAACCAAAGGAGGAGTTTATGTACCGTTTGAGAGCTGGGTTTATAGCCTTGCTTGCTATTGCTTTGGGGTTTGGGCTGGCATATCAGGCCGATGCACAGACCACCACAGGTAAAGTTTCGGGTAGCATTACAGATGCTGCGGGTGATCCCTTACCAGGTGCTAACGTCGTTCTTGTAGGCACCAGGATGGGTGCCACAGCAGATGTCAATGGCGATTATTTCATTATTCAGGTTTTGCCTGGCGTGTACGAAGTTCAGGCATCACTTGTGGGATATCACACGGTGAGTAAGACGGATGTGGTGGTGAGTATTGACCGCACCTCGCCTGTGAATTTTTCGCTGACAGAATCGACCGTTGAATTGAGTGAGATTACGGTGGTGGCTGAGCGTCCGCCGGTTGAATTGGAAGTTTCTTACGCTCAGACGATTATGAAGGCAAGTGAAGTCCGCGAAGCACCGACGGGCCCTCGTCTGCGCGATGCGTTTGCCACACAGGTCGGTGTGGATACCGATGACTGGGGTTTGACCATTCGCGGTGCCAGTGAAGAAGAGATGTTGTACACAATGGACGGTGTGGGTATGAAAGACAACCGCAATAACCGTCCGTATTCTTCTTTTAGCAAAACAAATTTGGCAGAAGTTCAGATTTTGACGGGTGGCTTTAGTGCTGAATATGGCGATGCGCGCAGTGGCGTTGTCAATATTGTGACCCGCGAGCCTCGCCAGTTTACAATCAGTGCAGATGCGCGTTATAATCCCGCTGGTCGCAAGCACTTTGGTCCCGACGTATATAGCTCGGACAACTGGTGGGATATCGGTCGCTTTGAGAGCGATGGTCCCACAGCAGATCGCAATGGCGATGGCGTACCTGATTTTAAGGGCTGGACGCAGGAGTTCAGTGATCGCGGTGGTCCGGCAGGCGAATGGACCGCGGGTATTTTCGATCTTCCGATAACAACTGTTGCCCAGGCCAAAGGGATATGGGCATGGCAGCACCGCAATTTTGAATTGGAAGGAAATAATGGTTTTAATGCCAATGCTGCCGATCGCGAATCCGATTATCTCTACGATGTGACAATTGGCACGCCGGTGATCAAGGATAAATTATCGGTGATGGTGACCAATCAGCGCGAGCGCACGGCGTATGTGTACGATTTGTCCAAGACGTCGTATCGCGACAACATGGCGCAGGCCAAATTGACGTTTACACCAACGGCTACGACAAAACTATCGCTGGGGTATTTGCGCGGTTGGGCAGATGGTACAAAAACTGGCGACTTTACGGGGACCTTTGTCAGGTCACAGGTGGAAGCTTCGCGCCGCTTTGACGATGTTCAGATGTTTGCGCCGGGGTCTCAAGCCAATCAAGAGACCATTGACCGCAATTATTATACCCTGAACTGGTCGCATACGTTGTCGCCCAAGACATTTTACAATATCACTGCGCGTTATGGCAGAACGGATTGGGAAGCCACATGGCAGAAACCTCAAGCCGTGGGTATTCCCGCAGCAGCGGTTTATCCCGATGGTCGGGTTGAAGAGATTACCGAATCCGGCGTTGCATCCGCGCAATCAGCAGGTGCTGTGATTCTGGATGAAGCGCCTGTGGGTTGGAACTATGCCAACCGCCGCGTTGATATTCTGGGTATTTACCGTTTGCGCGGCGGCGGTGGTGCCAGCCGTTCGGCGGACTGGTCCTATATCAAAGAGACGGATATAACCTTTGATATTACCAGTCAGATGACACCACATCACCAGATCAAAGCCGGTATTCAGGCGCATACATTCTTCTTGCGAGAGTTCCGCGGTTATGTCTCCACGTTGCCAGAGCGCCCCGAAGGTTGGGAGAGCGACAATCCGGCAGATATCGTGGCAACGCAAACAGCCAACTTGCACAATTATTGGGTGAAGACGCCGTGGTATGGCGGTTTCTTTGTGCAAGACCGCATGGAGTATCGCCAGATCGTGGTCAATGCGGGCCTGAGGTTGGATTTCCATCGCCCGGACAAGTGGTTTGATCTGGTAGGACAGCCGCATGCAGAATATCTGGGATCGAATGCCGAATTGTTATACGAAAATCGACGCTCGGTTCGCGCGCCAACCAAATGGGAGTGGAGTCCGCGGTTTGGCGTGTCTCATCCAACAACGGCGACTTCCAAGCTCTTTTTCAACTATGGTCACTTCTATCAGGTGCCGACGACAGTGGAACTTTACCGCGCGCAATCCGGTGCGGGTGAGCCGCTGGAGAACTTTGGGAATCCCTGGGTAGAGATGCCACAGACCATCGCTTATGAGCTCGGTTTTGAGAAGAGTTTTGAAGGCACGTATCTGGCTTCGGGCACGGTGTATTTTAAGGACATCGACAAAGAATTCGAACCCAACACGAGTTATTATCCCGAAAACAGTACTGGCAGGCGCACGCGGTGGACAACGCAGGGACGGATCAAGGATGTGCGCGGTTATGAGCTTGCGTTTAAGAAGTCGCGCGGTCAGTTCTTTACGGGTTTTATTTCTTATGATTACCGCCAGGAGCGCAGCAAGCGGATTGGATGGGAGAATATCTACGATCAGAACACGGTATCGACGCCTTCCCGATTGACTATTGAAGCCAGTGCCAATGCCGCCAATCCACAATTTAAGCCGCGTCCAATCTGGAAGTTGGGTTTGAACTTCCGAACGCCGCTGGATTACGGAGCCGAACAGCGCATGTTGAAGGGCGGTTGGGAAGCCAATTTGTTCTACCGCCGCCAGGGCGGTTGGTGGATGAATCACAATCCGACCAACGATTCTGCACTGCAGAATGTGTTGAATGTGCAGTGGACAGATAGCAACATGGCAGATCTGCGGATTTCAAAAGCCTTTGATACCGCGGGCGCACCGCTGTTGTATTTGGAAGTTCACAATATTTTCAATTTCAAGAACTTCAACAATCTGCGCGATTACGATGGCGAGGTCTGGGACTATCCAGGCACAAATGACGATGCCAAAGCCGACGCGTATATGGAGCGACTTGGCTGGACTGTTGATGCCAGCGGCAAACTTCAGGAAGGTAGCCGTCCGGGTTCCGATGTCGATCTGGACAATTTCCAGGAAACGCGCCGTCCGTATCTGGTCTATCTGGATCGCCGAGACATCACATTTGGTTTGCGATTCTCGTTCTAATGTGTGTCCATTTTCGCCCTCTCCTGCAAGTGGGAGAGGGCGACAGATTTTTTACAGGAGTATAAACTTATGAAACGTTTTGTATTTGTGCTGATAGCGATACTGATGGCTGGCAGTGCTTATGCACAGAGTCACCAGATCGGTACGCTGTGGAGCTCGGATCGTCTGATTTGGCCCGGCGGTCTCGAAACAGGCGATACAGATCCGGATATCGGCTATCGCATTGGGAATTCGGGTATGGCTGTGGTCGGGTTGTATTCGTCGTTTAATGTGCCCAGCTATTACGAAGGCGGGCAACATCTGGTGAATACCACGCAAAGCCCCTGGTGCAATGACCTGCTCGATGACCTCGCCGATTTTTCGTCTTCGAGGTTGGGGGGCACACAGACGCGACTGAACAGACCCAATCCGAAGTTCTTCCGCATCAATCCGCCAACGTTGACTCAGGATGGCAAAGAGATATTGCGGACCAACTGGCGCTTGTTCCCCGAAGACGACGATGCCGTGCGGTCAGATTTGGGTGCTGATTTTATGATCAGTAGCACAATTGTAAACTCCGAAGGCTTGCGCATTGTGCGCGAGACGTATTCCTGGGCAAACCAAGATGCCGACGATATGATTTTTGAAGTTACGACGATTACATATCCGGAAAATCCGTATGTGGTTGATCTGCGCGCGGGCGAACGCGGCATTGCTGCAAGCCCGGAAACGGCGCAGAAAAATCCGTCTTATGACAATTTCCACATTGGGTTGAACTACTATTTGCAGCGCGGTGGTTCAGGTCCCGCAGGTGGCGCGCATATCACGATTAATCCCGAAGATGGGGGTCGCGCTTACGATGCTGGTTTGCTCGCTGGCGGTATATGGGATGAGGTGAATTACTGGGATGATGATGAAAAGTTGCTCTACATCCACGATGGCGATGACAGCGATAAGTTGGGGTATCGCCCCGATGGCGATGACCGCGGCGAACCCGCTCCCGCCACTGGCGACTTGCTCGATGGGGTGCGCGATGCCAATATCAGTTCGGGCGAGTTTATGGAATCGCACTACAAAGGCCGCGTATTTTTGCATGTGGATAAGACGCCGACCAATGATCCCAATGTGTTGGGCGAGAACTGGCTGGATGACAATTCCGATCCCGAAAATGCACAACCGCGCCATGTGCGCTGGGTGCCGGGTGAAGTGTGGACGAGTACGCGCACAGCAGACCGCAAGACCGTATATGATTTTTATGTGCAGCCGAACGCCACGCGCGATGAACGGATTGCAGATTCCGATCCCGACCAACCGGGGTATGTAACCACTGAGCAGATCTATCAGTGGGTCACGACCTTTGGTCCCTGGGATTTGAAGCCCGGTGAGAGCATTCACATTGTGTCTGCAGTGATTGTCGCCGGTCCGTCTGAAGCGGAAAACAAACGCGTGGGCAAAGCCTGGGCAGATGGCACGATTGGTTTTATGGAAAAAGAAGCTTTTCTCGACAGTGGTCTGGATTCGCTGAAGGCGACCGTGGCAGTTGCACGCGAGGCATGGGCAAATCGCACGGGTACGATGCCTCGATTGCCCGCTACGCCCAATTGGCCCGCTTCGGTGACGGTGACCTCTGGTCCCGATCTCAACGAGTTGAGTTGGGATGCGGTTTCTGGCGCGACTCATTACAATGTGTACCGCTACGCGGGTCGCCATACAGAAGTGCCCGAACTGATCGGATCACCAACAGGTACTACATTTAACGATGAGACGGCTCTTCGCGGTACGAGGTATTATTATTCCGTGACAGCCGTTGATGCCAATGGTCTGGAGAGCAGCCGATTTGCCACGCGCACCGAAGCAGAGGGCGTGAGTCCTTTCCGCGGCCCCGCCAGTGATGTTACGCAGGTTCGCATTGTGCCCAATCCCTATCAGGTGCAGGGCGGGCAACTCGACGATGGGGGTTTTAATTATCAGGGACAGCCCAATAAGCTGCAGTTTGTGAATTTGCCGGGGCAGGCGGTTATCCACATTTTTACCATTACCGGTGATCTCGTGACGCGCATTGACCACACTTCTGGCTCTGGCGATGAGTCGTGGGATCTGATGACTTCGGATAATAACCAGTTCCTGGTGAGCGGGATTTACTTTGCTCACATCGAAGATACGGCAACTGGTGCCAAGCACATCGAGCGCTTTGTCGTGGTCAGGTAGAGAGCTTCCAGCAGTCAGCAGTTGTTAGAACTGACTTGCTTTTGATCAAGGAGATAAGTTGTGAAATACACAAAACTGGCCCTCATGACGCTCGCGCTGTTTTTCGGGCTTTTGGCCACAACAACACAAGCGCAACTGCGTGTGCCAGATAAAATTTTGCCGGATAATCACGAGGAAAACAATCCCATATTTATCAAGGTTGCTCAGGCTGGCTTTGCATTTTTGAAGCTGCCGACCAATGCGCGTTCAGCAGCCCTTGCAGGTGCAGGTACAGGCATGATCGGTTCCGCGTCTGGTGTGTTTACCAATCCCGCAACGCTGGCGTTTTTTGATGGTCGTGAAGCATTTTTCACTTATGTTTCATGGATTGCCGATACCAAAAGCCAGGTTGCCGGTGCGGCTCTCAATATTCCAGGTCGCGGTACCTTTGGTTTGGGGTTTGTGACTTATGATGCCGGCGATTTCAATGGCACAGCTATTGATCCAAATCCCGCAGGTGCGGGTTTTACAGAGACGGGAACGTTTACTACGTCGAATTACGCGCTTTCTGCGGCTTATGGTATGAAGATTACAGATCGATTTTCGGTAGGTGCGAATATAAAGATTGCCAGTCAGAATTTGGGCACTGGGAGTGTGTTGATTGGTGGTAATCGCACGACTGTCGATAATGCCAAGACAGCATTTGCCGTGGATCTGGGCACGTATTTCAATACGGGCTTCCGCAATACGATTCTGGCGATGACGGTGCAAAATTACAGCTTTGAACAGACCTATCAGCGCGAATCCTTTGAGTTGCCGCGCAATATTCGTCTGGGGCTGTTGGTGGATGTATTGTCACTGTCGGGTAGCATTCCGGTTCCCCATCATCTGAATCTGGCTTTTGATGTGACAAATCCCGTGGATTTTGACGAGCAGGTTCTGGTGGGAATCGAATACACATTCCAGGCTGCTGGTAGTCCGATTGGCTTTTCTGGTCGTGCGGGTTATAAGACCAATCACGATACGGAAAGCTATGCCTTTGGCGGTGGTCTGAAGTATTTGACGGAGACTGGCAGGGGTGTTAAGCTCGATTATGCCTTTAAGGCATTTGACAGCGATTTCTTTTCTTCTGTGCATGTGATTTCAGGGGCTGTTGATTTTTAACCTCTGACTTGAAGATTAACACCTCGAGGTAATATAATCGGCGGAAGGGTCTGGTATCCTTCCGCCGATTTTTCATGGCTTGACAGGTATGTGGGGAAAGAGTATTGTATCTGCTTTGACTTTCGCTGGAGGTCCTCAGGAAAGGATGGAGACCTCACCAGGGATTTGCCCTGAGCCAACCAACCACCAGTGTGGTGTAATCATTGTATATTAGCTCTTCCTGGTTAAGGTTTAGACTGGTGCAAAGTTGCGGTAGTTCGCTCAAAAAAAGTTTATATCGGTCGCATATTCTTGAACCTGCTGGAATAATTACATCTCTTTCAGTAGTTGCGTTTCTCAACCAGTCTCTGACAGCTATTATTGCTCCGAGAATATCGCCTCCATGTGATCTAATATCCTGCCCTGAAATGTCAGAACAGAATTGTTGATAGCGATATCGCTCTTTATCAAGTATCAAACATATTTTTTCGCGTTGCTTACCCTGTCCAAACCTTCGAGCACCTAAAAAAATACCCAACTCCAATGGCATGTTGAATCTGGGGAGGCCTGAAGCTGGGTCAATCTCAGTTCGCGAAATATCGTGAATACCAAACTTGCAGTCTTTAATAATGTCAAAAATTTTATCAATTCTCACCTGTGCACTATCATCCACTTCAAGGGTACAACGCGCCTTAAATCCACAATCGTGTACTGCAAAAATGATCGCGTCAAAAAGTGCGGCATAATCCGAATCAAATGGACTATTGACGAAGACATTCTGTTCGTAATCGAAAGATGGCATCTATTTTCTATTTTTGTCGCTGAAGTCTAGGAGCACGGTTAAATATATGGGATTTTACCTTATATGCTGATGTTGGACGGTTTTCTTTTATCTTTTTAGCGACTATTTCAACCTGTTCTCGGCTTACAGATACGGACTTCTCAGGGTCTTTAATCACCCTTCTAGTCTTGGCCATGAAATTCACCTCCTGATTTTTTGATGTTTTCTTAAAATACCTTTAAATTCGAATTTATCAAGGTAAATACCTTTTGGTTTTGACAGATTTTCGGGAAAGAGATGTAATATGAAGTCTTTTTTAATTGCACTTTGCCTCTTTTTGGCGGTTACGCCCGCTTATGGCGCAACGGTGTTGCTCGAGGATGGTACGGTGTTGAAGGGCGAGATTGTGTCTGAGTCTGAGGCAGAGGTGACGATCAAGACGGCGATGGGCGAACTGCGGATAAAAAAGTCGCTGATTAAAATGATAGAGCGGCCTTCGCGCAATGTTATGGTATTGCTGGAGGATGGCACGGTGTTGAAGGGTGAGCTTGTGTCGGAATCTGAGGCAGAGGTGGTGCTCAAGACTTTGATAGGTGAGCTTCGGGTGGCGCAGGTACATATCAAAATTTTAGAGCGTGAGGACAAAGCGGAGGAGGCGGATCAACAGGGCACCTCGGTGGAATTGCAGGCGAGTTTTGGCGCGTTTGAAGATCAGGTGGCAGGTTTGATTTTGGCGGAGGTGGCAAGTGCGGATACGGCGGCGTTTTACAAGGCTCTGGATCGGAAGAACAAGGGGCTGTTTTTGGCGCGGTTCTGGCAGGGGCGCAATCCGCTGGTGCTGAAGTATTATTACGGGTATCACTTTGGGCACCGCCATGTGACGGTGTCGGATGCGTATTTTGAGCGCGGAGAACTGATTCCGAAGAAGTATCTCACCCGGGCGCAGCCTCCGGATGAGATACTGGTGAAGGAGGCTGCCCGTATTTGCGACCGGATGATGATTTTACACTCGAATGATGCAGTGGCGATGTGCGCGCTGGGCTATCTTCGACTGGAGCAAGATGAGGTAAAAGAAGCAGAGGCGTTGTTCTTGAGGGCGATTAAGAAAGAGAAGAGGTTTGTAGAGGCGCGCAATGGAAGGGCACTGGCGGCGTTGAAGATGCCGGGCCAGAAGTCGCGGGCACTGAGGTTGTTCCGCGAGGCCTGTGCGATGGACAAAGCATATACGGCGGCGCACTACAATCTGGGGATGTGCCATCTGGCGATGGTGGGGATGGATCGGGTGGATCTGGATCACTATTTTGGCAATGTGGTAGAGCTTTTTCCAGATCACTATGACGCGTATTTCAAGTTGGGCGTTTTTTATGAGTCGTTACGCTATTACGATAAGGCGATGAAAGCGTATTCGCGGCAGATGGCAGTGAATCCCGGTCATCCTATTACGCCTGCGCGTCTGGCGTATGTGGCGATGCGGCTGAAGAGCGCGGGTGAGGAGACCTATAGTCTGGATGAGTTGAAGGAGATGGCGCAGACAAAGCCGAAAGAGTATTTGCCACTTTTGGCCGAGATGCATGTTGAGCGGGGAGATTTTGCTCAGGCACAGGCGGCTTTTGAGCGGTATTTTCAGTTTTTGGATCCGACAGAGCGGGAGTATTATCAGGATTTGTCGCTGGTGGCATCTGAGGAAGTGCTTGCCAAGATGCAAGGAGCTTTCGGGCGGTCGCTAACACGGCTTCGAGAAGTTTTCTGGTTGGAGCAGGATCCCACGCCGACGACACAGGTGAATGAGCGCCGCGTTGAGCATTATCGGCGGGTGCATTTTGCGCGTTCAAATTTTGTCGAGGGGTTAGAGGAGTGGCACGGCCGGGGATGGGACCGGCGGGGCGATGTGTATATCCGGCTGGGGCATCCGGATCATCGGAGTTGGTCGGATTATCTGGTGTTTGAGACGGATGAGAAAGTCGCAAAGGTGAAGAATCGCCTGAATATGATGGCTGCAAATGCTCTTGAAGAAGTGTCGCCGAGCAAGCATGTACACGGGCAGTCGAGTGCGTCTTATGGATATGGAGCGGGACCTGAGACGGCCGAGTTGCGGGGTGTGCCGACTTTTCCGGTGCCGCGCAGGCGCAGTGTGATGCGCGATGGATCGGAATTGGGTTATAAGTGGGAGTCGTGGATTTATGCCGAGGTTGGCGGGGGGATCGAGATTACATTTCTGGATCCGACGGGTAGCGGGTTTTTCGATTTCGCGCCTATTCCGCCCAATTCGCCCAACCACGCGCTGTGGTCTCGGATGGCGCCCGAGACGGTTGTAGCACGGATTGTGTCTCAATCGCCTTCGGTTTATGTGCACGATTACGGGGGCGATCCTCTGGATCTTTATATGTACACGGCAAATTTCCGCGAATCTGAGCGAGAGACAGCTATGGAGGCGTATATGGGGGTGCCGATGGCTGCTTTGACGCCGTCGGGAAATTCACAGGTGATGCTGGATCGAGATGTGGTGGTTTACGATCGTTCGCTGAGGCCGGTTTTTCGGGATAGTGTGCGGGTGGCTGAAGCTATCAGTGGGCAAGCTGAGAAGGGGACGCTGATGGTGGATCAGGTGCGCGCGGCACTATCTCCTGGGCAGTATTTTTTGGCTACTCAGGTGCGCGATCCCATAAGCCGAAAAATTCAGGCGCATAAGACGTATGTCACAGTTCAATCTTTCCGCGGTGAGGCTCTGGCACTGAGCGATCTGGAACTGGCAGGGCAGATTGTCGAGGTGGGGGATCAGGCAGGGAAGTTCCAAAAGGGAGATTTGCGGGTGGTGCCCCTGCCGTCTAAGACTTTTGCGAAGGCGCAACCGGTTTATCTCTATTACGAGGTTTACAATTTGAGCCAGGATGCGTTTGGGCAAACGAGTTACCGCGTGGAATACAGGCTTGAGGGGATACAGGGTACGGGTCTGATTCGGGGATTGGGACGGCTGTTGGGGCAAACGCCACGGGCTGATGGGGTGCAGATTTCTTATGAGCATACGGGGACCGCGACATCGGAACCGCTTTATATTGCGCTGGATGTGCCCGAGAATAGCAAAGAGCAATTGGAGATCGAGGTGGTGGTGACGGATTTGAACAAATCGGATACGCCCAGCGTGAGCAAACAGGCGCGGTTTGTGCTGGGTGATTAGGGTTTAATAGATGCGCTTGATGATGTGATATCCGGCTGGGGTTTTGACGGGGCCGCCGACCTTACCGGGTTCGATTTTCTTTACGGCCTGTTCAAATTTCGGTAAGAGTGTGCCGGGGAGGAAAGCGCCGAGGTCGCCTCCTTGTCGCCCCGATGCCGTGTCGGTGGAATAGAGTCGCGCCAGCGCGCCAAATTCGGCACCTGAGTCGAGTTGTTCGAGCAGTTTGTGGGCGTCGGCTTCGGTTTTGACGAGGATGTGTTGGGCGCGCATTTCTCCGGCTTCGCGCGCTTTCAGGCGCGTTTCGGTTTCTCGGAGGTTTTCCCGGGCGAGTGCGTGATCGGGCTGGAGACGGACGGCGGTTTGAAAGTGCTGGATGGCGTCTTCATATTGGCCCAATTCGAGGTACGCACTGCCCATGTTATTGTATGCGTCGGCAAAATTGGGTTTGTAGCGGATGGCTTTTTCGTATTGTGGGATGGCGTCTCGGTACCGACCTTCGTAAGTGTAGAGCAGGCCGAGGTTGTGGTACACGTCGGCGTAGTCGGGTTTGAG
>JAJEAX010000268.1 GCA_022822565.1 Candidatus Latescibacterota bacterium
GATTGGCCCGCAGTCGTAAAAACACTGGACCGATTGAACTTTGAAGGCCCGGTAAGTTTCCACAGCGAATACAGCGGCGAGCCAATAGAAACCGTAATTGACCTGGCGCGGATCGATGTACGCTTCTTCAACGCAATGCGAGCAGAACACGAAGGTGCGTAATCTATGCCCAACCTGCTCTACATCTTCGCCGATCAACTCCGCCCGCAATCCTGTGGCTATATGGGCGACAACCGCGCCTGCACCCCCAATATCGACCGCCTATCATCTGAAGGCATCAGCTTTGTCAATGCCACCTCGGTCTATCCCGTGTGCAGCCCGCATCGCGCATCGCTCTTTACGGGCTGTTATCCCACCACCAATGGCTACGTCATGATCGAATTGGGCGCGCGCGATTGAGGAGATCACCCATTGACATCAAAACGCCCCAACATCCTCTGGATCTGCACAGATCAACAACGCTACGACACCATCCACGCCCTTGGCAATGAACACATCCAGACACCCAACCTCGACCGCCTTTGCGCCGAGGGCGTCGCATTCACACATGCCCACTGCCAGAGCGCGATATGCACGCCCAGTCGTTCCAGCTTTCTCACCGGACTTTATCCCAGCACCGTACACGGCAATCGCAATGGCAATGCCTATTTCCCGACAAATGAACGCGTACAACTCATCACCAAACGCCTCGCCGATGTCGGATACGATTGCGGCTTATCGGGCAAACTCCACCTCGCCTCTGCCTGGAACGGCGAAGAACAACGCGTTGACGATGGATATCGCAAATTCTGGTATAGCCATTCACACAATCAAGGCATCGGAAACGGCAACCAGTACACCGACTGGATCACCGAACAGGGCATCGACCTCGGCGACGTCTTCCAAACAAAAAAAGACGGCACTTATGGCAACTATCGTCCCGACATGAACCCCCAATATCACCAGACCACCTGGTGTGCGGATCGCGCCATTGAATTTATCGAATCCCCTCACGACGGCCCCTATCTCATGAGCGTCAACCCCTTTGACCCGCACGGACCATTTGACGCGCCCGACACACACAAATACAATCCCGCCGACTTGCCACCGCCGCTATTTCGCGAAAGCGACCTGCAAACACAAAAGCGACTCAAACGCTTTTTTGCTGACAAAGAAGGCAACCCACCCGGGGACCGCGAACAGCACAACAAAGCGTCTTACTACGGCATGATCGCCCTCATCGACGAAAACGTCGGCCGCATGCTCGATGCACTCGAGCGCACGGGCCAACGCGAAAACACCGTCGTCATCTTCACGAGTGACCACGGCGAAATGCTCGGCGATCACGGCCTCACCGGCAAAGGTTGCCGCTTCTACGAAGCCCTTGTGCGGGTACCCCTCATCATCTCATGGCCCGGCACCTTTCGCCAGGGACACCGCGCAGACGGCCTCACCGCACTCTTAGACATTGCGCCCACCCTCGCCGACCTCGCCGGCATCCCTCTCGAATGGACACACGGCAAATCCCTCATCCCCATACTCACGGGCGAACACCCCGGGCACGCGCACCACGACTTTGTACGCTGTGAATACTACGATGTCGTCGATAAATTCGCCCCTCATGCCTCGGAAAAACACAAACCCTGTTGGGCGACCATGCTGCGCAACGACCGCTACAAACTCGTCGTTTACCACAACGAAGACTATGGCGAACTCTACGATCTCCGAGAAGACCCCGATGAATTTCACAACCTCTGGGAAGACCCATCCCACACAGACTTGAAATACCAACTCACAAAACAAAATTTCGACCACACCATTATATGTGCCGACCCCGGTCCCCAGCGCATCGGAAGGTATTAACACAAGTCAGCGTTTCAATGGAGAGCACAACATGAAATTCAAAACACCGTTAGACGTCAGACTCGCTTGCAGAGCCAACGAACTCGAAGGCTTCGCCTCCCGCGCCCTGCCCGGCTACCTGTGCGTCAACGTCGCCTTTCTGGACATAGACTACGCCGACGATTTCGAGGCATTCTGTCGCGCCAACCCGAAACCCTGCCCGCTGATCGCTAAAATGGAACCCGGCCAAACGGACTGCCCCGAGTATGCACGCGCGCTCGACATCCGAACCGACCTGGGTTCATACGACATCGTACGCGATGGCGAAGTCACCGAACAGCGCCAGGATATCGTGGACTTGTTCGACGACCGAACCGTTACCTTCCTGATCGGATCGAGCGTCTCCTTCGACGGCCTCCTGACCGAGAAAGGCTACTCCGCCGCATTCGGACCGACCATTCAACTCACGTCGCTCCCGTGCGAAACAGTTGGACCCTTCTCGGGCAACATGGCCGTCACCATCCGCTCATTCGACCCGGCTGTGATCGACGATGTATGGGAATTCACCAGCCACTTCCCCGGGTGTCACGGCGCTCCAATCGGAAAAAACAATGCGGACGAACTCGGCATCGAAGAACTGAACGTCAACATAGACGGTCACCCGTTTGAAGTACCCGAAGGAACGGACCGCCTGTATTGGGCTTGCGGCATTACACCCCGCATTGTCGCCGAGCAAGCCAGGCTCCCGTTCATGATATCCTATACCCCTGGCCACGCAATGATCACCGACATCCCGACAGAGAGCCTGTACCAGGCCTGAAATATCAACTCATAAAGCAAAAACACCGTTATAGGAAAATATTAGCATGAACCAGCGCCCCAACATCTTGCTCATCATGAGCGACGAACACGACCCCGCAGTCACCGGCTGTTACGGTCATCCCCATATCGAAACACCACACCTGGACCGCCTCGCATCCGAAGGCACCACCTTTGACAATGCCTATACCGCCTGCCCGATATGCGTACCAGCGCGCATGTCCTTTATGACCGGACAATACGTCCACCAGATCGGCACCTATGACAACGGCTCACCCCTCGCGGGAACAATACCCACAATGGGTAGCTACCTCGAAGCCGCGGGCTATGAAACCGCAGTCTGCGGCCGCACCCACTTCATAGGTCCCGAACGCCTGCACGGCTTTGGCGTGCGACTCATGGACGACGCCGAAAAATGGAAACACTGGAATATGGGTGCCCCCTCGCGCACACCCGACAACCGGCGCGGGAGCAACAGCCACGTCACCGAATGCGGTCCCGGCGAAAACTGGCAAATCGACTACGACAGCACAGCGACTGACCTCTCCGAACGCTTCCTCAAATCTCGAGCGCAATACCCCGACCGTCCCTTCTTCCTCTACACGGGCTTCATGAACCCCCACTTCCCCCTCCTGTGCCCGCGAGAATACTTTGACCGCTACTACCCCGACCGCGTCATCTTGCCACACACGAGAACCGAACCCTGCGACACCCAGCACCCTTCTATCCAGCAACTCCGCCACTGGCTGCGCAACGAAGACCCCCTGCCCGACGACATCTCCACCACTGCAACCGCTGCTTACTACGGCCTCATCTCTTTCACGGACGACCTCATCGGTCGTCTGCTCGACATAGTCGATAACTCCCCCTTGCGCGACAACACCGTCGTCATCTACGTCAGCGACCACGGCGAAATGGGTGGACACCACGGTATATGGCAAAAACAATGCTTTTACGAACACGCCGTACGCGTCCCCATGATCATTCGCCATCCAAACGCCGCAGGCAACCAGCGCATCGCCGCAGGAGCCAACCTTATCGACATCCTCCCCACCCTTCTCGACCTCGCCGAACAGGATACCGCGCCATTGCCCGGCAGCAGCCTCCTGCCCGCCATCCACGGCCATTCCTTCTCCGACCGCCCCATCTTCAGCGAATACCACGCCCAGGGCGCGCTAAACGGCGGCTTCATGATCAAAAAAGGCGACTGGAAATACATCCACTACGTCGGTCTCCCCGATCAATTATTCAACGTCGCCAACGACCCCGATGAAACCGAGAATCGCGCCAACGACCCCACCTGTGCCGACATCCTCTCCGACCTTCGCGCCGACCTCCACAACATCGTCACCCCCGAAGAAATTGACCAGCGCGCCAAAGCAAATCAAAAAATCAAAGGCATTAACAGAGCGGCCAGGGGTTAGAATCAGTTCCCAGGATCTAAAACCTCGTACTCACCCTGCGCCCATGCATCCAACCCCGACGTATAATATCTGGAAAAACGACGATCTGAAGCACCGCCCGCGACATTTGCGTGCAACACATCCTCTCCAAAATCGCAAATCATTCGAAAAGTTGGTGCAAGCGCGCCACCTTTGAACAATCCAGCCTGAGAAACCGTCGAACGACTCCCAATATTCGCAAGCGAATAATCAAAACCCAAAACCCTCGGCAACTTCCCCCTGAAAAAAATATGCTCAATATAAACCTTACTCACCTCGCCGTGCGGCACGGCTTTTTCTTTTAACCCGCGCTCAATCGCCGTTTGATACAGCGCTTCCCGCGACTGATCTCCAAACCAGACCGATGCCTCGCTCAAAAGAATGCGATCAAAATATCCGTGCAGAACACTGAACAGCGTCGTACCATCCAGCAAATGCGCCATCACCTCGCGTCCCAGGCCATTATCCCCAAAAACGAGCAAAACGAGTTCGCGATAAACGCGCTCAAAAAGCGTCGCCCCCAGAGAATCCGCATCATAACACAAATCCCAATTCCGCAATATATCCCCGTTCTCCGATCCGGGTAATAACGGACGTATAATTGCCATAAACTCCCTGGCTTGAATCGCGTAAAGATCGTAGTGAATCCGCTTCATATCTTCTACTGTTAAATCATCCCTTTCCCGCAACATCTCGCAAATTCGATCCGCGCGATAAGACGAAATCGACAATTTCATCGGCTCAGTCTGCCCCATAAAATTGAGATCCTGATTTGCCGTCACAATAAAATCACATTCGGGATTCATTGCGCGCGGATACAATTTTGGATCGATCATCCCATCCCAATTCTGTTTCTCATCCCAGCCCAAATACGGAAGCAACCCCGATGTCCCCTCGGGTTGTTTGGGCACCAACCCACCGAGTTGATAGCCAATATTCCCAGCCCGATCTGCAAAAACCCAATTAAACGGACCAAACGTCAACCCCGCAAAATAATCCCGCGCCTCTTCAACACCTTTTGCTCTCATAATCCGCAAAACGCAATCCAGCGAATCCGCACCCGTCCCCTTTTGCTGCTTGCCCGTCCATGCATAACACAAATAATACCCATCCTCATCGACCTCACCTTCTAACAAGCCGCGTTCCGTCTCACAAACGCGCAACTCCATCGGCTCCCGCTTTTTGGGCTGAATAACCTCTTCCCGCACGCGCAACGGCATCCATTTATCCCCACATCTGTACCTCCCATCCCTCACCTCCTCCACAAAATAATCACACACATCGGCGGTGCCATAGGTCGCTGCCCACGACAGATGGGGTGACCGTCCCATAGCCACAACCGGCAACCCCGGCAAAGTCGCACCCATCAAATAGTCATCGTCCCCAGCCAGCACCGCCGGATACCACACCGAAGGCAATTGCAATTGCAGATGCGGATCTCCGCACATCATCGCCCATCCAGACGCCGTCTTTGACGGACGCACAGCCCAGTTATTGCTCGCGGAAAAATCGGGCAACAAATCGCGCCACACCACATAAGATGGAATCATCGGACGCACCAGACGCACCTTCTTTATCAGATCGATGTACTCCTCTGACACATCATCCCGAATCGCCGGAAAAAGTTCCTTCAACCGCTCGATATCCACGCCCTTTTGAATCAACTGAACAATCAACTTTTCCATATCGCCCTGCACTTGTGAAAGCCCCACAAACCCGATTAGCTTGACCATCAGCAGTGCATCTGATGGGGTCCACTCATCCGGTTGATACCCCATCAGCTTAAATTCAAAAGGCGTCCCCGTTGCGCGAACCGCCTCATTCACACCCTTGCAATACGCATCCAGAACCGCTTGCACATCAGATGACAAATACCGCGCTTCCCGATCCGCATCACCCGCTATATTGAGCCAGCGCATAAATCGATCTGCCTCAATCAAATTCTCATCCGCTTTCAAAAACGCCGACGCATTCCCGCGTCCAATGAGCTTCAGCAACCACATATGCATCTGCCGATCTCGACCATGTGCATACCCCAGACCGTAATACCGATCCCCTTCATCCCGCGCCGAGATATGCGGAAACCCATGCGCCATCCGCTGAATACACACCTCGCCCTTTATGCCTGGTATTACTATTTTTTTTGCGTCGCGTTTCATATTGCAAGCCTAAAAAAAGCGGAGCACTTGTCAAAGCTCCGCTTTTTGTTTTAAGATCCGCCTGCTCAGGATAAATTTAACCCTGTTGACTGGACGAAACCTGAAGATCCCCTGCCAGAGATTTTCTGTACGCCTCTAACACCTCGGCAAACTCTTGAGGATTCTTTTCCAAAATTTTTAATACTGCACGGGCAGGCCCCTGAGGAATGCAACATTCTTTTTCCCAATCTTGTAGTGTTGAAGTACTCACACCGATCATAAGTGCAAATTCATGTTGAGACTTATTGAGCTTTTCGCGAACGGCTTTGACATCCAAAGGCGTAAAATCAAATATGCGACTCGGTGCCATCTCACCGCGCATAATAGCACCTGCCTCCTGTACACTTTGGAGTAAATCATCAAACAGTTCTTTTTTCATTTTGAGTACTCCTGCTCAACAACGCGTCTCAAAGCTCTGAGTTGCGTCGGCGTTAAGTCATCTCGTTCATTTTTTGAATACATCAAAAGCATCAAAATTTGCTGCTCCTTCACTGCCCAATAGTAAATGATGCGAACGCCGCCGCGCTTGCCGTGCCCTGGCGAAGACCACCGCATTTTTCTCAAACCACCACTACCGGGAATAACAACGCCCGTATCGGGGCGATGTATCAACAGAAGTTGCAGGCGGTGATAACTATCGTCGGTCAGTAAATTTTGAACGCAACGCGTAAATACAGATGTTTCGAGGAATGTCATAATATACCGTCCTGGATATAATTTTACAATTGTGATGTTACTCCCACAACCTTCTATCCAGACTGCGGTATTGAATCGCCTCGGCAACATGGCGCGATTGGATATCCTCTTCGCCTTCCAGGTCTGCTATCGTGCGGCTCGCCTTCAGAATTCGATCATAAGCCCGCGCCGAAAGCCCCAATCGCGTAATCGCCATCCGCAACAACTCCTCGCTCCTATCATCTATTTTGCAAAACATCCGAATCTCGCGCGACCCCATGTGCGCATTGCTAAACAAATCTCTATAATCCGCAAACCGTTCCAACTGTATTTGTCGCGCGCCCTGCACCCGCTTGCGAACCTCTGCGGAAGACTCGCCAGCAGGTTCATTCGCCAGTTCTTCATACTGCACAGCCGGGGCTTCCACGTGAATATCAATGCGATCCATCAGCGGTCCCGAGATCCGATTGACATAGCGCTGCACCACAGGTGGCGAACAAATACACTCGTGGTGCGGATCGCCCAAATACCCGCACGGACACGGATTCATGGCGCAAACGAGCATAAACTGAGCCGGATACGAAAGCGACATCGCCGCGCGTGCAATCGTCACAAAACTGTCCTCAACGGGTTGGCGAAGAGATTCCAAAACCTGTTTCTTAAACTCGGGAAGCTCATCCAAAAACAGCACCCCGTGATGTGCCAGAGACACCTCTCCGGGCCGGGGATAGGGGCCGCCACCGATCAACCCCGCATCTGAAATCGTGTGATGCGGCGAGCGAAACGGCCTTATCGCCACCAGTGCCGTATCGGGCGGCAACAACCCCGCCACCGAGTGAATTTTTGTCGTCTGCAGAGCCTCGTCCAGCGTCAGATCGGGTAAAATAGTCGGCAATCTTCTGGCAAGCATCGTCTTACCCGATCCGGGAGGCCCCATGAGAATCGCGTTATGCGCGCCTGCCGCCGCCACCTCCAGCGCGCGCTTGGCATGCTCTTGCCCGCGCACATCCTTAAAATCCACCCGATGCATCCGCGCCTGCCGAAAAATCGCCTTGCTATTGATTTCAAAGGGCATGATATCGCAGTACCCCTCAAAAAAATCCAG
>JAJEAX010000253.1 GCA_022822565.1 Candidatus Latescibacterota bacterium
CGCGAAATCACGAGCGCGGTGCCCACTTTGGAATAAGAATCGACGGTTTCGCGGATGCCATTTCGCAATAGCCGATAGCCAGTTGGGCTGTTTTCATCTCTTAAAGGCAAATGGAGCAATAAGCCTCTGTCGTTTCTCATATCATGTGTGTAAAATATGTTGGTATATTGGGGTGTCCACACGACTTTTACGGTGGAAGCAAATAGGGTTTCAAATCCCGCCCGGGCATCACCTCGCCCAACGGGCACGCGATAATCGTATTCCCCGTCGGGTGCCAGAACATATTGCGCGGCGCATCCCCCAAAGCACAGGAGAGCCATTGCGATTAGCCGGTATAGGTTTTGCATTGCTTTTTCGCACCCTTTCTGTATATTTGCCTTGCGTTATCCTCAGCAGTATAATGATTTCGCTCGCACATCGCCACCATATCTCCCGCCTGTTTGTCTGCTATTGGTTCCTATAAAAAATATGTCTGTCTCTCGCGATCAAGTACTGAATTTTGTGCGCCAACAACACAGGCATCCGCTCAAGATCAGGGAACTTGCTCGCGCGCTTCGCGTTTCTGATCGGGCTTATTCAGATTTTCGCCGCCTGATTCGCCGCATGGTGCGCGATGGTGACCTCGTAAAATTGCGCCGCAGCCGTTATGGGATTCCGTCTGAACACAATCTCGTCGTCGGTCGCATCAGTGTCCAGGCCAGTGGATATGGTCTGCTTGCGCCCGAAGATGGGGGCGCAGATATTTTTATCGGTGCGAGATACATGAGGCGTGCGCGACACGGCGACCGCGCTGTGGCGCGCCTCACGCGCAAGGCGCAGGGCAGCGATCGCGCAGAAGGCGAGTTGGTTCGCATTGTGGAACGCGCCGAGCAAACAATGGTGGGTACGTATGACGGCGTTTCTCTTGTGGTCTCCGACGATTCGCGTATCCGCGCGCGCGTTCATATCCCCGATGATCTGACCTGTGGCGCTAAGGCGGGGCAAAAGGTGGTTGTGCGTCTCACGTATTCCTCACCCAATGCCCATCCCGATGGGCGGATTGTCGAAGTTCTGGGCAATGCGGACGATGCGGGTATTGAGACCCTTATTCTGATCAAAAAACTCGGTCTTCCTCTCGATTTTCCCCAACATGTGCTCGAAGCGACAGAAGCGATTTCAGAAGATATTCCCGCAGAGGAGATTGACCGTCGCCTCGATTTGCGCGATTTGACCTGTTTTACGATTGATCCAGTTGATGCGCGCGACCACGACGATGCCGTGTCGCTTCAGGTTCTCGATGATCAGACCTGTTGTCTGGGTATTCACATTGCCGATGTCAGTTACTATGTTCCCGAAGGCTCGCCTCTCGACCACGAAGCCCTCGCGCGCGGCTGTAGCGTGTATTTGCCCGATCGCGTCATTCCCATGTTGCCGGAAAAACTTTCGGCAAATATCTGTTCTTTACAGCCCTGCGAAGATCGTCTTGCTCTGAGTGTTCTGGCGCATATCACCCTCGATGGCGAGCTGATTGACGCCCAAATTGCAGAGACGGTTATACGCAGCCGCGCGAGTCTGTCTTATGAAGAGGTTCAGCAGGTGCTCAACCGCGATAGATACACGGGCAATCCCGCCGAACCTTATGCCGATGTTCTCATGTATATGGAGGCTCTGAGAAGTCGTCTGACAGAGAGACGCATGGCGAGGGGTACGATCGATTTAGAGATTCCCGAACCGCGTATTATTCTCGATGATCAGGGTCATCCCATTCACATTGGTTCCCGTGACCGTCTGAATAGTCACCGTCTTATTGAAGAATTTATGCTTCTGGCCAATGAGATTGTCGCGCGGCGCATGGCCGATAGGGGTATTCCGATTCTCTATCGCGTCCACGAACCGCCCGACGGTGAAAAACTCGCCGCGTTTTGCGATCTGGCCAAATCATTGGGGTATCGTCTTTCAAATCCCTCGCGGACAGAAAATATTCAGGCGTTTCTCGCAAATTTCAAGGATGAGCCTATTGGTCAGATTTTGAGCCACCGCCTGTTGCGTTCAATGAAGAAGGCCGTGTACACGCCCGACAATGTCGGTCATTTTGGGTTGGCTTGCGATACTTATACGCATTTCACATCGCCCATTCGACGCTACCCCGATCTGATTCTTCACCGCACTTTGCGCGATGCGATCAACGATGCGATTACGCCCGGGCAGATGGCGCGCCGGGCACGCCTCTTGCCCGATGTTGGGGATCTGGCGACGCAACGCGAGATCGCCGCGCAACAGGCCGAGTGGGATGCTATTCGGCTTATGCAAATTCTCTATTTGAAAGATAAGATGGGCGAGTGTTTCGATGCCGTTATTGTCGATGTGCGTTCTATCGGGTTTTTTGTTCAACTCAATGATGTGCTCATCGAGGGTCTGGTTCATGTAAAATATCTCTACGATGATTATTATATTTATCACGAGTTGCAAGGTGCTCTCATTGGCGAATCCACGGGAACGATTTTCCGACTCGGAGATTCGGTTCGGGTACAACTCGCCCAACTCGACCAGCAACGCCTGCGGATAGACTTTCACCTTTTGTCACATGCGCAAAATGTTCGCCCCAAAAGGCGCGGGCGAAGATAAGCGCAATTTTGAACCTTTTGGGCGTTCAAACATTAAAATAGAGGTTGGCTTTAGACGTAAAATATACATGGGACATATCATGTTTTTCCGAGCAAGTTTTGTCGCGGTTTTACTTTTTGCACTCCAAACCGCCTGGGGTGCCAATACGAAGGATCTTCTCGAAGCAGATCGATTGAGCAAACATCTCAAGGCGAGGGGCGATCAGAAAGAACATATTGCCAATCACGTCTCCGCACTTCGCGGTGTCGTGATTGAATATCAAACCGAACGCGCTCGCCGTACCAATGAAGCCCTTTTGTGGCAGGGCTATGTTCCCAAACTCAAAGATCTGAGAAGTCTGCGCCAGAGTGCTAATGACAGTGCGAGTGCCGTGTTTGATGCACTCAAAACCGCGCTCGATAGCAAGCAAATTGAACGCCTGGATAAACTCATTGGCAAAGGCGATGTTTTTGCCATTCCCATCGCACAATATCCCTATTACCACGTTCAAAACTCCCCGCTTTTTCCCGAATTTTCGGGAAAAAAAGAGGTGTATAAACTCACCCTGCCCTCAAAGCCGGATCCAGATAACACCTGGACATATCCGCAATTGCTCAAGGTATGGACTGTGCGCAGCTTTATTCCCTCGGTACGTCCTATAGACAATTTGTCACAGGCGCCGAGTATTGCCGCGCACCCCGATTTGCAATTTCGGGAGTTGAACGTTTCTGACCGCTATCGCGTCGTGCGTTCTCCACTGCTCGTCTCAGCTACGCTTTACGTCCCCGATCTCGTGCGTTCAGAATTTGACATGTTGCAAACCCACTACGGTCCCGACAGCATTTCTGCCCATACATGGGAGGACTATGCCAGCCAAAACCGACTCGATGACGATATTCAAATTCGCTTAAAATTCAATACCATTTACGACAAGGCGTATCTCGATCTGAGTCGCTGGACAATTTACCTCGAAGACAGCGAAGAGATCGGGTATGAACCCGACAAAATTGAAGAACGGGCATTTTATCCGCTCGAAGCACTCAAAGTTTCAGTACCGGGCAGGGAAATGGAAGTTACGGATGTATTTGGTACATATATTTCTCCCACTTATACGCCCGGTGAAAAAGTGCGCTATTTTGCAGAACCGCCCATGAATATTACTTATGTGGGCAATGAAAAATTGCTTATACTTTATTTTTCTGCGCACACGGTTATGAAAACACCGGTTGTTTCAGATCAGACAAAGTACATCAAACTCATCGTGCAGTCTCACGAAACCGATTTTGGCCGCAGCGAACTGATGTGGGAGTTCAAAAAACCCAAATCAAAGATTCGCCCACATAGGGATTAAAGATCATGCGTTACACATTCTTATGTTTGCTCACGTTGCTCATCGGCTGTGCAACAGCGCAGCAACCGCAAATTAGCTTGCGGTCTGTACCAAAGAAAACACCTCCGCATCCCCAGGCTGTTACGCACTTTTTGCGGGCGCGATTTGCAGAAGCCGCAGGCCAACGCGACCAGGCTATTTCCGAACTGCGAGCTGCTGTGCAGTACGATTCGACTTCTGCGACGCTTTACAGCGCACTGGCTCGCAATCTCAATGCTGTTCGACGGTTTCAAGATGCGGTCGAACCCGCGCGACGCGCCATTCAAATTGATCCCAAAAATGTGCAGACCCGCTGGCTCTATTATCACGCTCTCAGCCGGGGCTTGCGCGATACGACCACAGCTATTGACCAGTTAAATACTATTGTGCGACTCGCGCCGCGAGACCTGAGTGCTTATAATCAACTTCTCCAGATTTACAATGCCCGGGGGCAGCGCAGTAAAGTCATAACGGTGCTCGATAGCATTGTTGCTATTCCAGGACAGGGCGCGCAGGAAAAGCTCTTTGCCGCTGAGAACTACCATCGGCTGCGCGCGTTTGACAAAGCAGCGCAAATTTATCGCGCTATCCTCGAAGCTGATCCCAATAACGACGATCTCCTTTTTCAACTGGGCATAACGCAGTTCTCTCGGGGCGATACGCTATCTGCCGAACAAAATTTTCGGCGGATAATCGCGCGGCGAGATTATAACGTCACCAAGCAGACTGTTCCAGTCTGGGTTCAATTAGTACATATCTATACTCACAAATACCATCTAAATCGCCTTCTTGAAGAAGTGCCGCCAGATACCCACCTGGTCAATCGGTTGGGCAATGTGCTTCTCAGAATGGTGAGGGGCCGTCAAGATCACGATGAGCGAATGCTATTCGCCGATATGGCCGAACGCGTTCTCAATCACCAGTTGCAAACCGATCCCGAAAATCAGACCCTGCTGGGCACAAAAGCCCGTCTGTTGCTCGATGTCAATCGTACGGCAGATGCGCGCAAAACCTATCGCCACGCCAACTCGCAGGGTGAAAAGACCGAATATCATCTCGGTATAGCCCGCTCTTACAGAGTTGAAGAAAACTGGGCAAGCGCGCAACAGATTTTGGAAAAACTCCATCGAGACACGCGCTCTGAAAGCGAGTATTACGATCAAATCGCGTTTGACCTCGCCCGCGTTTATCTGCGGCAGGACGAAATTGCCAGTGCGCGCAATATCTATCAACAGGCTGTTGACGCGAGGCCAGAGCACACGGGTTTTCGCTACGAACTGGCGCGTACATATCTTTTTGACCGCAACTGGGAAAAAGCCATTCCCCTGCTGGAGCCACTTATTGCAGATACGGAAGACAATCCCGAATTTCTCGAGCATGTGCTCTTTGATCTGGGGCGCAGTCTTGAGCGGGCGGGACAGTTCGATCGCGCTGTCGCCATATTTCAACGTCTTTTGGCACTGGACCAGGATCACGCAGAGGCCAGCAATTATTTGGGGTATATGCTCGCCGAGCGCGGTGAACGCCTCACTGAAGCGAAGAAGTTAATTGAACGCGCCCTGAAAAATGACCCTGAGAATGGTGCTTATCTCGATAGCCTCGGCTGGGTCTATTATCAGCTCAAACAATATGAAAATGCCGCGCGCTGGCTGGACCGCGCACTCACCGTAGAGGAAGAAACCCTTCGCCAAACCAATCCCAATTCCCCGATCGTAGATGGTCTGCGCGAAAATCTCGCGGTCATCCACGAGCACGCGGGAGACACTGCGCACAAAATGGGCGATTTCTCCCGCGCGAGCCACCATTATGAACGCGCTATAGAATTTGATCCCGATAACCAGACTCTGCGGGAAAAATTCAAAAATCTTTCCAAAGACGCCAGTTATTCCGAATAGACGCACCCCGCCACCCCAAAATGCAACCACCGATAAACACGGATGAACACAGAGGGCCCCTTTAGACTAATAGAGGCATTCCGTTCTTCCGTCTTAAATGCTCAATGCGCAATTATAAATTCCTACTTGTTTTTTTCTTTTTCATCGCTGGCTGCGTCGCCAACCGTCCCGTTCTTTTGCCGCCTGTTACTTCTTCAACCGAATTTTTTCATCTCATCGCTACCCGCTACGACAGTTTGCACAATCAGGAGGTTCGCGCCAGCGTTGATCTCACTGTTGATGGGGTGCGCGAACGCAGGGCTTCTGCGCTTGTGCGCTACCGATTTCCTTCGGATCTCAAACTCGTCGTTGGCGGTTTCGGCACTGTGGTCATGGCCGCGCGTGCCCAAAACGATACGCTACACGTTCACCTGCCCCGCGAGAATCGCTATCTCGTGGGCAATCCCGAAGATGTGCTCTACGTGCTCACGGATGTTGATTTGTCCTATTATGCGTACGATCGCGCCATTCTCGGTTTGCCGAATCTTTCCCCTATAGATGCCTCCCGTGTGGTGCGTTTTGAACCCGGAGAAAAAAATATCTTTCTCGAATTGCAACACGACCTCTATTTGCGCCGTCTCTGGATTGAAGCGCGTACGGGTTTTTTGCGCGAAGAAAGAGTTTATAATGCCGATGGGCAACTCGTATCGGCGCGCATTCTGTCTGATTATCGCATGGATGACGGCTTTGCACTACCCCGTCGCATCGAGATTCAGCAAGGTGAGGATGTGATGCTCATCCAGGTCAAATCGCGCGCTATTAATATGGGTCTGTCCGACGAAGATTTTGTTTTGCCCATGCCCAAAGATGCCACGCGTCACGATATTCAACGGTGAAAACAAAAGCCCTGATGCGGATAAAACAAAAGAGCACTGGTTCTTAGAATCAGTGCTCTTTTGTTATGGTCAAGGTGATATGCGCCGATTATTCGTCCAATGTGCTAAGACTGATGGTGGGACCAAAGAAGAGGGCGTTGGCAAAGAGTTTTTGGGTGCCGTACCAATAGGCGCGGAAGGTGGGATTGTCGAGCATGAGTATGACGCGGCCATAGCCCTGTTTGGCGACGAGAGTGGATGCGGTTTCGGCGATGTAATTGTGGTTCTGTTCGGAGATATAACCTGCGAGCAAGGGCTGTTTGGCGTATTGCAAAGGGGTGGCATAAGGGTTTGCAGGTTTGATAAAGAGTGTGCCGCGCCGAAAGACTGGCAGGCTGTCATCGCGATACCCATAGGCGAGGGGATGGGTGCGGTCCAGGTGGACCTGAAAGATGGCACCGCCAATAATCTGCGCTCCCCGGTCGCTGGGTGCGTCGATATAAGTTTTGCGTTCACTGTAATTTTCTCGATTTCGCGCGATGAATTGGGCACTGGCGAGTTTGGAATTGATGGCCCAGCGAACCGCACTGTTGAGTGCTATGAGTGTATTGCCCTGACGCAGCCACTGTTTTAAGGCATGGACACTTGTGGAGTCGAGGCCGCTATACGACCCGCCTGCTGCGATTACTGTATTATAGCGATTGAGGTCTATATCGCGCACATGGCTGGCGTCTATGAGGCTGACCGCCATGTTATAGCGCTGGTCTAACAAATGCCACACTTCACCGGCGTTATAGACATCGGCGCCTTTGCCTATTAAAAGGGCTATTTGAGGTGTTTCGAGTGGGACAAATCCCGGGCTGCCCAGATCAATACCACTGTCGGTTTGTCCGGTGGAGACGGCAAATACTTCGAGGGCGTCTTCGCGTGCGATTGTTTGCATGAGGTTTCGGATTGTTTGCGGATCATTTTTTTGTATGCCCATGGGGATGAGTATGGTGCCGTAGTCAAATAAGCGCACATTCCCCGCATCTACCACAGAAGGGATGCGCATGCGAAACTGCCGCGAGGCCACTTTGGCTCTTATACCGGCTTTTTGCAGGCGGTAGAGTGCGCGAGGTGCATAATGTCCGTTCCATTCAAAAAGGTACGCATAAGTATTGATCTCCGGGTTGGAGACAGACAGACGGCCACGAGGAAATTTAGACGGTGGCAAGAGGTCGCCGATAAATTCCTGAGATGACGATTTGATCTCGACGAGGGGCATGTTAAACGCCAGGGGCAATGTCCAGGCTGAGACATCGTAAAATAAGCTGTCGCGAAAGGTGGTGCGACGCTCAAACAGGCCGGTGAGCAGGCGGTATTGCGGTTGTGCGGTGGGTATGATATAAGCCGAGCCGGGTGCGAAGGTCTGACCACCGACGCGCATGGGGCGCGCGAGGTCGTATATCTGTATGTGGTGCTGCTGGAGGATGTCGAGAAAATGATGGGTGCGCGCCATGTCATCCGGGTCGCCAACAACATAGGCTTTGATGGCGGAACTTGCGGCGTCCTGTAATGCGGAGATATAAAAATCGCGCTGATGCGATAGCAGTTCGGTACGCAGTTCCTGTGCTGCCTGGAGTGCTGATAGGGCAGTTCGCACCTGATTGCGTATGGCAAAGGGAAAGGAGATGGGTCCGTGAATGCTTTCTTGCATAAGTCCGCGTGCGCTGGCTTGCTCAAAGAGAAGGCCCACGCCGCCATTGAGGTCGGGATAGGTTGATCCTTTGCCGATGTAAAAGTCGTCGAATGACTCCCGTGTGTAATAGAGCGTGCCGATTTTATCGAGGGCGCTGACGTGATGTTCGGCGATTGCAGCGGTGAGTTCATAAGTGCGTGCTGGCGTGAGGGGGTTGTTGCGCGAGGGTATGCCCGGTTGAAAGAAGTAAGTGGAATTGGTGTTCATTTCATGGTGGTCGGTGAGCATATTGGGTTTCCAGGCGTGAAATGTCTCAATCCGTCCCCGGCTTTCGGGATGCTGGATAAATACCCAGTCGCGGTTGAGGTCAAACCAGTAGTGGTTGGTGCGTCCGTTCGGCCAGATTTCTCGATGTTCCCGGTGTTCGGGATCGGCAATGAGTTGTTTGCTGCGGTACATATTTGCCCAGTGTGCAAAGCGACTGAAGCCGTCGGGATTGGATACGGGATCGAGTAAGATGACGGCATTGGCGAGCAGGTTGTCTATGGCGGGGCCATGCGCCGCCGCCAGATGATATGCGATTAATGGCGCGGCGTTGCCTCCGCTGGGTTCATTGCCGTGGATGCTATATCCCATGTACACGACCACGGGCATTGTGTTGATGTCGAGCGCGGGCGACTGGTCCGGGTTTGTGAGTTGCCGGTGTTGTGTCTGGATGGCTTCGAGATTCTGGTGGTTTTGCGGCGATGTGATGGTGAGTAACAATAGGGGGCGTTGCTGGTGTGTTTGGGCATATTGCGTGAGGACTATGCGGTCAGAGCGTTCGGCCAATGTGTACATGTAGTTTACGATGAGGTCGTGCCGCAGGTGCCAGTCGCCAATCTGAAATCCGAAAAAGGCTTCGGGCGTGGGGATGTCGGGGTCGTAGGTCGTTCCCTCGGGCAAGTAATAGCTGAGGTCAACGCGCGCATGAGTTGGGGTATTCAGACCGATCAATGCGATGAGGACGATTAATAGACGTGTCATTAGAAAGCCTCGTTGTGTGGTGAGAGGATATAACTAAGGAAAGAAAATATTGTAAAAAGTCAAATGAGAAGGGTTTGGTCCTTCAAATGAGTTTATTGCCTTGATCCACGGGTGTCATTCCCGAGTCGGATAAAAATGAAATCGAATTTATTTAAAAGACCAATTCTTAAAAAATAAATTGCATTTAAAATCAAAATATTTTATATTTTTGTGAAATTTTTTGTTTAAAACTATGTATAAAATGAAAAAAAGGAGAAAAATGCGTAAAATTATTGAAAAATGCCCTGCCTGCCAAAATGATGTGGTTGTCACGCGCATTCGCTGCACGCGGTGTGAATGTGAAGTGATTGGAGAATTCCAGCCGACAATTTTTAACCGGCTGTCACCCGAAAACCTGACTTTTGTCGAGACATTTGTCCGATTGCGCGGCAATGTCAGAGAGGTGGCGCGCGAACTCCGCGTGCCCTATAGCACGATTCGCAACCATCTCGACGATGTGATTGCAGAACTCGGTTTTGCAACGGGAACACATCCCGGGGTGGAAGATTTGTCCGCTGCGTCTCAACAAGAGGTTCTCAACCGTCTCGAATCCGGTGAGATTTCAGTGGAGGATGCAGCGGAAGAACTCGGAAGAATGAATAAAAAATAAAGAAAGGAGTATATCGTGAAAGAAGAACG
>JAJEAX010000382.1 GCA_022822565.1 Candidatus Latescibacterota bacterium
CCCGATAATTGTACGCGACTCGGTTCGTTCTGTTGTCTTAAGATCGAATTCAGAGCATAGGCATATAAAGCCCATTGCAGATGCGTGCCGCGTTTGAGCAGGTCCCGTTCGTCGTATTGCGCCATGGATCCGGTTTTGTAATCCCAAATTACGAGGTTGTTTTCGACTCGATCTACGCGGTCAATGCGCCCGCGGATGCGAAGCGCGACATCTTCTGCGAGTTCGAGTGTTACGGATGCTTCGCTATTCAGCCCGCCCGATTCGCCAAATCCAAAGCTCACTTCAAATCCGATGGGATCGGCGTTTTTTTGCTCGGACTCGACGGATAGAAATACCTGCGCGGCTTGCGATAGGCGTTTGACATCGGCGCGATACGCCGCTTCGTGTTCAACGGGGTGGGTTTCTTTTTTCGCTTCTATTTCTTTTTGCAGGAGTTCCTGGATGAGTGTGCCGTGTCGTTCGCGATCCGGGCGTTCGCCTCGCGCTTTCAGGGTTTGCATAAATTTGTGAAATAGGCTGTGTAACAGAGCACCAAAAGATAGGGGATCGAGCCATCGCGTGGGGTCGGGTTCGGATTTTTCTATGGGCTGAATGTCGAGTACATGGTTCAAAAAATACCGGTAGGGACATCGGGCGAGCATTTCCAGTCTTGAGGGTGAAAATATGCCGTGTTGTGGGATAATCGCCAATTCGGGTGTAGATTTACCGAGCCATCCATCATAGGTCGTCAGTCCATCCCATTCGCGATTTTGGCGCGCCGTTTGTCCAGCAACCAGATAGGGGTATGTTTGTTTCACAACGGATTCGTAGTCGGTAGAGGAATGGTGTGCCATCAATGTCTCTGCATCGTCCAGTGCCTGTACAGGATTTTCGGGCAAGGCGTGTGTAAGTACAGGATCACAGTCCATCTGTTCGGCAGCTTGTTGAAAGATCGCGGCGGGATAACGTTCCCGGCTGTCGGATAGGCTTTGATGGCACGATAATAATGTCACTTTGTTAGATGCCATACTCAATATGCGAATGAGATGCCACACTTGCTCGGCGGGTCGCGTGCGGCGCAGTTCCAGTTCACCGGATACGCCAGAGCGCTCGCCATCTAATAATATGGGATCTTCTGTTGCTCCGCCGGGGAAGGTGGCTTCGTCCATGCCCGTGATGTAAATATGTGCGCGATTGGTGTATCCAGCGCGCGGAAGTGGGGCAATTGATAGATGTCCGGGTTTGGCTGCTTCGGCTTTAAAAGAAAGGTTGGCGATCAGTTCTGTTAGACGGCTTGCCAGTCGGCGCACAGGTGCTTTGCGACGCACGGATTGGGCCACATGGTGCAGGCGTTCCTCAATTGTGGTGAGGACCTCATCTTCGGCGTTTGCAAAGTGCGCGAGAAATTGCAAGCCTGCATTGACCAATGCGTCGAGCGATACCCGGGATCCTCTGGGGATCAGAGCGAATAAGCGATTGAGTTCTTCTTCAACGGTTTCGATTTCTTCAAAGGTCAATCCGCGATGGCCGGTTTCCGAGTTTTCGGCTTCTCTGTCGCGCATGTTGGCTTTTATCTGGTTCAGGGCAATAAAATAGTGCCGGGGACCTTCGCCTTCGCGAATGTGCGCTTGTTGGAGGATGGTTGCGATTGCAGGTGCGCTTTCAGAGGCGATTAAGCCCGCGCGGCACATCATTACGAGTTCGTCAGGTGGATATCCCGTGCCTATCCACCGGTAGAAGTTCACCAGTGCGCGACCGGTTCGGGTTGTCGAAATGGGTATGCCTTGGGCAAATGTGGCGGGCAGGTCAAATCGCTGAACCGCATCGCACAACAGGCTCACATAAGGCATTTCTGAGGTGTAGGCGATTTCGACGGCATCCAGGGGGATGGTTCCCGATCTTATATCGCGCAATACGGTGCTGATTTCTGTTTCGGTGCCGAGGGTTTCGCACAGTTGAATTTGAGATTTGTCTTTGGGGGTCAATCCGGTTGTGAATATGTTTCCGCCCACTCCGATTTTGCCCGTGTCGGCGGGATAGGGTGCTTTGGGAAAGCGTTTTGCTGCGCTGTGCGGCGGAGGCGATATGCCCATATCTTTTCCCCCGATACGCCAGATATATCCCTTTGTTTTTTCTTGGAGATAAGAGAATGCCAGTCTGGGTAATGGGGTTTCGTCGAGGATGGCATAGTGCGTGTTTTGTGAGGGTGATTTTAGATGTTTCAATGCGCGTTGATACAAGACGGCGTTGTCGTAGAGGCTGTCTCTTTCAAACGCCGCGCAATATGTCTGATAAAGGCGCTGCAATAGTTGATGTCGCTGATCTTTCATAGAAAGTTCGTCGGGCTTCAGTCCCGCTGTACGCAGGACGCGCAATGTGCGCAGAAATGGGCGCGTGAGTGCGGCGGCCTGTTGTGCGAAGTAATCATCATTGACTTCACTTACAGCCTGGGGAATCATTTCGTCCAGCCAGAATAAGTCCGCGTCTTGCGCCATGCGCGCATGGTCTTCTGCGATGAGCAGGGCACCCGCATCTTTTTCCGCGAGACTGCGCGGGGTTTCGATTTGCAAGTTCAGCCAAGAATAACCCGTTGCCGCAAGTGCGAGTGCCAGGTCGTGTCCCACTGTCATGGTGGGGACGATCAGGACCTTTGCGTCGATTGGATGCGCGTCACAAAACGCTTTCAGTTGTGCGAGGTGGTATTGCATGGGACTATTCCTTAAAAGCAACCACAGATAAACACCGATGAACACAGATGGTTGCTATGTTGCCCATCCCGAAATACGGGCAATCGGTGATTCCTTGCTTAAACGTTAGTTATTCATATCGCAATGTCTCTACAGGATTTGTTCGGGCGGCTTTCCACGCCTGTGTGCTTACGGTTAATAGCGCGATTCCCATATGACGAATAATTCGCCGGGTTTGCCGCGTCTTTCCCACGCACGCTCTGCATAAGTGCGGTCGTAATTTCGTCCGAATAGCAGGGGAATATCATAGCAGTCTATAAATGCCTCGTCTGCACCAAATACCCGCACTTCAACGCCCCGGTCTGGATCGCCTTCGGGGAAGAACCACTCGCGGTTGGGCCAGCTATTTCCCGGCAAATGCGATGTTGCCGATACGGTTGTGATGTTCGGGTGTTGTGCGAATGCGTCTTTTATCTGAAGATACCGCTTTTGTAACTGTCCGCTATCACTTTGATATCGGTCTTGTCGGAAGATTGAGGCGACTACTACTTCATCTTTGTTAAATCCCAGGTCTTTTTCCCTTATCAAGCGCATCTGATCGGCTACGATGATGGTTCCGATGATTAATACGATCGAGATGGCAAATTGCAATACGACGAGTCCTTTTCGTATGCGAGCCTGGGCCGAGCCAGCTTTGATTGCCCCGCCTTTCAATACGGTTGCAGGTTCGAATGCGGAGAGGTAGAGTGCGGGATAGCTTCCCGATAATAGCCCGACGAACAGGGTGATGCTCAGGATCCAGAGGGACAATCCGCTGTTCATGGTCAGGTTTTCCTGCACAAATGCGCTGAATGGGGGCAGTGCGAGATATACCAATCCGAGGGCTATACATGCGGATAGGGCGGATAATAGGAGGGATTCGCCTAAAAATTGCTTTATGAGATGCGAGCGATATGCGCCCACGACTTTTCGGAGTCCCACTTCTTTTGCGCGACTAACGGATCGGGCTGTGGAGAGGTTCATGAAGTTGATGCAGGCTATTGTGAGGATAAAGAA
>JAJEAX010000333.1 GCA_022822565.1 Candidatus Latescibacterota bacterium
ACTCGGCTGGACTGCGGCCAGCGCGTACAAGCTCGACGATCTGGCGCTTCAACTCGGACGGATAAGGTGGACGGGTTGGTGGCATAGTGGGTCTCCTTTCTGATTACTGATAAGGTACCCACCGAAACGGGTCAAGTCCACAGATCCAAAGGTGTTGCATGCACTACGCTATTACCACGCAATTTGTAATAACGAATTGTGGACTTGATCCCGAGGAGGCTCATAGTTAGATTCAATGGTGATTCCCAAGAGGATAAGACATGAGCGATAACTACCACAACTATCAGTTGCTATTGGCAAAAGCAGCCCAACTTTACGAGAGGCATGGGATCGGACTTCCGGACCCCTTCAATGTATTCTCTTCGCTTAAAAAGCTGACAGGCACAGACTGCAGGGGGAAATATATGAGCGATTTAAAGGAACTTTGTCTGGAGGATAACAACTTTGTTCTTATCCATGATTTGAGAGAGGCTATGCGTGAAGTGGAGACAGAATTGCGAAAGAAAATGTGGGACGAAATAGAATCTGAGCTAAAATCGGAAATTCAATACTTTCCCAATAAAAAACGCTCATATAAAAAGGGTAATAAGGGCCTATGCTACCAGTTGAGTGAATCCACCTCGCTCGAGGTTGCAGGCGACTCCGCCATCTGGTTCGGGGTCCGTTGCTCCAAAAAGAAGTATAAAGACAAATATGACACGCTCAAAAATGCACTGGAAGATGTGAGTGGTGAAAAACCAGACGATGATTATCCTTTTTGGCAGGAGGTCAATAGACTGGAGGACCTCTCGCTGCTATTGAAAGATGCAGAGCGGCAGAAATATGCAAAAAAAACCGCACGAGAAATCATCTCAAAAGGCTTGAAGGAGCTTTTGGAAGTCCTCGAAGATATTGCTCTGGTGAATGCAATCAAAGAAGGAGAAAAAACAGAGCTTGTCCCCGAAGAACAGATATTTGAGATATTAGAAAGGATATCTTGAATACGATGTTTGCCGCGCCGAGATTTTTACCAACACTTTCCCTGACCACCTCGCCTCCCAAATGCTCAAGTTCCTCCTGCATCTATTGCCCGCATCCGTCCCCCGCTACACCAATCCCCACTTCCACTTCTCAATCCATAATCGCCTTTCATCCGCATCATCCGCGTTATCTGCTCAATCCATTTCTCAATCCATAATCGCCTTTTATCTGCGTTCATCTGCGCCATCTGCGGATCCAAACGCCTCTTGCAAATACGCCAGATCGATCTCGGGATAGAGAGGAAAACGCGCGAGGAGGGTAGCGATCCTCTGTCGGGCGTCTTCGAGCACACCGTCCTGGACCCTGTATTGGACCTTACTGTATTGACCCGCACTTCTACCCTTCGTGAACTTCAATGGCCGCGCATGGGTAAGCACATTGCCCATGACTGCGCCGATCTCCTGCATCTCTTCTGACCCCATACCAAGCGTCGTAAGCGCCGGAGTGCCCACCCTGAGACCACTGGTGTACCATGGACCATTGGGATCAAAGGGAATGGTATTTTTATTTAGCGTAATCCCGGCATCGCGGAGCAGGGTTTCAGCCTGGCGCCCCGTGAGATTGAAAGGCGTAACATCAATCTGCAGCAAGTGATTGTCAGTACCTCCAGTAAGAACCGTAAGCCCCGCATCCATACACGCCTGTGCGAGCACCAGGGCATTATCTACAATACTGGCAGCATACGCTTGAAACTCGGACGTACTCGCCTCCTCAAACGCGACGGCTTTGGCCGCCATCACATGGGGCAGTGGACCGCCGAGCACCATTGGGCAGCCCTTATCGACCTGTTCGGCAAATTCTTCCGCACACAAAACCATACCCCCTCTGGGACCGCGCAGGGTCTTGTGTGTGGTCGTCGTAACGACATGGGCATGGGCAACCGGATCAAAATCGCCCGCAAAAACTTTGCCGGCAACCAACCCTGCAAAATGCGCCATATCGACCATAAAAACAGCCCCCACTTCATCGGCGATTTCCCGGAAAATGCGGAAATTAATTTTGCGCGGATATGCACTATAACCCGCTAAAAGAATCAAAGGTTTGACCTCTCTGGCCTGGTCGCGGACTTCATCGTAGTCGATCAGGCCAGTTTCTTTATTCACCGTGTATGCATGTGCCTCAAACATGCGCCCGGACACATTGATGCGATAGCCATGCGTGAGATGTCCCCCGGATGAAAGATCCAGCCCCAGGAGCTTTTGATTGCCCAGTTGCGTGCGAAGTGCGCCCCATGCTTCAGCCGAGAGATCAAACGGCGATTTTTTCCCCATTTCTTCCAGTGCGACATCTTGAACGCGCCCCGAAAGAATCGCCCAAAAAGCGACCATATTGGCATCTGCGCCCGAATGGGGTTGAACATAAGCGTGATCCGCGCCAAAAAGATCACACGCCAGTTTTGCAGCCTGGCTTTCAATCGCATCTACATTGTCGCAACCCGCGTAAAAACGGTGATCGGGAATCCCCTCGGCGTATTTATCGGTAAGCAAATTGCCCATCGCCAGTTGCGTGGGCAAAGAACAGTAATTCTCGCTCGCAATCATCTTGAGATTCGAACGCTGATCGGCCAACTCGCGCACAATATTTTTTGCCACATCGGGCGATACGGAAGCGACCTGTTCCAGCGCGGCCAAATAGGCGATAAATCCGGAATTTGGGGTGGGATTTTGAGACAGATAGTTGGCAAGAGGACTGGACATGGGAATTCTCCTCGTGTTTGGCCCGAATACAAAAATAGCCCGGGCTGTGTGTGGATTTTCATAAGCCCAGGCGATCGGCTATCGGATAAAGAGCACTGCGCTTCCCCGTGGTCGATTCCACGTTCATTCGCCAGTCACGCAGACCCTTGTCAAAAATCAATATACAGAACTATTGGCCAAAGTCAACGATTGTTAGGAGAAAAAAAACGCCAGCCCCACAAAATGAGGGGATACCCCGCAACAAAAATGATACGCGCTATAACACCCTCTATGGACGTATCCTGAAGATGAGGAGATAAAACGACAAAAACAACCGCCCCCGCAACACATATTTTCCCCAAACGCCCATACTCGTAGGGAACCGGAAAAAACCGACGCACGATAAGATACAGCAAAACCGTCATCAAAACATGCGCGATAAGCGTACTATAAGCAGCGGCAATAAATCCAATTTTGGGCAAAAGAAAAATATTGATAACAATATTCACACACGCACCAGTCCCCACAATAAACGGCAGAGATCCCGCGCGACCTTCGGCATATACACCCGCGGTGAGAATGATATAAAGACCGTGAAAGAAAAACGCCAGTCCCACCAGGGGCACAACCCGTAT
>JAJEAX010000385.1 GCA_022822565.1 Candidatus Latescibacterota bacterium
GGGTTTTCGAGGAAGCGCTTTGCTATAGAAGCATACTCCGGAGCCATTCTCAGTGACAGGTCCGTAGTGAGCATTATAGGGGCGTGCTTCTTCGACGGATCGTGCGCGTCTGGCACGGTGGCTACTTCGGCGGCATTCTGAGGCGCATATTGACATTTACCAGCAGGGCTTTTCGTCAGTTCCCACTCGTAGTTGTGCAGGTTCTCGAAGAACTCGTTGTCCCACTTCACGGGATTACTGGTCCAGGCTCCCTCCAGGCCGCTGGTGATCGTATCGCCGCCTCTGCCGCAACCGTGGCTGTTTTTCCAGCCGAGGCCCTGCTCTTCTATCCCGGCTCCCTCTGGTTCGGCACCGACATTATCCTCAGCAGCAGCACCATGCGCTTTGCCAAACGTATGTCCCCCGGCAATAAGCGCAACCGTCTCCTCGTCATTCATCACCATGCGTTTAAACGTCTGGCGAATGTATTGTGCGGCAGCGACCGGGTCCGGGTTGCCGTTCGGTCCCTCCGGGTTCACGTAAATCAGGCCCATGTGATCGGCGCCGAGCGGTCCATCAAGCTCGCCGTCGGCGTCGTGGCGTTGATCGTCGAGCCACGTCGTCTCGGAGCCCCAGTCCGTCTCGTCTGCCTCCCAGACATCCGGGCGCCCAAAGGCGAAACCAAAGGTCTTGAACCCCATCGACTCCAGAGCGCAATTGCCAGCGAAGATGATCAAATCGGCCCAGGAGAGGTTCCGGCCGTACTTCTGCTTGATCGGCCAGAGCAAGCGGCGTGCCTTGTCCAGGTTCCCATTGTCGGGCCAGCTATTGAGGGGCGCAAAGCGCTGATGACCGGAACCGCCACCACCCCGACCATCACTGATCCGATAAGTGCCCGCGGCGTGCCATGTCATGCGGATGAAAAGAGGCCCATAGTGGCCGTAGTCGGCGGGCCACCAATCTTGCGAGGTCGTCATCACCTCTTCGATGTCCTTCTTCAACTCATCGACGTCAAGCGTCTTAACCGCCTCAGCGTAGTTGAAATCCTCGTCCATCGGATCGGACAGGGGTGAATTCTGGCGGAGATCCTTCAGGCTCAATTGATCTGGCCACCAGTCCTGATTGGAAGTCATTTCGTTCCTCCTGAAAAAAGTTCTGTTTATGGCGCAACCTTCTAAAATCGTTGCAAGCCTACGAATAGGAAAATAAATGGGTTCTCTCATTCCCATGCAAGAGGAATTTGTCTCGGTTAATTCAACTTCGCATCGCGTTTGCCCATGTGATCGATTCCCCCTTTCCGATATTCCTGGGCATAGAGAAATATCGCTGGAAATGACCGGTATCGGAAACTATATTGTTACGAGAGCAGCCAAATATTAGACAGAGAAGACAGAGAGGAGTAACAGAATGTTTGAATTGATCTTTTTTGCGAGTTTTGCCGTTTTCTTTTCTTTTATGTGTTCACTTTTTGAAGCGGCATTGTATTCAGTTCCTATTGGTCATATCGAATCGCTGGCGAAAACTGGCAGTGTTTCTGGCCGGTTATTGAAAAAGTTTAGAGAAAATGTGGATGTGCCCATTGCGGGTATTCTATCTCTCAACACAATTGCACATACGGGTGGCGCCGCCCTTGCTGGAGCGGCAGCGGCAGAAGTTCTGGGTGAGCCGTGGTTGCCGCATTTTTCAGTGGTATTTACCCTGGTGATACTTTTATTTTCTGAGATTATTCCAAAGACAATTGGCGTGGTTTATGCCCGGCACCTCGTATCCTTGATTGCCTATCCCATCCAATTCTTGATCTGGATACAAGCACCGATTATCTGGCTGTGCCAATTTGTGACACGGCTAATATCTCCTGGAAAAGTCGAACATGTCGTATCTTCAGAGGAACTCATAGCATTGGTAAATATGGGGCGACAGGCGGGAACCATCGATGCAGAAGAAGGCAGTGCCATTCAGAATATTCTTTTTTTAAAAGAGAAAACAGTTCAGGAAATAATGACACCGCGCACGGTCATTTATTCGCTTCAAGCCCAGCAAAAAGTAAATGAGGTGTTACAAATTGGTGTTCCATCATATAATCGCATTCCCATAGTAGATGAAGATGCCGAAGACGTTGTTGGGATCGTGTACCGTCGGGATATTTTGTCGTCGGCTGCCGAAGGTCGCGAAGATGTTCCCATTCAAAGCCTCTCGCGAGGCGTGCACTTCGTGGTGGAAACGCTGACATTGGATCGGGTGTTGCGCATGTTTCTCGAGCGCAGGCAACATCTGTTTGTCGTGATCGATGAATACGGTGGATTGGCGGGTGTGGTGACCCTGGAAGACGTGCTTGAAGAGATAATTGGACGTGAAATTGTGGATGAGACAGATGAAGTTGTTGATCTGCGCGAACTAGCCCGCCGCCGCCGCCGTCAGGCTATGGAGAACATATAAAAGAAGTGAGCTTGCTACATCAGTGATGCTGCCCCTATTGTCAAATGTATTTCCCACCCCTAACACGGAGGAGTAGCCGATGAAAACAAAATGGTTCATCTTTACAGTTTGCCTTTGCAGTTTTATGGGACTGGCTTTGGCGCAACAGAGAACATCGGAGACGGATCCGCGCTTCAAAAGATTTCTGGCGCAGTATCCAAAGGCGGATAAGAATAAGGATGGAATTCTTACAGCAGCGGAATGGCGCACATATCAGGCCGAAACAATTGGGCCGAACAGCACGCAACCCAACCGGACTGGCGCGCGGATACAAAAGACCCAGATTCACACACCGGACAAAGCCGAGTTCGCCAAATTCATAGAAATGGGGAAAAACTCGGCGCAGCGAGGTCCCTTATCCTTTGAGAAAGGGAATGGCCTTCGAATCGTAATGACGGGACATAGCTGGGTCGCACCGGGCCGAAACAAGCTCCTCGAAATTGCCGAGGCGGCGGGATACACGGGCCATCACCAGCGGATCCACGGAGGGGGCGGATCAACAGGCGCCGCCAATGCAATATGGCTCAAGGAATTCGGCAAATGGAACGAAGACACACCCCCTGCGCCCATTTTGCTGCCCGCGATTGCAACTGGCGAATGGGACGTCATGACCTGGGGGTGCTATTACGATGATCTGCCCGAGTATTACACACAGTGGATCGACTTCTGCCTTGAGAACAATCCCGAAATGAGGTTCTATATCCAAGACGGATGGCCACGACATCTTCCCTCTTACAAGAAAAAGCAGCCCGATGAGGTAATGGCCAGCCTGGAGGCCGATCACAAATATCTGCAAAAAACCATCGCTGAACAGCTATACACCAGTTTGAAAGAGAAATATCCTGGAAAAGTTCACATGATCCCAGCGGGAGAAGCCGTCATGAAGATGATCCGGCTGTACCATGATGGAAAACTTCCCGAATTTGACTGCATCGATGAAGATCGGGGGCGAGCCGGCAAACGCGGAATCTATCGAGATGGCGGTCATCTATCCAGAACAAGCGGAATTGAGCAACTGGCGGGATATATGTACTTCGGAATGCTTTACCGGAGAAGCCCGGAAACCATCGCCGATTACGCGCCGGAGGGGATCCCCGAACGGGTTGACAGGATTATGCGTCGGGTGGCCTGGGAAGCAATCGTTGAAAGCCCCTATGCCGGCATAGACGATGAAAACCGGGATGGGCTGGCGGATTAGACCATTAACAGAGGAATCTGCTATGAAAAGAGACGAGATACGCGACAAGAATTGGAACAGGGAATTGCTGGACAAGGGATATTTCATCTTTCATGGTCTGTTGAACCAGGACGATATCCCCATAATCAAAGAGCGCGTTCGGTTTATTGCCGAACACGCCGACATATATGAACAATTAGGAGTTGGGCATGTAAAGGAGGACCGGCCGAATGCCGGGAATCCATTGCACCGATTTTATCGCTTGAATAGTCCGGCGTATCACAATGAGACACTCTGGAAAAAGATGATTTCAAATCCGCGAACCGTCGGGCTGGTGCGCTCTGTTTTGCAGGATGATTTTTGTGTAAACGCCGGTGGTTTCTTTTTAAAACCACCCAGGCACGGTTCTATTACGCCCTGGCATCAGGATTCTGCAGCCTGGAGTATGCCACCGGCCCCCTATGATCCCAACGAACCTATGATGTTTGATTTCTGGATTGCAATTGATCGGGCAACAAAAGAGAATGGATGCTTGCAGTTGATTCCTTTTTCACAAAAGCTGGGACGCATAGCACACCAGCGGCAAGGCAATAAGCTCACGGAAGTGGATCCGCGCGATCACGGCTATAACCTGGAACAGGATGCGGTAGCCTGTGAGATGGAACCCGGAGATATTCTCGTGTGGCATCAAAATGCATTGCACTACAGCGGGCCAAACCGTTCAGACAAACAACGCATCGGTCTGGCAGGGACGTTTATTGCCAAACGCGATGTGCCCTGGATGCGGGCGATCAGGCCTAAAAATCAATACCTGGATTATTTGCCCGTGTGTGAAAACGGCCACCCCCTCGATTTACCGAAAGAATTCCTGATAGATGAAGACCAGGTACTGGCCATGGCGAGTTAGGGAGAATTGTTATGCAAGAAAAACCGAATATTCTGCTCATTCTTACAGATCAACAGCGCTGGGATCTGCTGGGTTGTTATGGTGCCTCCCAGTGCAGAACACCACATATTGACAACCTGGCAAGCCGGGGCGTGCGTTTCAACAATGCTTTTCCGCTTATCATCCCATGTGCGCCCGGTCGAGCCGCGCTATTTACAGGCCGGTACGGTCACATTACCGGGGTTGAAACCAACGGCGGTCAGTTGGATCAGTCGCTTCCCAATTTCGCGACAGAGCTACCCCGGGCAGGATACAACCTGGGGTATGCGGGAAAGTGGCATGTGGATCACCAGAAGAATCCGAGTGATTGGGGATTTCGCTGTAAACGAGACTTCCCCGGATATGGCTATCCCGCGTCCAATATCAATATGCCGGGTATCAAGAGCGGTGCGCGGAAGGATTCTCAGATTGCGAGAAATTACCTGGACTATTTGAACGAGAAGAATCTGGAACCACCAGAGCTGATAGAAGCATTCTATGCCCAGGGAAATCCAGGGCAGCAAAATCGGGAATTGCACGGCCTCCATGCCGGAACTATAGAGCACAATTTCGAAGCCATGGTCGCCTCGGAAACAGTTGAGCTGATGCAGGCATATGCGCAGGAAGAAGATCCCTTTTTTATTTGGACCAATTTCTGGGGACCGCACAGTCCGTGTATCGTGCCAGAACCGTATTACTCGATGTACGACCCGAAGTCCATTCCAGAGGACCCGAGTTTCTGCGATACGCTGGAGAATCGCCCCTATGTTCAGACTCTGGTGTCTCGTTATTGGGGGATTGACCCCAACAACTGGGACGAATGGGCGGAGATCACGGCGCGCTACTGGGGATATATGACGATGATCGATGATCTGGTGGGGCGTATGCTTTCCGAGTTGGAAACGCTCGGCCTGGCGGAAAACACGCTTGTTGTATTTTCCACCGATCACGGTGACAATATGGGGGCACACAAGCTGTTTGAAAAAGGGCCTTTTTTTGATGAGGAGAGTTTTCGCCTGCCTCTGATTGCAGCGCATCCCGAATGCCGACAGCCAGGCCGAGAGAACGACGAATTCGTCTATCTGCAAGATCTGTTTCCGAGTTTTTTGGAAGCCGCCGGGCTGCAACCCGATATTGTGCCCGACACGCAGAGCATTCTCCCGCTCTTAAAGGGTGAGGATGAACCGACGGGACGTGACAGCGTGTATTGTCAGTTCAACGGTCAGATTCAGGAGCACAAGTCTCGTATGGTACGCACCAGGACGCACAAGTTCGTATTTAATCAATCGGATATCGGCGAGCTATATGATCTCGAAAACGACCCGCACGAACTGCACAATCTCTTCGGTATCGAGACACACAAGGCACTGCAGGAATCGCTAATGCAATGTATGCAAGGCCACATGGAACGCGTAAAGGACCCAATGCTCGGTGAGTTCAGGCGGGTGCGATATATTTACTGATCGGGCAACTTTCAGGAGAATGGTTATGAATGTTGTGATTTTAATGAACGATCAGCACGCGCATTCCTTTCTCGGATGTGCGGGTTATCCGGGGTTACAGACACCTGTGTATGATCGTTTGGCTCGGGACGGCATTCGGTTCACGCAGGCAACGTGTGCCGTATCGCCGTGTTTGCCGAGTCGCCATTCGATGTTGCACGGGCGATATGCATTTCAGTCAGGAATTTATTCCAATCGACATTTATTAGATCCCGCACAAATCCCCGAATGGACAATGGGAAAGGCGTTTGGGCAGGCAGGTTTTGTAACGGGTGCCTTTGGCAAGATGCATACAATACCGTATCAGGCGGCTATTGAACGCAACAACTATTACGGATTTGATCATCGGGCAGGGCCGTTTCACGAGACGGGCGAGCGCATGGACAGCCATTTTGTGGCGGAACATCGGGATTGGGTGAAAACGGGGACAGGCGAGCGGGAAGCGCGTGGGATTGGTCAGGGTGGAGACAATTGCGCGGCGGCATTTAAGGGGTTTACGACCAGCTTGAGGTTAGAACAAACGCGCGACTGGTGGGTTGGCGGACAGGCTGCTGCCTTTGTGGAAGAGAACAAGGACAATCCGTTTTTCATGATTTGCAGTTTGTCAGGGCCTCATGCGCCTCATGTAACACCAGCTAATTTGGCAGATTTATACGACCCTGCTGACGTTGCGTTACCACCTGAACCGCCGGATAATTTACCCGATAGAGATGCCTATCCCAATTTTGTCGGATTAGAACGGGAAGAACTGCGAGATGCGATTGCAAATTACATGGCTTTTGTCACGGCCTGCGACCGGTGTCATCAGCAAGTGATAGACGCTTTGGACCGCAATGGATTGTACGATGACACGCTGATCATTTTTCTTTCTGACCACGGTGAACTGTTGGGATCGCGAGGCGTGACCGCATTTTCGAAATACAATCTCTACGAACAGGCCATTCGCATTCCATTCATTGTAAAACCGCCAAAGGGATTTCAAACGGGTTTGGTGAGCGATTCACTTGTGAATCTATTGGACGTACTACCTACAGCATTCGATTTTGCGGGAATGGATATACCCGTGCATTTACCCGGCATGAGTTTGAAGTCTCTGGCTGATGGTCGTGAACGCGAGGTGGCGATTACGGAGTTACAGTATCCGCGAGATTTAAGCCTGAGCATTCGCACGCAGGAGTGGAAATATATTCACGGACCTTATGGACCAGAGCTTTATCACATTGCCGAAGACCCGTATGAGTTTGTGAATTTGGCAAATGACCCGGCACATGCACCGCGAATTGCAGAACTACAAGCAGGCGCAATGGCTGAGTATCGGCGGGCGTTTGAGCGCGGATCAAAACAGTGGGTAGATTATCCGACACAACCGTGGAATGTGATGACGCTTTAAACAAAACAGTGTGGGTTTCCCGAACATTCAAACAGGAGATCTGAGCCTTGGCAGATATAATAAAGATTGGTACAGCACAACGAGACATCACACCATCTACGGGATCGGCTATGGGTGCCTTTCCCGTAAACCGCTCGCCCATGCAACCTCGCATTGCAGAAGGCATCCATGACCCATTATACGTCAAAGCGCTGGCACTATCTGACGATACGACCACAATCGTCATTTGCTCGGCAGATCTCCTGAGCTTTCAGTGGATCGACGTCGATGCCATGCGCGATGCTTTTGCCGCACAATCCGATCTTCCACCCGAAAACCTGATCCTGTGTGGCACCCACAATCACAGTGGTCCAGAATGCATCTATTACTTTGGCGGAAGCCCCGAAGATGATGCGATTGTTCACATGAGAAAGCAGGTTGTCGATGCGGCTGTCGCGTCTATAACCAATCTTAAACCCGCCACACTCTCAACTGGCTCTGTCAACACCGACCTCGCCTATAACAGACGCCAGATATTGCCCGACGGCAGCTTTAAATCGTTTAATCTCAATCCCGAAAAACTGCCCAACGGCCCTGTTGACCCCGCTGTCACTGTCCTGCGATTCGACACACCCAATGGCCAACCCATCGCGACCGCAATCCACTTTGCCGCTCATCCCGTCATCATGATGACCGCCAATCGTCTCTTCACCGCCGAATATCCCGGTGCTACCTGTCGCCACTTTGAAGCAGGCACAGCTATACCCTTCTCAATATTTCTACAAGGGGCATGTGGCAACATACTTCCGATTCAGGAACCCAGAGACAATTATGATACGGTCGAAGAAATGGGCAAAGCGCTCGCCAGAGAAGCCATCGTTGCCTGGACACAAGCAACACCAGAAACAAATCTTTCACTTAAAGTAGAGCGCTGGCAAGACACACTTCCCAACCGATACACAAACGAAAAAACCATCCGAATCGAAATCCCCGCCATCCGCATAAGCGACGACCTATCACTCGTCTTCTGGCAGGGTGAACCCTTCATCGAGCTATCCCTATCCACCCAATCATCATCCCCTTTTGCGCGCACGATTGTCATGGGCTATTCTCAGGGTTCATGTGGCTATGTACCAAATCGCCGCGCGTATAACTTCGGCGGCTACGGCGTTACCCCCTACCCAGGCGACCCACCCGAATACAACCGCGCCTGCGTTGTTCCCTGCACAGGTGAACGCTGGATTGACGAAACGCAAACCTTACTCACAAAACTGCACGATAATTCATCCCATCAGGAGCGCTTCAATGCCCAAACTCGCGATCAACGGTGGTTCAAAAACGGTCAATAGAGACCTGCGCCAACCCTGGCCGGTTCACGATGAACGCGAAGAGAACGCTGTTGTCGGCGTCCTTCGCAGTCACAAATGGGGGCGCAGTGGATTTGACTATTACAACCATGGCGACAGCAAACTCTACGCATTTGAACAGGCCTTTGCAGAATTTCACGATAGCAAATACGCCCTTGCTGTCTCCACAGGCACCACAGCACTCGAAACCTGCTTGCGCGCCCTCGGCGTCGAAGCTGGCTGTGAAGTCATTGTCCCTGCATCAACTTATATCGCGTCTGCTTCCTGCGTCATGATTTGCAATGGCATTCCCATCTTTGCCGACATCGACCCGCGCAACTACACCATCGATCCCAAAAGCGTAGAAGCCCTCATCACGCCGCGCACCCGGGCAGTGGTTGCCGTAGATATGGGCGGCATGCCCTGCGATACAGATGCTTTGGGTGACATCTGCCGCAAACACAACATCGGCCTGGTCAGTGACTGTTCTCATGCGCACGGCGGGCAATGGAGAGGCAAAGGCGTGGGTTCTCACGCCGACATTGCTGGTTTCTCCTGCATGCCTGGCAAAGTACTCGCCATAGGCGAAGGCGGCGTGGTGATGACCAGAGACGAAAGCCTGTATGAAAAAGCCTTTCGGTATCATCACGCAGGCCGAGACAGAGGCGAAGAAAGCCTGAACTTTACCTGGCCTGCCACAACCCTGAGACTGGGCGAATTTGAAGCGGCCATCGGCCTGATCGCACTCACCCGCCTCGAAGAACAGGCAGAAATTCGATGGAAAAATCTCAAGTATCTCCACAAAGGAATGGAATCTATTCCCGGGCTCACTGGTCTCGACATAGACGAGCGCGTCACCCGCTGGAATCCCTATCGCTGGCACTTCAAATTTATATCCGAAGAATTTGAAGGCATCCACCGCGACCAATTCCGCAAAGCACTCCAGGCCGAAGGCGTGCCCTGTGGCATTGGCCCGACAAAGCCCCTCTATCAATTTAGCATGTTTGCCAGCGGCAAATGGGGCGAAACAGGCTGTCCAATCCGCTGTCCGTTGTACCGGGCTGATCCCATCGACTACACCAGAGTCTATTGTCCCGAAGCCGAGCGCATTCACGAAACCGAAGCCCTTGATCTCACGCACCGCATTCTTCTCGGCCCGCGCGAAAACATGGACCTCATCCTCGAAGCGTTCCGAAAATTGCGGGATAATGCTGATGAATTGAAGACGACCTGATGTCTATTTTGAGAATTAGAGGATTGAGATAATGAAAAAGACACCCAGTTCATTTCTCTATTTGTTATTCGTTTTGGGCATTCTCCTACCGGGTCGTCTCACAGCTTCGGTCGAATACGATGCAAATATCTCGCAGTTGGTGTTCGCGGCGCAGGAACTAAACGATGCATTAAAAGAGGTGGGGCGAAAAAATCTACAGGTTTCGTTGACCATTAAGCCGGATGAGACATTACCCGAAGCATTTCAAATTCGGACTGTTGAACCGGCCGAGATAGAGATTACCGGTACAGATGCAACGGGTGCGATGTATGGCGGTCTCGAAGTAGCCGACCTTTTGCGCCTCGGTCTTCCGATAGAAGACCAGGAACGCGCCCCCTTCGTGAAAAAACGCGGGATTAAATTTAATATCCCCCTAGATACGCGCACCCCATCCTACGACGACACGGGAGATTCGGCACAGAACAATATTGAAACGGTCTGGGACTTTGACTTCTGGAAAGCCTATCTCGATGCCCTTGCGCGTTATCGCTACAATGTGCTGAGCCTGTGGACGACCCATCCATATCCTTCTATTATCAAGCTGGAAGAGTATCCCGAAGTCGCGCTGGACGATATCTATCGCATCGGCGTCGATATTTATCCGCGCACTAAAAACAAGTGGCAGGATGTGGATTTTGACAAACCGGGCACCCTGAAGCTGGTGAAAAAGATCTCCATCAAAGAGAAAATCGCGCACTGGCAACGGGTATTCCAATACGCTGAGGATCGCGGGATTGAAATTTATCTGTTTCACTGGAACGTCTTCACTTTTGGCGCGACCGGAAAACACGGCATAACGCAGGATCAGACCAACCCCGTCACTGTCGATTATATGCGAAAGAGTGTGCGCCAGGCATTGCTGACCTATCCGCAGATTGCGGGGATTGGCGTCACGGCTGGCGAAAACGCGGATAATGTCATTAAAGGCAAACATTCGATCGAAAACTTTATCTTCAACACCTACGGTCGAGGCATTATGGATGTGTTGGAGCAACAACCCGACCGCAAAATTCGCTTTATTTTTCGCAGACACGTAACAGACCATCCCTACGTCACAGATGCCTTTAAAAATTATACGGGTGGCGCTCTGGAAACCAGTGTAAAATATGCGGTCGCGCATATCTATTCGATGAGAAGGCCGCAGGAATGGGAAAGACGTATCGTGGATGATGGCTGGCTGGATAATTTCAAAGTCTGGCTCAACTTGCGCAATGATGACATTTTCATGCATCGCTGGGGCAGTCCGGATTTTGTGCGCGAGTTTATCAAAGAGATGCCACACGATCATTCACCCGGCTTTCTTATGGGATCGGACGGCTATGTCTGGGGGCGCGAGTTTATTGCTAAGAATCCGGAGATGTCCGGGCGGTTGGAGATAGACAAGCACTGGTATCGATTCCGGCTCTGGGGACAGCTATCTTATAATAACAAACTCGACCGAGACTACTGGGAAGCTGTCCTGAAACACCGTTTCCCCGGTGTAAATGCCAGGCTACTTTACGATGCCTGGGAGTCAACTTCTGAGATTATCCCCCAGCTTAACAGATCCGTCTGGTCTGGCACCGATGGAAATTTTGCGCCGGAAGGGTGTATGCAGCGCCAGGGTTTT
>JAJEAX010000275.1 GCA_022822565.1 Candidatus Latescibacterota bacterium
CTGGACGTCGCCTCATCTAAAATGAGAATCGACGGATCGGCCAGCGCGGCTCTCGCAATGGCCAGCATCTGCCGCTGCCCCTGGCTCAAATTGCCGCCGCGTTCCGAAAGCACCGTATCATAGCCCTGGGGCAATCGGTGAATAAAGGGATCTGCATTGGCCAATTTGGCCGCATCAACCACCTCCTCATCCGAAGCACTGAGCCTCCCATATCGGATATTTTCCCGCACAGTATCAGACAGCAAAAAAGTATCCTGCAACACAATGCCCAGTTGCCGACGCAACGCGTCCCGTTTCACATGCCGAATATCATAGCCGTCAATACAGATCGCCCCGCTATCGATATCGTAAAACCGGGTCAGCAAATTCACAATGGTCGTCTTCCCCGCTCCCGTCGGTCCCACCAGCGCAATCTTCTCACCCGGCCTGGCGTGCAAACTCACCTCTTTGAGCACCGGCACGTCTTTTTCATACCCAAAACACACTTGATCGAAAATCACATCGCCCCGAACCCGTTCTAACGCGACCGCATCTGGCAGGTCAGGTGCTTCGGGAAACTCGTCAATAGTCTCAAAAACCCGCTCTGCTCCTGCCAGTGCCGACTGTATCGAATTGTACAAATTGGCAACCTGTCCCAAAGGCCGTCCGAACTGCCGCACATAACTGATAAAAGCGGCAATCACACCTATTGTCACATCGCCCTGAACCGCCATATAGCCACCAGCAAAAGCCACAATCACCAGGCCCATATTATTCACAAAAAAGGTCAGGGGCGGCATCAGTGTCCCGAAAAACTGTGCGCGGGTACCGGCATACTTCAACCTGTTGTTGAACTTTTCAAATGTCTCAATCGACGCCTGTTCACGTCCATAAGCCTTCACCACCTGTTCTGCCGCAATCGTCTCTTCAACCATCCCATTGAGCTCCCCCAGTGCCTCTTGCTGCTCGCGAAAACCCCGCCGTGCGCGTTTGGCGACCTGCGCTGTCAAAGACGTCATCAGCGGAAAGGTAAGCAAGCTAATCAACGCCAGCGGCCAATCCATCCAAAACATCATAGCCGACACGCCCAATAGGGTCAATACACTGTTAATCAACTGCGTCACGCTCTCCGACAACACACTGCTGATATTATCCACATCATTGGTCACCCGGCTCATGAGATCGCCACTGGCACGCCGATCAAAAAACCGCAGCGAAAGCACCTGCAAGCGGTTAAAAATATCCTGACGCAAATCCCGAACAGCATTTTGAGATACTCGCGCCATAACAAAAGACTGAAGCCAGGTCGTCAGTGCCAGGGCCACATACACCCCCGCCATCAACAGGGCAATTTGAAAAAGTCCGGGCAAATCGTTATCGACAATATATTCATCAATCGCACGCCCCATCAAATACGGGCCTGCCACCTCCAAACCCGTTGAGACCACCACCAGCCCCACCACCCCGACCAACGTCCCCTTGTAGTGCCTCATATACCCCATCAAACGGCGAGCAGTCCCCCGAAAATCCCGCGCCCGCTCATCGTCTCCCATCATCATCATTCGCCGGCGCCCCCCCATCATCATCCCGCCCGGTCCCCGTTGTTCACCGTCGCCCTGTCGATCAACTCTGCGCTCTTCCGCCATATCCGTTTCCCTCTCCGAGCTGTGAATCGTAAATCTCCTGATATACCGAACTGGATTCTATCAACTCCTGATGCGTGCCCTCGGCAACCAGCACCCCATCGTCCAGCACCAGAATTTTATCGGCCTGCAACACCGTACTGATGCGCTGCGCTACCAGAAAACTCGTACACCCGACCATCTCTTCGAGCGCATCGTGAATTCTCGCCTCTGTCTCCAGATCTACCGCACTGGTACTATCGTCTAAAATCAACACCTTTGGACGGGAGATCAACGCCCGGGCTATCGCGATCCGCTGCCTCTGCCCTCCCGACAAATTCACGCCGCGCTGGCCCAATAGCGTCTCGTACTTATCTGGAAACTGGACAATAAAATCGTGTGCCATTGCCGAACGGGCAGCAGCCTCGACCTCTTCATCGGTCGCATCGGGCCGCCCATACCGAATATTGTGCCGAATAGTACCCGAAAAAAGGACCGACTCCTGGAGTGCCATTCCAATTTGCTGTCGCAGTGCCCCCTGATCCACATCCCGCACATCCATCCCATCCACCATCACCCGCCCTGCATCCACATCGTAAAACCGCGGGATAAGATTCACCAGCGACGACTTGCCCGCCCCTGTCGATCCCAAAATCGCCACCTTCTGCCCCGGCTCGGCGACAAAATTCAGATTCCGCAATACCGGATCCTCCGCCGTCTCATTATAACTGAACGTCACATTTTCAAACGCGACCTGTCCCTTCAACACCACATCGCGCTTTGCATCCGCCCGATCATGCACCTCTGGCTCGCTATTCAGCACCTCGATAATGCGTTCGGCAGAAGCCTCTGCTCGAGACATCCGGATAAGCACCATACTGCCTATCATCAGGGATTGCAAGAAAAGCAACAAATAATTGATAAACGCAATAATCTCGCCCAGCTTCATCCCTCCCTGGGTCACTGCAATCCCCCCGAACCAGATCACCGCCACAACGCCCAGATTCAGTACCAGCATCATAACCGGCATCACCAGCGCCACCAGTTGCGTCACCCGAATCGTCTGTTCCATCAACCTGTTATTGGCCGTTCCAAACCGTTCGATCTCGTGGTCTGCCCTCAAAAAAGCCTTCACCACACGCACGCCTGCCAGATTTTCCTGCGTCACCTGATTCACCCGATCCAGGCGATTCTGCACTTCGGCAAACATCGCATTGGCTTTTCGAAACACCAGAATCAGAGTCCCCAGAACCACGGGCACCAATCCAATAAAGATTAATCCCAGGCGGGGACTGGTCACAATCGCCATCACCAGACCACCCACCATCGACATGGGCATACGCGACAGAATGCGCAATAACAAGCGCGCCACTTCTCCAACTTGCCGCACATCGTTGGTCAGCCGCGTAATCAGATGCCCCGTTGACAATTTGTCCAGATTGCCAAACGACAGCGACTGAATTTTGCCAAAAAGCGCGCTTCGCACATCGGTCTCCACCCGCTGCGCCACCCACACGCCAAACCAGGCATTGCCGATACCAAATAAAACGCCCCCAATAGCCAGACCGAACATCCACAAACCGGTTTCAATCACAAGATCCAGATCTCCCCTGGCAATCCCCTCATCTACAATCCGCTGCACCAACCGGGGTTGCATCAACTCCAGCATCACCTCGATCAATTTCATCAACGGACCAATCGTCGCCTGCTTCCAATAGGGGCGCATATAACCCATCAACTTCAAGATATTTTGCATATCAAACCCTCAATTTTAACGCGACTGAGCAAAGCCCGAATGACGTTTCTCAGGCGAGTCCTGGGGGATGGTCGTCATTTAATAGTGAAAATTCCGCTTCGGATATATAAAAACCAAAATTCTCTGTCAAGAAAATGTTTCGTCAATAGCTAAACAGGCAGAGACATTGCCCCAAACTCGTACGAGGCTCAGAACAAATGATTTCAGAAATTGCGCTTGACACATGTGTTCACTTCCCATAGACTTAAAGGCTACCCACGCTGAGTCACCAGTCTCATCTTTAGACTAAGGAGTCTATTCCCGCATGCCTCGTAAATCTCGATCGACTAACCCGCGCCCATCTCGCCGTGCAAAGCGCACCGCGTGCGCCGATTGCAATACGTTGACAACCGTCCCTTTCCGGCTAAAACCAGGCAGGCCGGTGTATTGTCGCTCTTGCTTCAAAAACCGTCGCAACGGCCATTCTTCCCCAGCCAAAGGCCCCGTAAGCAGATCACATACTACTAAACCCATCTCTAATAGCACCAGTGCTACCGCATTTCCTAAAATGACGTTGAAAGTCGCTACCAGAGAGGCAATTTCCAGGATGAACATATCAGAGCCCACGCCCATTCAGGCGAAATCCATCCCCCATCTCCTGGCAGGACGGGACTTGATCGGACAGGCGCGCACGGGGTCTGGAAAGACTCTGGCGTTTGCAGTACCCATGGCAGAGTCTCTGAACCCATCGGTGCGGCGGGTCCAGGCTGTTGTGCTAGTGCCCACACGAGAGTTGGCCATTCAGGTAGCTAAAGTCACAGAGACCCTGGCTTCATCGCAGCGGTTGCGCGTGACATTATTGTATGGTGGTCGATCATTGAGGCCAGAGTACAAGGCATTGAAGAGCGGTCCCCAGATCATCATTGGGACCCCGGGCCGTACACTGGACCATATACGACAAGGCACATTAGACCTGCGATCAGTGCAATTCCTTGTCCTTGATGAGGCGGATGAAATGCTGGATAAAGGTTTTGCCCAAGATGTTGAAGCGATCCTTAGCCAGACGCCCTCCAGGCGGCAGACCGCTCTCCTATCTGCAACCATGCCTGAGTGGGTGGAGAACACAGCGAAAAAATATCTGCGGAATCCGGTAACGGTGAAGATGGACGACGACCTTCAAACACTGCCCTCTGTGGAGCACCTGGTATATACCATCCGGCAAAAAGACAAGATAAAGGCACTCCAAACGCAGTTGGACCAGCGGGACGGCGATCCGGTTATTGTCTTTGGCAGAACCCGGCACGGCGTCAAAAGGCTGGCGAGACGGCTCGATACGTTGGGTTACCCCGTAGGCGTGCTCCGGGGCGATCTCAGCCAAAACGCTCGCGAGCGTGTGATGATGGCCTTCCGTTCTGGCACTGCACCGATTTTGGTGGCAACAAACGTGGCTGCCCGAGGCCTGGACGTTGAGGGCATCGGCCAGGTCATCAACTATGACTTGCCGGACTCAGAGAAGCTTTTCACGCACCGGGTGGGACGGACTGGCCGCATGGGCCGTGCGGGAAAGGCGGTTACGTTTATCACGCCAGGAGAAGAAAAAAAATGGCGTGAGATTGAGCAAGGCCTGGGCTGCCGATTTGCCCTCAAGCCCTGGCGTAAATCAGATCCGCTATTGATCCCCCAACTTAAATCAAATTAACCTCATCGCCTTCTTGTAGAAAGCGCGGGGCGATACATCAAAGGTCTTTTAAAAGCACCCTGGCTTCCTCGGCGTCGCTTTCAAATACCAGCACATCGACATGTCCTGCCGCGTACAGAGTTTGAAATCCCTC